>CAYPOZ010000040.1:4778-8976 GCA_964412415.1 uncultured Isosphaeraceae bacterium | reverse complement strand
GTCAACGCGTACCTGCACGCCATCATCGCACGCGACCTCGTGATCCGCTTCAACCCCGAGTTCCCGGTGATCACCACGCAGGAGGGCGCGACCGCCTTCCCGATCAACGTCAACATCGCCAACAGCTGCAACGCCTTCTACAACGGGAGCTCGATCAACTTCTACCGTTCGGGCGGTTCGTGCAACAACACCGCGTTCGGCACTGTCGTGCACCACGAGTACGGGCACCATCTGGTGGCCACGGCCGGCAGCGGCCAGGGCGAGTACGGCGAGGGCTTCAGCGACGTCGTCGGACTGCTCGTCACCGACAACCCGCGGCTCGCCGACGGCTTCTCCACGTGCGGCGCAGGAATCCGCCGTGCGGACAATGACTGCCAGTACCTCCCGTCGGGCTGCTCCTCCTGCGGCAGCGCGATCCACTCGTGCGGGCAGCTCATCTCCGGATGCGTGTGGGACACCAGGCTCCTGCTCGAGAAGGCGTACCCCGGCCAGGGACTCGACATCATCCGCGGCATCGCGCTTGACTCCGTGCTCCTCCACACGGGCACGGCGATCAACCCCGACATCACCATCGACTTCATGGTGCTCGACGACGACAACGCCGTGCTCGGCGACGGCACGCCCCACTACGAGCAGATCCAGGCGGGATTCTCCGCTCACGGCATGCCTGGCCCCCCGCTCGCGCCGATCGCGATCGACTTCCCCTTCGGCACTCCCCAGTTCGCGCAGCCCAACGGCACCACACGCGTGCGTGCGCGCGTGCGTGGCGTGATGTCGACGCTCGTGCCCGGCACCGCAGTGCTCCGCTGGCGCGAGGAGGGATCCTCGAACTTCTCCGACATCCCGATGAGCTCCGCTGGCGGCGACATCTTCGAGGCGAGCCTCCCTGCGACCGCATGCGGCTCGAACCTCGCCTGGTACGTGCAGGCCCAGGCATCGACGGGCCAGACGATCACGGCCCCCGAGGGCGCCCCCGCCACGCTCAACCGCTCGCAGTCCGCGTTCGGCATCGACTCGATCTTCGATGACGACTTCGAGCAGGACCGCGGATGGACCGTCGGCTCGCCTAGCGACAACGCAACGGCCGGCATCTGGGTGCGCGCAGATCCCAACGGCACTGCGGCGCAGCCCGAGAACGACGCATCACCCGATGGCACGCAGTGCTTCTTCACCGGGCAGGGACCTGTGGGTGGCGCAATCGGCATTGCTGACGTCGATGGCGGAACCACCACACTCATGAGCCCGGCGATCGACGCAAGCGGGAGCGGTCCCACCTACCTTCGCTACGCGCGCTGGTACTCCAACGACCGTGGCGCAGCGCCAAACTCCGACTCGATGCCCATCGAGGTCTCCAACGACAACGGCGTCACCTGGACCCTGCACGAGCTTGTCACCGAGAACGCCAACGCGTGGGTCGTGAGGACGTGGAGGCTCAACGACGTGTTCCCGACGCTGGGCACGCAGTTCCGGCTGCGACTCCTCGCGCGGGACCTCGGCGCCGGCTCGCTCGTGGAGGCTGTGGTGGATGAGGTCGAGGTGTTCAGGCTCCAGTGCGAACCCTCGGTAGTGGGAGATCTTGACGGTGACGGCCTTGTCACCGGATTCGACCTCTCGATCCTGCTGTCGTCGTGGGAGACCGCCGCAGCCGACCTCAACGGCGACGGCACCACCAACGGCATCGACCTCGCGATCCTGCTGAACGCCTGGACCGGCGCCTGAGCGCTCAGCGCCTGCGGCCCATCTCGCGGTCGATGTCGCGGCGCATCTCGCGGTCGGCGATCGCCTGTCGCTTGTCGCCCTTCTTGCGGCCCTTGCCCACGCCGAGCAGCACCTTTGCGCGCCCCTTCGTGAAGTAGACCTTCAGCGGCACCAGCGCGACTCCCTTGGCCTTCACCTCGGTGGCGAGCCGCACGATCTCGCGGCGGTGCGCGAGCAGCTTCCTGACGCGGCGCGGCTCATGCTGGCGGTCGCGGCCCGCGGGCGGGTACTCGTCGATGTGGACGCCGTGGAGCTCAAGCGAGGGTGGCTCGGCCCGCGCCATGATGAACCCCTCGGCGAGGCTCATCTTGCCGTCGCGGATCGACTTGACCTCGGTGCCCAGCAGCTCGATCCCGCATTCGAGGGTGTCCTCGATCGCGTAGTCGTGCCGGGCCTTGCGGTTCTCGATCTCTGGGGCTCGGGCAGGCTCCTTCACGGCCCGATGCTAGGGACCGCCGCCCGCTATACTCTTTCGTTCGCTTCCGAAAGCCCAGGTGGCGGAACTGGCAGACGCGCCAGCTTGAGGTGCTGGTGGGGCAACCCTTGGAGGTTCGAGTCCTCTCCTGGGCATCCGACGCCGCGGCAACCCCGCGGCGTCGCTTTTTTTGGCGATTGCGCCAGCACCCCGCGCGCGGGTCAGGGCCCTCACACGCCCCGCGTGCTGGGTTCCCAGATGAACTTGTGCAGCTGCAGGTTCATGCGCGCAGGCAGCCGGTCCGCGAGCATCCACTCCGCCAGCGTCCTCGGCGCGAGAGAGCGCGCGCCAAGGATCTCGAGACCCTTCGCCTGCTCGAAGACAGGCGACAGCAGCACCGCACGGCAGCGTTCCGCAAGCCGGTGCTCCGTGATGGTGGCCTTCGCGAAGTCGTAGTCGGCGCGGTCGGTGACCACGAACTTCACCTCGTCATGGGGACGGAGCCGGTCGAGGTTCGACGCAAGGTTGCGCGCGTGCTCGCCGGAGCCCGGCGTCTTCACGTCGAGGATGACGTGCGCGCGCGGATCGAGGACCGACGTGTCCATCGCGCCCGAGGTCTCGACAAGCACCGTGTGGCCAAGATCAAGCAGCCGCTGCACAAGCGCCGCGCACGCGCGCTGCGCAAGGGGCTCGCCGCCGGTCACCTCGACGATCGGGCACCCGATCGCGTGCACCTGCTGCACCACGTCCTCAAGTGGCCTCGAATTGCCCTCGCGGAACGCGTACTCGGTGTCGCAGTACGTGCACCGCAGCGGGCATCCCGTGAGGCGCACGAAGACGCACGGGCAGCCAGCCCATGTGGACTCCCCCTGGATCGAGTGGAAGATCTCGTTGACGCGAATCGACTCGCTCACCACACCCAGCCCTCGACCAACGCCTCGTGCGGCACCGCGCACGCGCACGGGTCGGTGGCGAGGATGAGCGCATCGACCATGTCGCCCTCGGTGTCCTCCGCAGCCTGGCGCTGGACCGCTGCCGACGTGCGCACGCCTGCACCGCGCAGCCTCCGCAGGATCTCCTCGCGCACGCGCTGCGGAGGCTCGCCCTTGCCCTTGTACGCGCGTGATGGCCAACCGCGCCGCTGCAGCACGCTCGCCGGGCAACCCTCGCCGACCGACACGGCCGCTCCGCGCACCGGCATCATCGGCTCGATCGACACGGCGCCCTCGCGCGCCAGAGGCAGCAGCACCTCGCATACGAGCGTCCAAGTCTGCTTGAACACGCGCAGGTTCATCGGCGCCATCGGCGTGCGGGCATCGCTGTCGGCCGTGCGTCGCGGCTCCGTGCGATCAGCGCTCCGCAGCGCCGCACGCCACGGGCGCGCACCCCCGAACGACTCCATCCACTCTGCCGCCGCACGCCAGTCTCCGCCAAGGCCGTGCGACGCGAGCGTCGACATCGGAAGCCCTACGGGTGCGTCGATGCGCCAGAAGTGGAGCGACCCGTCGGTGGCGCTCGCGCGGATGCGCTCGAGCAGCCCGCGCCGGTCCATGCGCTCGACTGTCGTCTCCGGCGCCTCGGAACGTGGGCCTCCGCCGCGTCCACGGGCACCCACGCGAGGCGCCGAGCTCGGCTGCATCGGCGCGCCGCGCGTGCCGCGCGTCACACGCGTCGCTACGCGGATCTTGTGGCTGCCGCCGGAGTCGGCGCCCGAGAAGTCGACTCCGTGGAGGATCATGATTCGTATGCCGGGCTGGACGGGTGCAGGGTCAGTTGCGGCCGCACGCGCTCGATGGCTTGCCGCACGGGCAGCACGAACCGAGGTGCACGTGCGACGAGCCGGTTCCGGCATCGCTCCCCGCGACGCCGAAGCAGCTCAGCTTGCGGATGAAGCGTCGGCCCTTGCCGGCAGGGTCCTCCACAGGCGCATCCGCATCCTTCATGGAGCGCAGGAGCGTGATGACCTCGCCGTCATCCTCGCAGACGTACTCGTACTGGGGCATGGCTCAAGTCTACGCCTTCGAG
>CAYPOZ010000040.1:1430-4768 GCA_964412415.1 uncultured Isosphaeraceae bacterium | reverse complement strand
CGTCCACGAATGCCGCCGCCCGCAGTGCGGCGAGCTCGTCAGACGTCAAGTCCCTCCACGCGCCGACCGCAAGCCTGCGAAGCTGCAGCGGCCCCATGCGCACGCGCTTGAGCTTGCGCACCGGATGCCCCAGCCGCAGCATCATGCGCCGGATCTGCCGGTTGCGGCCCTCGCGCAGCTCCATCAGCAGCAGCGTGCGCTCTCGGTCTCGCTTGATGATGCGCAGGCTCGATGCGCTCGCCTGCTGGCCGGGCTCGTCGCGGTCGGGCAGGAAGATGCCGTGCTCGAGGCGTCGCACCTCCTCAGGACCCACCTCGCCGCGCACCGTCACCTCGTATCCCTTGTGCACCTCGTACCGCGGATGCGTGAGCCGGTTCGCGAGCTCGCCGTCGTTGGTGAGCAGCAGCAGCCCGCTCGAGTCCATGTCGAGTCGCCCGACCGGGTACAGCCTCTCGCCCGTGGGATGCTCGATGAGGTCCGCCGCACGGGGCCTTCCCTCGGGGTCGCTGCTTGTGCACACGTACCCGCGCGGCTTGTGCAGCAGCACGTACACGTAGCGTCGCCTTGTCTCCGCGCGTGTACGCAGGGGCTTTCCTCCGACGCTGATCTTGTCCTTCGCCGGGTCGACCCACGCAGGCAGCGAGTCGACCACGGTGCCATTGACGCTCACAGCGCCTGACTCGATGAGCTCCTCGCACGTGCGGCGGGCCGCGACGCCGGCGTCAGCGAGCACCTTCTGAAGGCGCACGCCGCGCGATGCGTCGGTGAAGGGATGCGTGGAGGAGTTGCGTCGCCGCATGCCGCGAGCGTAGCGCGTCTAGACTCGTCGCCCATGCGTCGGTCAGGACTCCTTGCGCTGGCTCTCGTCGCCGCCGTGGCTGCCGCCGCCCCGCAGTCTGGCGACACGGACGCCACGCAAGAGCCGCCGCTGCCACCGCTGCCCGACCTGATGCAGGCTCCCGACTGGGCCGGAAAGCTCGCCGCGCTCGCGCGCACCCGCGTTGGAGACGCCTTTGCCGAGGCGCGCATGCAGGCCGACTGCGACGCCACGTTGCGCGCGATCGCAGCGGGGCTCGAGGTGCGTGCACACCTTGAAGTTCCCTGGTCCGTCAAGGCCGTGCTCAACGACCCCTGGCGGGCGCTCCCTGTGGCGGCCACACTGACTGGACCTCTCGCCTACAGCAGGGCGCTCGAGCGGCAGCCCTTCGCGGTGGCCGCGCGCGGAACCGCGATGGCCTTCAACGTGCGCGAGCCCGTGATGCCACGCACGGACGATGTGGGCGCACCTGGCGGCAGCTCCGGCACGACCGCGAGCGGGGCTGCAGGCGATGCCTCACCGCCACCTGATCCGCTCGCACCCCGCCACGGCGCGATTCCGGTGCCGCACGCGCAGGGCGCAGTCTTCGCGATGAGGTTCCTGCTTGAGGAATCCGGGCTCCACATGCAGCGCGCGCTCGAGCCGGTGATCGCATCCTCGGGGATGGAGCGCGATGCGCTCGCTGCGATCCTTGAGGAGGCGCCCCCGATGGTGTCGCGCATCAAGTGGATGACCAAGGGCGAGCCCGACGAGGCAACTGCCCGGATCATCGATGCCATGCGTGCCGCCACCCGCATCGATGCCGACGCGCTCGCGCGCGCGATCGCGCACTTCGACGCGGACCTCTACATCACCGCCGACTGGACGCAATCCGAGCGCGAGCCGCTCCCTGATGCCCTTGCTGGTGCGGTGACCGGCGCAATCCTCACCGCGGAGCTGGTGCCGGAGCTGGGGTGGGTCGTCATCGGCAGCCTCGACGACAACACCTACGACATGTCGCGCATCGCTGCAGTGCTCGACCCCGGCGGCAACGACGAGTACCGATGGACCACGGTGCGCACGGGCATGCAGGCGATCATCGACCTCGCCGGCGACGACCGCTACTGGGGCGCTGGCCTGCAGGGACCGGCCGCAGGCATTCTCGGCATGTCTGTCATCGACGACCACTCGGGCAACGACCGGTACGACGCGCCATGGCTCGGTGCTGGCGCCGCGCTCGCGGGCGCGGGAATCCTGGTCGACCGCGCCGGCAACGACACCTACCGCATCGAGCGATGGGGATGCGGTGCGGCAATCGGCGGCGCAGGGCTTCTGCTGGACATCGGCGGGAGCGACGACTACGAGGGATCGCTCTTCGTGCAGGGCGTGGGCGGACCTGCGGGGCTCGGCGCCCTTGTCGACGCCGAGGGAAACGACCGCTACCGCGCTGCAGGATCCGTGCCCAGCACCTACCTGACTCCCGCGACGTCGCTCTCCTTCTCGCAGGGCGTGGGCTTCGGCTTCCGCACCGCACTCGCAGGTGGCACAGGCATCATGCTTGACCTCGCCGGCGACGACCGCTACTTCGGCGGCGAGTTCTCGCAGGGCGGCGGCTACTACCTCGGCATCGGCATCGCGCGCGACACAGGGGGCCGCGACTTCTGGAGCGGCGACCGCTATGCGCACGGGTGGTCCGCCCATCAGGCCGTCGGGGTGCTGATCGAGGATTCCGGCGATGACGTGTTCCTCAGCCGCACCGCCGCATCGCAAGGCGCAGCGTGGGACCAGAGCGTGTCGGTGCTCGTCGACCGAAGCGGCAACGACACCTACCGCGCCGACGGCCTTGCGCAGGGTGCTGCGGCGCAGCAGGCGTTCGCCATGATGATCGACTGCGGCGGCGACGACACGCTCGATGCCGCAGCGCCCACGTGCCAGGGCGGATCGGGATCCAACGAGTACCACTTCGATTCAACCGGTGCGCGCAGCGTGTCGGCGCTCCTCCTGCTCGACGGGTATCGGGGCGCGGCGAAGCGTCAGGCGGATCGCACGCGATGCTCCGCGGGCCGCCTTGTCCCAGGCATCACGATCACCGGCACTGCGCCACGGAGCCTGAGCGACGCGGTCGCTGCAGCGACATCGCCTGCAGCCGCCGACGCAGCGCCCGCGTCCCCCACCGCGCTCCTGATGGGCATCTCCATCATCGATGCGTCGGGCGGATTGCAGGACCCTGCCCGATAGCATCGACCGCTTGAGCACCGGTCACCCAAAGTCCCGCGCAGGCGAGCATCATGCCGCGATCCCGCGGCGCATCTCCGAGTGGGTGTACCTCGGCAAGTTCTGCATCGCGCATCTCGCGGAGGCGCGCGCCACGCAGATGGCCGCAGCGCTGAGCTTCCGAATGCTCTTCGGCATACTCCCGGGAGAGAGGCACTTGGGGGCTCCGGCCGGCGGCTCAGGAGTCGCGGTGGGCGCCGCGGCGGGTACTGCGGCGACGAAGGGCGCGCAACCCGAAACCATGGCGCCCGGAACGACCGAAGGCGCA
>CAYPOZ010000040.1:0-1420 GCA_964412415.1 uncultured Isosphaeraceae bacterium | reverse complement strand
TTCGCCCCGACATCGATAACGGCGGCACGACCACCGTGCCGATGGGCACGTGGGTCAGCGACATGGTGGCCTACGCGGCAAGCCTCAACCTCGCGGCGATCGGCTGGATCGGCGTCGGCACAGTGGCGTTCTCGGCGATCTGGCTCCTGGTGGCTATCGAGGAGTCCTTCAACATCGTCTGCCGTGCGCCGCGCGGAAGGTCGTGGCTGCGCCGGGTGCTCGTCTACTGGTTCCTGCTCACCTTTGGGCCGCTGACGCTTGGCGCCATTCCCTGGGCGCTGCACGAGGCCAACCAGTTCATGGCCGGGCGCGGTGTGCCCGAGGGCCTTCTGGGCAGCTCATCGGTCCTGCTTGGATTCCTGGTGCTCTGGGCCACGGTGCTCGTCGCGTACCTCATCGTGCCGCACACCCGCATGCGCCTTCGGCCAACGCTGCTGGGCAGCCTTGTTGCGGCGCTGCTGCTCGAGATCGGCCGCCGGTCGCTCGGCGCGTACATGGCCAACGCGTTCTCGGTCAGCAGGCTCTATGGGTCGCTCGGGCTGATCCCCCTCTTCATGTTCTGGGTGTACGTGATGTGGCTGGTCGTGCTCTTCGGGCTGCAGATCTCCGCGCTGCTCCAGGCGCTCGAGGCGAGAGGCAAGGTGCGCGCGGTCGCTGCGCTCGGCCGGACCTCCCTCGAGCCGGCGCTCGCCGCGGCCCTCATGGAGCAGGTCGTGCAGGGCTTCGTCTCGGGGCGCCACGCAACCCTCGAGTCGCTGGCGGAGGCCTGCGGGATCGACCTCCCCGCCGCGCAGCGCATCGTGGATGCGCTCGTGCGGGCGAAGCTCGCGATCCAGCCAACGCCCGATGGACCCGTCCTTCCCGCGCGCGACCCGTCGGCCATCCGCGCAGACGAGCCCCTCGAGGCGGGATTCGTGCTTGCAGACGACGGGCTCCATGGCGCGACCCGCGGGGTCCTGCGCACCCTGCGGGAGGCGCAGCGCCGGGCCGCGCACTCCATTACGCTGATTGACCCTTCGACCCACGCCTCACGGACGTTCCCGACCGCAGGCCGCGCGCCCGAGCCACGGAAGCCATGACCAGACAAGAGCCAGTCACGATCTCCGAACGCAACGGCCACCTGGTCATCACCGTGATGACCTCCACGATCGGCCCGCGCGAGTCCGTCGACATCGTGGCCGCTGTCGCCGACGCGATCGGCAACGGGGACCGGCGCGGCAAGTGCATGGTCATCGACCTCTCGCGCGTAAACCTGCTCCCGAGCATGGGACTTGGAACGTGCATTGACCTCCACAACCGGGCTCTCGACCGCGGCATGCAGTCGGTGGTGTTCGGGCTCAACTCGCACCTGAGCGACCTGTTCAAGCTGATGCGCGTCGACCGGCTCTTCCGCACCGCGTCAAGCGCCGCGGAGCTCGAG
>CAYPOZ010000039.1:8396-14781 GCA_964412415.1 uncultured Isosphaeraceae bacterium | reverse complement strand
GTGCGCAGCCACGGCGCGGGCACGCCCACATCGAAGGGGCGCATCCCCGACTCATGCGCGCGGACGAGGCTCCACGACACTGGCCCTGCATCACGCGCGTTGCCGGTCACGCGCCACGCATAGCGCACGCCGCCGACCTCGAAGGCCGGGAACGTGACCGACTGCGGCGACGGGAACAGCGTGCCCCCAAGGACCCACGCGAGCATCGCGGCCATGATGAAGAACACCGTCAGCCTGACGAGCAGCGCGCGAAGTCCAAGTGCCAGCTGGCTCATGGGAAAGGCATCCTAGGTCGCGGGCGGCTGGGCGAGCGACAGCCAGCCCATCCAGATGCACAGCCCCATGACCGCAGCCAGCACCACACGCCACCATCCGAACAGCGCAAACCCGCCGCGCGAGAGGTAGCCCACAAGCCACGCGATCGAGAGGGCCGCCACGACGCCGGACATCACGAATCCCATGATGACCGGGATCGGTCCGCCGAGCTGGTCGATTGTGCCCGGCTCCATCAGCACGCGCGCCTTCCACACGGTCGCCGCTCCGAGCGTCGGGAGCGCGAGCAGGAAGCTGTACTCCGCGGCAGCCTTCGGCCGCAGTCCGACCGCCATCGACCCCAGGATCGTCGACATCGACCTGCTCGTGCCCGGCCATAGCGCAGCGCACTGGAACAGCCCCACGACGAGCGCCTGCCATGGCAGCAGCGTCGAGCCAGTCGGCCCATGTCCTGAGCCCTCGAGCTTTGCTTGCGCGCGCACCCACGGCGCGATCGCGATCATGAGCACGCCGCCAAGCGCGAGCGCCACCAGCACTGGCACTGGCGCAAAGAGCCGAGCCTCGATCGCGTCGTCGAACAGCAGCCCGAACACCGCCGCCGGGATGAAGGAGATCACGAGGTTGCGCAGAAGCACCACATCGAGCCGGTGATTCGCGCCGCGTCGCACGAGGCCCGTCCATGCCACGCATGCGCGCATCATGCCAGCCACACGTGGCCAGTAGAGGCCGGCGACGGCGAGCACCGCCGCACCCTGGATCGCGATGTTGAACGCGTCGACCGAACGCTGCGCCTGGATGAAGCCCGGATCCGACGGGTCGGGCACGAGACCGAGCACGCGCGAGGCAAGAATCAGGTGCCCTGTCGAGCTGACCGGGAGGTACTCGGTGATGCCCTCGACGACGCCGAGCACCATGGCATCAAGGAGGTCCATCGGCGTTACGCGTCCTTGCGGAGCCACGGGAGAAGCGCGCGGACTGCGCGTCCGGACTCCTCCATCGGGTGCGCTGCGGCCCTCTGGCGCGCCGCCATCAGTGCCGGGAATCCGGCGCGCGCATCACGCGCGAGAGCCTGCACAAAGTCACCAGACCTCACGCGCTCGAGGATAGCGCGCATGCGCGCGCGGAGGCCTGCATCGTCGAGCGCCGCCATCGCCTCGTCAGCGCCGGCCTCGGCGGTGTTGGAGATTGCCGCCCGCATCCCCGCGATGCCGCGGTCGTGCACAAGGTCCGTGACCTGCTTGAGCTCATGGCAGCACTCGATGTACGCAAGCAGCGGGGGATAGCCGGCATCGACGAGCGTCTCGTACGCGGCGCGCACGAGCGCGATCACGCCACCGCACAGCACGGCCTGCTCGCCGAAGAGGTCGGTCTCCGCCTCCTCGCGGAAGGTGGTGGCGATGAGCCCAGCGCGCGCGCATCCGATGCCGGCACCCCATGCCAGGGCCAGTGCCCGTGCGGCATCGGGATCTCCTCCATCGTGGGCTACCGCATAGAGCGCCGGGATGCCGTGGCCTTCGAGAAATCTCGCGCGAAGCGTGGTGCCTGGCCCCTTTGGCGCGACCATGACGGCCGTTCGGCCCGGCGGCGGACGAAAGAGCCCAAAGTGGACACTTGTCCCATGAAGGAAGCCCATCGTCGCGCTCTGTGCCATCAGCCGCTCGATCCCCGGGCAGGCCGACTCATGCACCTCATCTGGAAGGGAAACGATCACCAGCCTGGCACAAGGCACCATCTCCTCGATGGTGCCCGCGCGAAATCCCTCGGAACGGGCCGCATCGATGCCTGCGCCGCCGGCCCTTCCGGCCACATTCACGGAAACGCCCGAGTCCCGCAAGTTGAGCGCGTGCGCACGGCCTTGGTTGCCGTATCCGACTACGGTGACGGAACTTCCGTGCAGCGGCGCGAGCAGCGATGCATGCCGAGAGGTAAGGATCTCAGGTTCGCAAGTCGGATTGCCCGCGATTCCTCGCATTTGTGCGAGCGTAGCGGCACGCAATGGAGATTGTGCGGGCGCGTTTTCATGTCAGTATGTGGTGACCGGCGGCGAACGCTGCCTGTCGATGCATCGCCCGCACGCGTTTTTCAACTGCGGCGGGCAAGTCGGACGATCCACGTGGGTCGCCCCGGCGTATGGATCTGTGCCGCACCCTCGCCAGATGATGCGGGTGCGTGAGCCAAGCGAGTCCAGAACGCAACCTATGACCATCACCATGCCAGCACCTGCGACCGACCGGCGCGCCGCCGACCGGTTCGGACCCCCGATTGGGTGTGCGCGCGTCGTGGTGCGCACGGATGGGTCGTACTCGCCCCATCCAGACCTTGACACGCGCCTGCTTGAGGGTCACGCCTACGACGTCTCCGTGTCAGGCGTGCGCTTCGAGGTCGACAGCCCGCTTCCCCAAGGCATGCCGGTCGACATCGAGCTGAACCTTCCGGGGCTGGTCGAGCCGGTCCGTGCCTCGGCCCGCATCGTGAGGGTCTTCGACGAGCATGACGATCCGGGCCCGCGCCGCATGGCTGCGGTCTTTACGGCATTCGCGACCCCGGCTGACGCACGCCGGCTCGCGGTGCACTTGGGCAGCGGCTACTTCGCGGGCGTCGACTGACCCGCAGGAGCGCATCGTGGCGATCGATCCTGAGGTGCGGCTCGCGGCGGAGGCGGCGGTTGGGTACGCCTTCCGCGATACGGCGCTGCTCGAGCAGGCGCTGACGCACGCGTCGCTCGCGGATGCGCGCGCACGGAGCAACGAGCGTCTGGAGTTCCTTGGGGATGCGGTGCTTGGCATGGTCGTGTGCGAGCACCTTCACGAGCGGTACCCCGACCTCCTCGAGGGAGAGCTCACGAAGGTCAAGAGCCTGCTCGTGAGCCGTCGCATGTGCGCGGAGTACGCGGTGTCCGCCGGGCTGCTGCCGCTGCTTGCCGTCGGCAAGGGCATGGTGCCAGGGTCAGGCAGCCTGCCGCCGTCGGTGGCCGCTGCAGTCTTCGAGGCGATGGTGGCCGCGATCCACCTCGATGGAGGCGTCGACGCCGCGCGCGCATTCATCATGCGGCATGTCGGGCCTCATGTGGAGGCTGCAGCCCGCCACGGCCACCAGATGAACTTCAAGAGCGTGCTGCAGCAGGTCCTCCAGCAGTGCGGCATGGGCTCGCCGACCTACCTGGTGATGGACGAGAAGGGCCCGGATCACGCAAAGTGCTTCGAGATCTGCGTGGAAATGGGCGTGCACAGGTTTCCCACATGCTGGGGATCCACAAAGAAGGCGGCCGAGCAGGGGGCTGCGCTGGCCGCGCTGCGCGACATGGGCGTGGTGAGCGGCGAGGGCGACGGGATCGTCGTCAACTGGGACCGCGCCGCAGACGCCTACGAGACTCTTGCGGCGCGCGCGATCGAGAGTGCCACGTCGGCGAGCGCACGCTCGCCGTCGACCGCAAGGTCGCAGAGCGACTCGTAGGTCGGCGTGCGCTTCGCGTGGAGCGCGGCAATCTCCTCGACCAGTCCGGTGCCGGTGACCGATGGCCTTCCCGCAGGATCCGCCGCGAGTCGCGCTGCGCACACCTGTGGCGAGCAGCGCACATGCACGACGCGCCATCCACCTGACCTTGCGCGGCGGATGATGTCGGCGGTGGGGACGTGATCCGGCGCGCCCGCGCCGACCGCCACGATGCAGGGGCCATGGGGACTGGCGACAATCTGCCCGAGCGCGTCACGCTCGGCTTCCCGCCAGCGCGCTGCGCCGCCCGGCCCGGCAAACACGGACGCGACCGTGACGTCTCCGCAGAGCGACAGGGCCCTCTCGTCGAGGTCGACGAACGCCAGGTTTGTGTGTGTCGCCGCGGCACGGCCAGCGACGGACTTGCCCGCGCCGCGCATGCCTACGAGGAGCAGGCCGCGCAGGGACGCACGCATGAGCGGTCAGGTCTTGCGCGGGTTGATGCGGCGGCCGACGCGGCGCTTGCGGCTGATGATCTTGCGGCCCTTGCGGGTCTTCATCCGGGAGCGGAATCCGACGGCGCGCACCTTCTTGCGGCGGCTGGTCTTGTGGGGATAGTGCATGGCGTGTGCCTCTGGCGCCAAGCGCCGAGCCGCGCAGTATAGCCAAACCCGGGGACCCGCGCCCGTCCGCGCAACCGTGCGTCAGCTGCCCGTTCCGTACCCCAGTATCGGACCCGCCGGCCGCCCCCGCGCGGATCAGTCCGCCTCGTGGCGCACCAGACGGCCCTCGAGCACGAAGATCACGTCCTCCGCGATGTTCGTGGTGATGTCCGCGATGCGCTCGAAGCGCTGGGCCATGGTCAGGATCTCGATCATGGCGCGCGACTGCTCGGGGTGCCGGGGGATCTCCTCGCGGCCCCACATCAGCACCGCCTTGTGGATGTCGTCGACACGCTTGTCGGAGCGGCGCACCTGGCGGCAGAGCGCGGCATCCTCGTTGGAGAGTGCCGCGAGCACGTCGGAGAGCATCGTGCGCGCCGCGAAGGCCAGGTCGACCAGGGGCGCCGACACGTCCACCGGCTCCATCTGCGAGAGCTTGATGATGCGCTTGGCGATGCCGCGCGCGAGGTCTCCGATGCGCTCGAGCTCGCTCGAGATGCGGATCACCGAGAGCACGAAGCGGAGGTCGCCCGCGACCGGATGCGCGAGCGCGATGAGCCGCATGCACTGCGACTCGAGCGCGACCTCGAGCCTGTCGACCTCGTCGTCGCCAGCGCGCACCATCTCCGCGGCCTCGAGGTCGCCCTCGACGAGCGCGTCGACGACGCGGCTCACGCGCTGCTCGACGAGCGCGCCCATGCCAAGCAGGCTGCGGCGCAGCTCGATCATCTCATCGTGAAGGTTGACGCCCATGAGTGTGCTCCAGTGGCGATGCGCGCATCAGCCGAAGCGGCCAGTGACGTAATCCTCGGTCTGGCGGTTGCGGGGGTTGGTGAAGACCTCGTCGGTGGCGCCGAACTCCACAAGCGCGCCCTCGTAGAAGAACGCAGTCATGTCCGACACGCGCGATGCTTGCTGCATGTTGTGAGTGACGATGACGATCGTGTAGCTGCGGCGAAGCTCGCGGATCAGGTCCTCGACAGATGCCGTCGAGCGCGGATCGAGGGCCGAGCAAGGCTCGTCCATGAGCAGGACTTCGGGTCCGACGGCGATGGCGCGTGCGATGCAGAGCCGCTGCTGCTGGCCGCCGGAGAGGCTGAGCGCGCTCGCGTGCAGGCGGTCCTTGACCTCCTCCCACAGCGCTGCGCCGCGCAGGCTCGCCTCGACCACGTCCTCGAGGTCGGCGCGCGAGAGCTTGCGGTGCAGGCGGGGGCCAAACGCGACGTTCTCGAAGATCGACTTCGGGAAGGGGTTGGGCTTCTGGAAGACCATGCCGACGCGGCGACGGAGCTCGACCACGTCGAGCGACGCCTCGAGCACCGACTCGCCGTCGAGCATGAGCTGGCCGCTTGCGCGTGCCGAGGCAATCGTGTCGTTCATGCGGTTGATCCACCGCAGGAAGGTGCTCTTGCCGCAGCCGGAGGGGCCGATGAGGGCGGTGACGCGGCGCGCGGGGATGTCGAGCGAGAGGCCCTTGAGCGCCTGGAACTGGCCGTACCAGCTCGAGAAGGCGCGTGCGCGCACGCACACCTCAGGCAGCGATGCGGGCATGCGCGCGGCATCAGGCGAAGCCGCTGTCGCGGTGCCGGCGGGCGAAGGCCGCTCCGTGGCGGCGGATGGCGTGGTGCCCGGGGATGGCGGGGCAGGTGTGTTCATTGGAGCGGCCTCTGGAGCTTTGCACGGATGAAGATCGCCACTGCATTGAAGGCAAGCAGGAGCCCCAGCTGCACGATGATCGCGCTGGCGGCGATCGCGTGGAAGGTCTCCTGCGGCCGGCTGGCCCAGTTGAAGATCTGCAGCGGAAGGACGGTGAAGTCGCTCATCAGGTTCACTGGCGTGCGGAACACGAGCAGGAACCCTCCGAGCACCAGCAGGGGTGCAGCCTCGCCGATCGCTCGGCTCATCGCAAGGATCGCACCCGTCATCATCGTGGGCAGCGCACCGGGGAGCACGAGTCGCCACGTGGTCTGCCACGTGGTGCCGCCGAGCGCGAGCGATCCAGCGCGGATCGACGGGGG
>CAYPOZ010000039.1:3462-8350 GCA_964412415.1 uncultured Isosphaeraceae bacterium | reverse complement strand
ACGCTCGCGACGATCACGATCGGCAGCACCACCAGCATCAGCGTCAGGCCGCCGGCGAGCACGCCAGAACCGAAGGGAAGCTGGATGTACCAGATCGAGTCCGGGTTGCCGAGGGCGATCGGTTCGCCCTTGCCTCCAACACCGAACATGCGCGCGAAGGCAGTGAGCCCGATGATGCCGTAGACGATGCTCGGCACGCCCGAGAGGTTCGTGATGTTGATGCGCACGAACTCCGTGAAGCGGTTGCGCGAGGCGAACTCCTCGAGGTAGAGCGCGGTGCCGATGCCGATGGGCAGCGCGAAGAGGCCGCAGATGCCGCACACCCAGATCGATCCCCACAGCGGCGCCTTGATGCCGGCCTCCGCAGGCTTGCGGCTCGCGAACCTGTTGATGAAGTCCCACGACAGGCTGCCCCATCCGTCAATGAAGATCGAGACCAGCAGCGTGGCAAGCACGGCGATCGCGACAGTGGTCGACAGCAGGCATGCCGCCAGGAACAGCCGGTTCGAGAGCAGCCTGCGGCCGCGCGAGACAGCGGGCGCAGCGGCGAGAACCGCCGCAGGGCCTTGGGGAGCGCCGGGCTGGATCGCCATCCCGCTCACTCGTAGGCCTCCCGGTAGCGGCGCAGGATCCACGCGCCTGTGAGCGTCATGCCCAGCGTCAGCACAAAGAGCACGAAGGCCACCGCGTAGCTCGACTGGTACTCCACGCCGCCTGCGGGCGCGTCCCCGAGGAAGATCTGCACCATGTACGCCGTCATGGTCTGGACCTGCGCGGCGGGATTGAGCGTGAGCTGCGCAAGCCCGCCCGCCGCGAGCGCCACGATCATGGTCTCGCCGATGGCGCGCGTCCGCGCGAGCAGGCAGCCCGCGATCACGCCCGACAGGGCCGCGGGCACGACGACCTTCACCGACACGTCGAACTTGGTGGCGCCGAGCGCGTTGGCGCCGTCGCGCAGGCTCTGCGGCACGGCACGCAGCGCATCCTCCGAGAGCGAGCACACGATGGGCAGGATCATGAATCCCACCGCAAGCCCCGCGCTGAGCGCGTTGTAGGTGCCGAACGCATCGGATATCGGCTGCAGCAAGTTCGGGGTGATGAAGGTGAGCGCGAAGAACCCGTACACGACGGTGGGCACGCCGGCGAGCACCTCAAGCACCGACTTGAGCACCGAGCGCACGCGCGGGCGCGCATACTCGCTCAGGTACACGGCGGTGACAAGGCCGATCGGCAGCGCGAAGGCCGCCGCGATGCCCGTGATGAGCAGCGTGCCCGACACCAGCGGCAGCACGCCGAAGTGCTGCTCCGCACCAAGGAGCGGGCTCCACTCGGTGCCGGTGATGAACTTCCAGACCGAGATGTTCGGGCTGTCGGAGATCGTGAAGAAGCGGAACGTCTCCTGCGCGAGCACGGCGATGATCGCGAAGGTGGTGACAATGCTGAAGATGGCGCATCCCAGGAGCACCGAGCGCACTACCCGCTCCGACCAGATGCGCCCCGCTCGGGACCGTGGCCGTCCGCGGGATGGCAGCAGGGGCGATGAGGGTGAGGCCGTGGCGCTCATGCGTCGGTTCCCAAGGGTCCGGAGACGGTACCCGGACCTTGTTCAGATCACGTCACGCCCGACGCACGCCCGCTGCCTAGCGGTACAGGGTCGAGAATGCGCCTTCGACCTTCTTGCCGTCGGCAACGAAGACAGTGCCCGTGGTGCGTGACGCCCATCGGGCCTTGGCGCGGCCGAGGATCTCGTCAGGCATGTTCACGTACCCCACTTCCTTCGCAAGCCCGCCAGCCTCCTTGAGGTAGAAGTCGATGAACGCCTGCACCTCCGTGCGGTCCGCGCTCTTGCGGTTGACGTAGATGAAGAGCGGACGGCTCAGTGGCGTGTAGGTGCTGTCGTTGACGGTCTTCGCGCTCGGCGCGACCGGGCCCTTGCCGCCGTCGATCGGGATCGCCCGCAGCTTCGACTGGTTCTCCTCGTAATAGGCGAGGCCGAAGTAGCCGATGCCGTCGAGGTTGCCTGCGACGCCCATCACGAGCGCGTTGTCATCCTCGGACACGCTCATGTCGCTGCGCACGTTGCCGTCCTTGCCGATCACCACTTCCTTGAAGTAGTCGAAGGTGCCGGAGTCGGTGCCGGGCGAGAAGACCTTCAGCGGACGGTCGGGCCAGGTGGGGTCGAGGTCCTTCCATGTCTTCGCCGCGCCAGCTGCCGAGTAGATCTTGCGCACCTGGTCTACCGTGAGCGACTTCACCCAGTCGTTCTTCGGGTTGACGACGACCGTGAGCGCGTCGTACGCGACCGGGATCTCGATGTACTCGACCTTCTTGTCGGCGGCGAGCGTGACCTCGCTCGGCGTGATTGGGCGCGATGCGTCCGTGATGTCGGTCTCGCCAACGCAGAAGCGCTTGAAGCCGCCGCCGGTTCCCGAGATGCCAACCGACACGTTCACCTTCGATGCCTGCTTGGAGAACTCCTCGGCCACGGCCTCCGTGATGGGGTAGACGGTGCTCGACCCGTCGATGCGGATGGATCCTCGGAGCGCGCTCGAGTCCTGGCGAGCGCCGGCACCAAGTAGGCACACCAGGAGGGCGGCGGGGACGAGCAATCGGGGGCTGATTCGGGTCATGCTGAAGTCCTTCTCGTTGCGGGTCGCGCAGTATCCCTGTCAGATGTTCACGTTTCGTTTAGAAACTGTGTAGATGATGTGGTTCTCGGACTATGAGGCTAGGGGAAGCAGCAGTCTGAAGGTCGATCCCCGGCCGACCACGCTCTCGGCATGAATGCTGCCGCCATGGACCCTAGCCACATGCTTCACGATCGAGAGCCCAAGGCCCGTACCGCCTTGCTCTCGGCTCCGAGCCTTGTCCACCCGGTAGAAGCGCTCGAAGATGCGGGGGAGATGCCGCTCGGGGATCCCGGGTCCCTCGTCAGCGACGGCGATCTCCGCGAAGCCGCGGTCCTTGGTGACCCACACGCGGACAGTTGCGCCTTCCGTCGAGAACTTCACGGCGTTCGACACGAGGTTCCCGATCGCCTGCAGCGCAAGGCGCCGGTCGGCGGTGACGACCAGTCCGGAGGGCGCGGCGACGTCCACCGTGACTCGGCGCGCTGCAGCCGGTGGCCCAAGCTCCTCCAGCACCTCCGCGATCACCTCATCGACGGAGATGGGGTGCCTCTCGATCTGCTCTGCGTGCCCGGGCTGCTCGAGGAAGGAGAGCAGCAGGATGTCCTCCACGAGCGCGGCGAGGCGCTGGGCATTGCGCTGGATCACCTCCACGAAGCGACGCGCCTGCGCCGTGTCATCGAAGCCGACCTCCTGCAGCGTCTCCGCGTATCCCTTGATGTTCGTGATCGGCGTGCGCAGCTCGTGCGAGACGTTCGCGGCGAAGTCGGTGCGCATCGACTCGAGCCGGCGAAGCCGCGTGACATCCTCGATCAGGATGATCATTCCGTCGATGCGCCCGTCGGCACGGCGCAGCGGCTCTGCGGCGGCCACGACCGCCGCTGCGCCCGGCCCCTGCAGCTGCAGCTCCGCAGGGCGCGGGCTGTCGTTGAGCGGGTGCTGGCCCGGCGCGCGCGGCGCGGCATCCTCGCGGTTCGCGCTCGCGAAGGAGTCCTCGACGAACGTGAGCAGCTCAGGATCGCGGACGCACTCGGCCAGGAGCCGGCCGCGCACGGCAGTGCCCTGGATGCCGAGGATGCGCTCGGCTGCCACGTTCGTGCTGCGCACGCGGCGCTGGGCATCGAGCGACAGCAGCCCGGTGCCGAGCGCGCCGAGCGTCGCGCGGAGCTCGTCGCGCTCGTCCTCCGCTCGCGCGAGCGCCTCCGCGAATCCGCGCTGGGCGCGCAGCGCGGCACGCATCACGCGGGACGCGTCAGGCTCGATCGGCATCCGTGCGCGCGCGGCGATGTCGCCATCGCCGATGCGCACAAGCAGCTCGCTGACTGCCGCGAGCTCGTGCCTCCTGCGCGCGCGCCCTGCGGCCCATGCGGCGAGCGCGCCGCATGCCGCGGCAAGGGCTCCCCCGCGGGTGTGCTCAGTCCAGAATGCGGCTGCAAGGCCCGCAACGATCCCAAGCGCGCCGGTGGCGCGCAGCAGCGCAAGCATCATGGCCGTCCGGTCAGGACGCATCCGCGCAGGCTACGCGGCAGGCGGCGCAGCGCTCGCGGGCGCCTCTTCGGAGAACCGGTAGCCGACCCCGCGCACGGTCTCGATCGCATCGCCAAGCGGCCCAAGCTTGCGCCTGACCGCCGTGACATGCACATCGACGGTGCGGGGCGAGAGCACGGTGGAACGGCCATGCACCGCGGCGATGATCTGGTCGCGCGTACGCACGAAGCCGGGCTTCTGCGCAAGGAACTCAAGCAGCGCAAACTCGGTCACCGTGAAGTCAGCAGGGGAGCCGTCGACCGTGATGGCATGGCGCGCCGCATCGATCACCAGACGGCCATCGAGCAGCGTCCGCCGGTCCGGGTTCTCGTCGGTGCCCAGCGCCTGGTTGCGGCGCAGCACGGCGCGCACGCGCGCGAGCAGCACGCGCGGGCTGAAGGGCTTCGTCACGTAGTCGTCCGCGCCCATCTCGATGCCTGCGACGATGTCGCTCTCCGCGCCGCGAGCGGTCAGCATGACGACAGGTACGTCGCGCGTCTCGCGGTCCTGCTTGAGCCGCCTGCACACCTCGAGCCCGTCGAGGTCCGGCAGCATGAGGTCGAGCAGGATGATGTCGGGCTTCGCGTGGCGCACCACGTCGAGCGCCTTGCGGCCGCTCAGGCCCTCGTGCAGTTCGAGCGGCTCCATCAGCTGCTCGCTGATCCGCAGGTAGGGATTGAGCGAGGTCATCGGGTCCTGGAAGATCATCGAGATCCGCTTGCCGCGGATCTTGC
>CAYPOZ010000039.1:0-3452 GCA_964412415.1 uncultured Isosphaeraceae bacterium | reverse complement strand
AGGATGATGTCGGGCTTCGCGTGGCGCACCACGTCGAGCGCCTTGCGGCCGCTCTTGACCGACTGCGCGCTGATGCCCTCGCGCTCGAGGTGGAACTGCACAAGTTCGGAGATCTCGGTCTCGTCCTCGACAATCAGCGCGACTGGCTGTGGCACGGTTGAACTCCAGGAGAGGGGCGGCGAGCGTGAGATGCGATTATCCGCAGTCAACGCGCCCGGATGTCGCTCCGATTGTGAAGATTCGGTGTGAACGTGTGAAGGTGCCATCCATCACGCGCCGCGTCCTGCGGCCGGTGACCCCGTGCAGCGTGATGCTCGCGCCGTCCCGGGCCGCGGCCCCAAGCGCCGCCATCGCAATCGCCTCGCGGGCCTGAGTGGCGACGCCAATCGATTCGGTGGTGGCCAGCGCCGCGTCATGTGCCGATGCGTGACGTGCGAGCGCGCGCATCAGCGCCGCATTCCGCGTGCCGCCTCCGGCCGCGAACCACTCGGGCGCAACGACTGCGCCGACGACCTGCGCGATCGCGTGCGCGACCGCATCTGCGACCGTGGCCAGCGCATCATCGGGCGCAAGCCCTGCTGCGAGGTCGGCCAGTCCGATGCACTCGTCCGCGGATCCGAGCGACCGTCCCGCGCCATGCTGCGATGCGAGGTGCTCCGCAATGCGCGCCGAGATCGCCGGATCTGCGCTGCCTCGGAGCGCACGTGCGCCACCCTCGTCGAAGGGCTGTCCCGTGCGCGAGACGCAGGCATGGTCGAGAAGCTGGTTGCAGAGGCACACGTCGAATCCCTCGATCGACTCGGGCGACGCGCCGGCGGGCAGGATCGTCGCGTTGCAGAACCCGCCGAGGTTGATGATGGCGCGCGCGTTCGGGGTCGGGCTGCGGTCCCGCATCAGGAGCCAGTCCGCGAGCGGCGTGATCGGCGCGCCTTGGCCGCCTTCGGCGAGGTCAGCGGCGCGGAGGTCGGCCATCACTTCGCAGTCGAGCGCTGCAGCGACGACCGCCGGCGATGCGAGCTGCCACGACACGGGAGGCGCGTGATGGATGGTCTGCCCGTGCATCACGATGAGGTCAGGCTGTCCGGCCTGCGCCACCATGCCGCGGACCAGCTCCGCGTGCAGGAGCGCGAGATCGCGCGACAGCGATGCGATCTCCGCTGCGGCCATGGCGGATCCGCGCTGAAGCGCTCGCACAGGCTCGGCGAGCGATCCGTAGGGCACGGAGGCGAAGGCGAGCGAATGGTGCTGGGCATCGAGTCCACGGCCGCTGACACGGACCGCGGCCGCGTCGATTCCATCCGCGCTCGTGCCGCTCATGCAGCCGACGACGGTGCGGGCGCCTGTGGAGGGGTCCATGCGGGCATTCTCCCCGCGGATATCCTCGCGCGCCAACCATGCCAAAGCGTGTGCTCATCACTGGCGGGGCTGGGTTCCTCGGGTCGCACCTCTGCGAGCGGTTCGTGGCCCGCGGCGACGATGTCACGTGCCTCGACAACCTCTTCACGAGCCAGCGATCGAACATCGCGCACCTCGCGGGGAAGCCCAACTTCGAGTTCGTGAGGCACGACGTGACGGAGCCGTTCCGGTTTGAGGTCGACGAGATCTGGAACCTCGCGTGCCCGGCCGCGCCCGGCCACTACCAGTTCAACCCGATCAAGACGACCAAGACCAGCTTCCTCGGTGCGATGCATTCGCTCGGCTTGGCGAAGCGGCTCCGCTGCAAGCTGCTGCACACGTCGACAAGCGAGGTCTATGGCGATCCTGACGTGGATCCGCAGCCCGAGTCCTACCGCGGCAACGTGAACCCGATCGGGCCGCGCGCCTGCTACGACGAGGGCAAGCGCGTCGCCGAGACGCTCATGTCTGACTACCGCCGCATGCACCGGCTTCCCGTCAAGGTGGTGCGCATCTTCAACACCTACGGCCCGCGCATGCATCCCTTCGATGGCCGCGTCGTGAGCAACTTCATCAGGCAGGCGCTTGCGGGAGAGGACATCACGATCTACGGGGACGGTTCGCAGACGCGTTCGTTCTGCTATGTGGATGACCTCGTCGAGGCGATGGTCCGCATGATGGACACCACGCCCGACGACTTCTGGGGCCCGGTCAACATCGGCAACGAGCACGAGTTCACGATCCGCGAGCTCGCGGAGATGGTTGTGCGCATCAGCGGGTCGAGGTCGAAGATCGTGCAGGCTCGGGCGCTTCCTCAGGACGATCCGAAGCAGCGGCGGCCTGACTGCACGCTGGCGCGTGAGCGGCTCGGCGGGTGGACGGCCAAGGTGCCGCTGGAAGAGGGTCTGTCCCGCACCATTGCCTGGTTGAAGTCCGTGGATCTGGGGAACTTCCGGGCGCCGACGCCGAACTTCTGAGCGCCTCCGGGAGGCGGCAGGCGTTGCGACCGGCGAGCTCGCTCCCGCGGGGGAGATGTCGTGGATTTTTGGAAGTGTTGGTCGTGGCGGGCCCTGGACGTCGCTAGGGTGGCACGGTGAGGGTCGGACCCAAAAATCTACCGAACAGATCTTGACAGATCCGATCAAGGTGGAGAACCTAACAGATACCTATCACATGGACGAGCACAGGGCTCGGCACAACCCAAGGAAGGACACAGAAACCAATGGTCAGCAACGGAACGAAGACCCCCGCCCCCAAGAACTCATCTCCCTCGGCAGGCATCCCCGCAGGTGCATCCGCCACGGTGCCCGCGCGCGGAAGCGGACCGGTCGCAGCGGGCGGCGCAGCGGGCGGCGCGGCGGGCGGGCGACTCGCGGATGCGCTCCCCGGAAAGTCGGCTGCGCAACCTGTCGGCGCCCCCACGGGAACCGATGCCAAGGGTTCAATGTCCTCCATGCCCACCAAGACCATTTCCGGTTCAGCCGACGCCAAGTCCGCCAAGCCCGCTGACAGCAGGGCAGAGGTGAAGCCAGGGGGTCTTGACGCGAAGGGGCGCCTGCGTGCGCTCGAGGCCGCGGTCGGTCAGATCGAGAAGGCCTACGGCAAGGGCTCGATCATGAAGCTCGACTCGGACAAGATCCCCGAGATCCCCTCCGTGTCGACGGGCGCGCTCAGCCTCGATATGGCGCTCGGCGGGCGCGGCCTGCCGCGTGGACGCGTCGTCGAGATCTTCGGCCCGGAGTCGAGCGGCAAGACGACGCTCGCGCTCACCGTGATCGCCAACGCGCAGAAGGCTGGCGGCAATGCGGCATTCATCGACGCAGAGCACGCGCTCGACCCCTCGTGGGCCAAGCGGCTTGGCGTGGACCTCGAGCAGATGCTCATCTCGCAGCCCGACACGGGCGAGCAGGCGCTCGAGATCTGTGAGCTGCTTGTGCGCTCGAATGCAGTTGACGTGATCGTGGTCGACTCGGTCGCAGCACTGATTCCCAAGGCCGAGATTGAGGGCGAGATGGGCGACAGCCACGTCGGCCTGCAGGCCCGCCTGATGAGCCAGG
>CAYPOZ010000038.1:12243-15150 GCA_964412415.1 uncultured Isosphaeraceae bacterium | reverse complement strand
CCGGGCTGGTTTCCAGCGCTTCTGGAATGAGAGGACTGGCTATTGTTATGATGTCCTTGATGGCAGCGAGGGTGCTGAAGCATACCTGCGCCCGAACCAGCTCTTTGCCGTCTCTCTCCCGGAATCGCCGCTGCCCGAGGGACAGCGGCGCGCAGTCGTCGACCTGTGCATGAGCCGGCTGTGGACTCCTGCAGGCGTGCGAACGCTCGACGTGGCCGACCCGCGCTACATCGGCCACTACTCGGGCACCCCTGAGCAGCGGGACAGCGCCTACCACATGGGCACTGCATGGCCATGGCTCTTCGGTCCGCTGCTGACGGCGCACCTCTCCGTCCACCGCGATGCAGATGCGGTCATGGACTTCCTGCTTCCGTACGCGAATCACCTGCGCGAGGCGGGGCTCGGCTCCGTGTCGGAGGTGCATGACGGCGATGCGCCTCACTCACCAGGCGGATGCCCGATGCAGGCATGGAGCGTCGCTGCAGCGTTGAAGGTATGGAGGCTGTGCGAACGGCTCCTTGCCGGGCAGGCGGCCGATGACCTTCCGACGACAACGCTCGCGCCGGAGGCGCCATGACACTAGAGAGCCGGGCCACCGCAGAGCATGCACGGCTTGAGGACGACCGGCTTGGCCGAGCCCCGTGGCGGCGCTGGGGCGCGTACGTCAGCGACCGGCAGTGGGGCACCGTGCGCGAGGACTACAGCGCGGACGGCGCTGCGTGGGAGTACTTCCCGCATGACCACGCGCGTAGCCGCGCGTACCGGTGGGGCGAGGACGGCATCGGCGGCTTCTGCGACAGCGACCAGACACTGTGCATCTCGCTCGCGCTCTGGAACGGCGTCGACCCGATCCTGAAGGAGCGCCTCTTCGGCCTCACGAACTCGCAGGGCAACCACGGCGAGGACGTCAAGGAGCTCTACTGGTTCGAGGACGCGCTCCCCTCGGGCGCGTACCAGCGCATGCTCTACAAGTATCCGCAGCGGGCGTACCCCTACGAGGAGCTCGTGCGCGGCAACGCGGCACGCAGCAAGCTCGAGCCCGAGTTCGAGGTGATCGACACAGGCATCTTCGAGGACTCCCGGTACTTCGATGTCTCGATCGAGTGGGCCAAGGCATCGCACGACGACATCCTGATGCGGGTCACCGTCGCCAACCGCGGGCCGGACCCTGCGACGATCCATGTGCTCCCTCACGTGTGGTACCGCAACACATGGAGCTGGGACCGGGGCGCGCACCGGCCATCGCTTGCGGCGTGCGGCGCAGATGCGGTGGACGTCTCGCACCCGGCACTTCCGCCGATGCGCATCTCCTTCGATGGCTCGCCAGAACTGCTCTTCTGCGACAACGACACGAACGTGGAGAGGCTCTACGGACAGCCACGCGAGGGCGCCTTCTTCAAGGACGGCATCAATGACGCGGTCGTGCATGGCCGCGCGGACGCGGTCAACCATGCGCGCATCGGCACGCGGATGGCTGCGCACTTCACCGCGACTGTCCCCGCCGGCGGGTCAGTCACATTCCGCGCACGCATGCGGCCAACTGATGGCCGCACAGCGAAGGCGAAGTCCGGCGCGTCCGTTGCGCCCGGTCCCTTCGCTGACTTCGACGCCGCCATCGCGGCGCGGCGCGCCGAGGCCGACGAGTTCTACGGGGCGCTGCAGCGTGGCGTGGAGCCGAAGGAGGCGCGTGAGGTGCAGCGTGCCGCGTGGGCCGGACTGCTCTGGTGCCGCCAGTACTACGCGTACGACGTCCGCACATGGCTCGACGGCGACCCCGCGATGCCGCCCCCGCCCGAGTCCCGCAAGTCCGGACGCAACCGCGACTGGCGTCACCTCGACAACGCCACCGTGCTCTGCATGCCCGACTCGTGGGAGTACCCGTGGTACGCGGCGTGGGATCACGCGTTCCACGCGGTTGCGCTCGCGCCCATCGACCCGACCGACGCGAAGCGGCAGCTCGAGCAGCTCCTCACCGACCGCTTCATGCATCCAAGCGGCGCACTGCCCGCCTACGAGTGGAACTTCGACGACTGCAACCCGCCGGTGCACGCGTGGGCCGCATGGCGCGTGTACCAGATCGAGCGCGGAGGCCCCGACGGCCACGGCGACATCGCCTTCCTGCAGCGCGTCTTCAACCGGATGCTCATCAACTTCACGTGGTGGGTCAACCGCAAGGACGAGACGGGGCGCAATGTCTTCTCGGGCGGGTTCCTCGGCCTCGACAATATCGGCGTCTTCGACCGCAGCGCGCCGCTTCCCGATGGAGTGACGCTGCAGCAGGCGGACGCCACGGCCCACATGGGGATGTTCTGCCTGAAGATGATGAGGATCGCCACCGAGCTCGCGCTGCACGGCCAGCCCTACCAGGACATGGCCACCAAGTTCTTCGAGCACTTCCTCATGATCGCGTCCGCAATGGCGGGCGCGGACGGCCATGCCGGGCTCTGGGACGAGCACGAGGAGTTCTTCTTCGACCAGCTTCGAAACGCTGACGGCACCGACACGCCGCTGCGCATCCAGTCCATCGTGGGGCTGATTCCCCTGCTCTCCGTCGAGGTGCTCGAGCCTGAGGCGATGGAGCGGCTCCCTGTCTTCAAGCAGCGTCTCGAGTGGTTCCTCGCCAAGCGTCCCGATCTCGCCTCGCTGGTGTCCCGGTGGACGGAGCCCGGGCGCGGCGAGCGCCGCCTCTTCTCGCTGCTGCGCGGGCACAGGATGAAGTGCCTGCTGCGCCACGCGCTCGACGAGAGCAAGTTCCTGTCGCCGCACGGCATCAGGTCGATGTCGCGCGCGCTGCGCGACGAGCCGGAATTCCAATTCGAGCAGGCGGTCGACGTCTCGGGCCTCGACTTCCTCGGTTACGGCGAAGGCGAGTGGGAAACCACCGACGTCAGCAGCGAGGGTTTCTCG
>CAYPOZ010000038.1:1645-12233 GCA_964412415.1 uncultured Isosphaeraceae bacterium | reverse complement strand
GATGTCGAAGGCGCTTCGCGACGAGCCCTACGTCATGTGGACCAACGGGAAGAGCCTGTCGGTGCGCTATGAGCCCGCGGAGGGCCTATCCGGACTCTTCGGCGGCAACAGCAACTGGCGCGGGCCGATCTGGATGCCGCTCAACTACCTCATCTGCGAGGCGCTCGAGAAGTTCCACCAGTACTACGGCGACGACTTCACCGTGGAGTGCCCCGTGGGCTCCGGCCAGCAGGCCACGCTGCGCGGGGTGTCGCAGCACCTGTCGCGCCGGCTCACGTCGCTGTTCATGCGCGGACCGGACGGGCTCCGTCCGTGCGAGGGCAACACCCACCTCTTCCAGCATGACCCGCACTTCCGCGACCTGATCCGGTTCCACGAGTACTTCTGCGGCGACACAGGCCGCGGATGCGGAGCCTCGCACCAGACCGGATGGACCGCGCTCGTCGCGAGGCTCGCCTCGCCGGAGCCGCTCGTGTCATGAGACGCAGCCGCGCTGCGATCCGGGTGGCGCTCCGTCTGCTCGCCGTGGTGTCGCTGGCCATCGTGATCTCCGAGGCGGTCGCTGGGGTGCGCAGCGGCGGCGCAGCGGTGCCGCACATGGTCGCGGCCGCATCGCTCGCTCTTGCGTTCCTGGCCGCCATCGTCCCGTCGACCAGGGGCACCTGGTGCGCGGGCCTCTCCGCGTCAGTGGCCGTGCTGCTTGGCGTGATCGGAATCGCCGATGGCGCCGGCGGCGCAGGCTTCGGGACGCTGCACAGCGTCCTGTCGCAGCTCGCGCAGCTCGGCGACCGTGCGGGTGTGGCGCAGGTGGTGGGCGCCGCGCTGCTCCTGGTGCAGGCGTGGATCGAGTCCGGCCGCAGGTCGCTTGGGCTGCCGCGGTGGGCAGGGCTGGCCGCAGCGATCCTGTGCTTCGCGCCCGGCATCGCGGTGTGGATGCTGCTGATCGCGCGCGACCAGCGCATCGTCCTGCAGCAGGCTGACCTGCGCGAGCGCGCGCTCGTGCTGCTCCTGCAGGCGCGTCTGGACCTCACCATGGGGAGCCTCGCCGATCAGGCGCGCGGACTGGGCGGCGATGCGGGATCCGTCGCCGCTGCGACGCGCGCTGTCGAGGCCCTTGCGGCCACAGCAGGCGTGAGCGCCCTGCTGTGCATCGATGCGCGCGGCGCACGCCGGTGGATCGCGCCGCCAGCGGCGGCCGACGTAGGTGCGATCAGGGACATGCTGGCGGGCGACTCGGACGAGCGCGCAGCGGCCACATGCATCGTGAGTGGCCGCGCCGTCGTGATCGATCCTCCCAACGGGCTCGTCCCGACCGATGCGCCCGACGTGATCGTCGCGTTCCCGATCCGCGCCGACGCGACGGCACTCGCTGCACTGTTCCTCGTGGACGTCGACACGATCCTGGCGTCGGTCGTCGAGTCGATCGACCCGGGCGCGCCCGTCGAGCTGCTTGACGCGGACCGCGCGGCGCGCACGGCCACACACGGTGCGCCTGAGGGACGTTCGGTGTCGTGGGACGGCACCACGCTCGTCATCAGGGCCCTCCCCGCCGCAGAGGATGCCGACCGCCAGGGCAACACCTTCCCCGACCTGCTGCTCGCATCGCTTGCGGCAGCGTGCGGGCTCGTGGGCTCGACCGTGCACTTCGCGCAGCGGTCGGCGGAGCGCGCGCGGTCCAGCAGCCGCGCCAGGCAGCAGCTTGAGCAGCTGATCGCGGCAAGCGACACGGTCGCGGTCATTGCCACCGACCGCGAGGGCATCGTGACCATCTTCAACGAGGGCGCCGAACGCATCACCGGTTTCGCATCGCCTGCAGTGCAGGGGCGCTCGAGCGCGCTCGAGCTCTTTGACGCCGACGAGCTCGGCTCGCTGGCGATCCGGCACGGGCTGCCCTCGGCGCTCATGCTCGAGCAGCTCGCGCAGAGCGCGGAGTTCCGGATCAGGGACTGGACGTGGATCGGCTCCGGCGGCCGAAGGAGGCGAGTGAGCGTGGCGGTCCGCCCGTGGCTCGAGCCTGACGGTGCGCCACTTGGGTTCCTGCTTGTGGCGATCGACGTGACCGAGCGCGAACGAGCCATGCTCGGCGTCGAGCGCGCGCGTGCCGCGGCCGAGGACCGGAGCGAGGCCAAGTCGTCGCTGCTTGCAGGAGTCACGCACGAGATCCGCTCCCCCATGTCCGCGATCCTCAGCGCGGCGGACCTCCTCGCCGACGAGACGAGCACGCCGCAGGAGCGCACGGAGTGGGTCCGCGCCGTGCGCGCGAACGGCACGCACCTTCTTGGCATCATCAACGACATCCTCGACATCTCGAAGATCGAGGCCGGACGCATGCCCGTCGAGTCAATCGAGGTCAGGCCGGTCGACCTGGTGAACGACGTGATGCAGCTCCTCGCCGTGCAGGCGACATCTAAGGGCATCGACCTCGAGCTCGAGTCCGCGGATGCAGGCGCGCACGAGACCATCCGCACCGATCCGATGCGCGTGCGGCAGGTGCTCGTCAACCTCGTCACGAACGCCATTCGTCACACGGCGCGCGGAGCCGTGAGGATCGCGGTGCGGACCGCGCGGAGCGGCGACCTGCTCGAGGTGGAGTTCGACGTCACCGACACCGGCGAAGGCATGACGCAGGAGCAGGTTGACCGCCTCTTCGCCGACTATGTGCAGGTCGGGACGTCGGAGGCCGGACGCTCTGGAGGCACCGGGCTCGGCCTGGCGATCTCCCGTCGGCTCGCAGAGCTGCTCGAGGGATCTGTGAGTGCGCGCAGCGTCCCTGGCGAGGGAAGCGTGTTCACGTTCCGTCTCTCGGCACGCGTCGTGACGCCCGCGGTGCGCGCACAGGTCGATCCTGCGGAGGGCCCGTCAGCCATGTCGGCCGGATCCCTGGAAGGGTCATCGGCCCGACCGCTCGCAGGCGTGCGAATCCTGATCTCGGAGGAGGAGTCGGACAGCCGCCACATGCTCACCGACGTGCTGGTTGCGGCCGGCGCGGAGGTTGAGGCGTGCGCCTCATGTGCGGATGCGGTTGCCGCCGTCGAGCGTGCTGCCGGGCGCCGCGTCTTCGACGTGGCGCTGCTGGACCTGCAGGAGCGCGGCCGCGCGGGCATCGCGAGCGTGTGCAGGCTCCGCGACATGGGATTCCCGGGACGCATCGTCGCGATGAGCGCCCGCACGCTCGATGTGGACCGTGAAAGCTGCCTCGCTGCAGGCTGCGATGCGTTCGCCGTGAAGCCAATCGCACCCGAAGACCTTGTGCAGCTCTGCGGCGGATAGGATCGGACGACCCCAGGTGGGGTGGCAGAGCGGTTGAACGCGCCGGACTTGAAATCCGGTATGCCCTTCGGGGCATCGCGGGTTCGAATCCCGCCCCCACCGTTTCGGAGCCGGACCTGGACACGCGGACGCCAATCCTTCCTCGCGTCGCTGCCGGCGACCCCGCCGCGCTCAATGCCTGCATGGAGCGCTTCAGCGGTCTCGTGTGGAGCATCGCGCGCAAGCTGAGCGCAGATCCTTCCGACGCGGAGGATGCGGTCCAGGAGGTCTTCATCGACCTCTGGCGCAGCGCCCACCGCTTCGATCCCGAGAAGGGCACCGAGACCACATTCGTTGCGACGATCGCGAGGCGCCGCCTGATTGACCGCGGTCGGCGGCGCCAGCGGCGGCCCGAAGTGCCAGGCATCGACGATGGCGTGGCTGCACCACAGGCTGCGGACCAGGAGCGCACTGACATCCGCGAGCGTGCCGCCATCGTCGACCGCGCGATGGGCGCATTGCGCCCCGAGCAGCGCCGCGTGCTCCACCTTGCCATCAACCATGGCGCCACCCACGAGCAGATCGCCACCAGCACGGGCATGCCCCTCGGCACCGTGAAGACGCACGCGCGCCGAGGCCTCATCCGGCTGCGCGACATCCTGGTGCGCGAGGGAGCCATCGCACCGGGTGATGGCGCAGAGGCACCCGCAGACGGCCCCTGATTCCGCACTACGCTGCGCATCCCAATGCGCAACCTGACACGACACACCCCTTCCGCCCCCATCGCGGCGGTTCTCTCCGCACTCGCTGTCCAGCTGCACGCCGACGCCTCGGCACTGGCGACATCAGGTCGCCAGCAGGGCGACGCGCAGGCGATCCCGGATGCGTCGATGCTGCGCTACCCCGACATCTCGGGGGACCGCATCGTGTTCGTCTACGCCAACGGCATCTGGAGCGTGCCGATCGCGGGAGGCGTCGCGCAGCCTGTCGCGGACCCGCCAGGCTTCGAGAGCTTCCCGCGTTTCTCTCCTGATGGCGCCATGGTGGCGTTCTGCGGCAACTGGGACGGCAACCGCGACATCTGGACGGTGCCGGTGACTGGCGGCGAACCCTCGCGCGTCACGGGGCATCCCGCATCGGAGATCCTCAACGACTGGTCGCCTGACGGGCGCCTGCTGTTCGCCGCATCCGGCATGGGTCCCTACCCACGCGCCACGATGGTGTACTCGGTGCCGCCCGCCGGCGGGCTTCCGAGCGAGCTTCCCGTGCCCTACGGCGCGAACGCTGCGCTGAACCGCGACGGCACCAGGCTGGCGTACACGCCGCACTCCACCGACACCCGCACATGGAAGCGCTACCGCGGCGGGATGGCGACTGACGTCTGGATGGTCGATATGGCGACCGGCGCCGCGACGCGCATGACCGACTGGGAGGGCACCGACACCATCCCGATGTGGCATGGCGACTGGCTCTACTACCTGAGCGATGCGGGACCCGAGCACCGTCTCAACATCTGGCGCGTGAACCCCTCGACGAAGGCGCGCGAGCAGGTCACGCGCTTCACCGACTTCGATGTGCGATGGCCCGCGATGGGACCCGATGACGGAACTGCGGGCAGGATGGTGTTCCAGCACGGGCCTGACCTGTGCGTGCTCGACCTCGGCTCCGGAAAGGTCACGACGGTTGAGGTGCGGATCCCCGGCGCACGCGCGCGGCTTCGCGACCAGGATGAGAACGCCGCCGAGTCCATCCAGTCGTGGGACATCTCGCCCACAGGCAAGCGCGCGATCGTGCAGGGCCGCGGCGATGTGTGGACGCTGCCGGCCGAGAAGGGCGTGCCCGTGAACCTCACGCGCACCACTGACATTGCCGAGCGCGACCCCTCATGGAGCCCCGACGGCCGCCTCCTCGCGTGGTTCGACGACTCCTACGGCAGCGGATACGAGCTCTTCGTGGTGCCCGCCGATGGGAGCGAGGGCAAGCGGCGCCTCACGTCCACCGACGGGTCCTTCAAGGAGAGCATCACGTGGAGCCCCGACTCGACGATGATCGCCATGACCGACAAGGCCGGGCGGCTGTGGCGGGTCGATGTCGCCAGCGGCGAAACAACGCTCATCGACAAGGAGCCCTGGGGCGAGAGCATGAGCGCGCCCTCGTGGAGCAGCGACTCGACATGGATCGCATACGTGCGCAGCGACGATGCCACCGCGCAGAGCCAGCTGTGGCTCCATGACGTGGAGGCCGGCACCTCGGTGCCGCTGACATCCACCGCGTTCGACGTGGGGAGCGCCACCTTCGACCGCGCCGGCGACTTCATCTACCTCCACCGGGTCGGCAACTTCAGGCCGAGCTACAGCTCGATCGACAGCACCTGGATCTACGACAACGCGAGCATGATGCTTGCCGCCCCGCTGCGCGCGGACGTGAAGGCGGCATGGATCCCGGTCGAGATCGATGAGGAGACGCCCTCCGAGAAGAAGGGCGAGGGCAAGTCGAAGGATGCGAACGGTGGCGACGGCAAGGACGACAAGGCGGCCGGCGACAGGCCTGCGGATGCGAAGCCCGCGGACGCCAAGCCAGCCGAAGGGGATCCCGCGCCACCGAAGTCCGACGGCCAGGAGCCGGCGCCTGCAAAGGATGGTGCCGAGGAGACGAAGGGCGCCGACGCGGAGGCTGCGAAGGACGGCGAGCCCGCATCGGCCGAGCCTGCGGCTCCCGCAAAGGAGTCCACGCGGAAGGTGAAGATCGACACCGACGGCTTCGAGGCGCGCATGGTGCAGGTGCCTGGCATTGCCGTCGGCGAGTTTGGCAGCGTCGCGGTGAGCGACAAGGGCAACCTGATCTTCGTGAGGCGCGCCGCGCGCGGCCGCGACGAGCCCAATGCCGGCATCCGCATCGCGGACGTCAAGGAGAAGTCGCCAAGCGAGAAGTCGGTCACTTCGGGTGGCGGCTTCGCCATGAGCGCAGACGGCAAGAAGCTGCTCGTGCCCGATGGACGCGGCGCGAAGATCGGCGACGCATCCGCAGGCGCCACGTTCAAGCCCGTCGTCGCATCGCCCACGAGCGTGACCGTGAGCCCGCGCGCCGAGTGGCGCCAGCTCGTGCGCGACTCGTGGCGCGTGCTGAAGGACTACTTCTACGACCCGACTATGCACGGCATCGACTGGGATGCGGTGCGCAACCGGTACGCCGCGATGGTCGACGACGCCAACAGCCGTGAGGACGTCGCATGGATCATCTCCGAGATGATCTCCGAGCTGAACGTGGGCCACGCCTACTACCAGGGCGGGCCGAGCGAGTCCTCGCCGAGCGTCGGGACCGGCATGCTCGGAGTCGTGTGGTCCCAGGGCGAGGCTGCGGGACCTGACGGCACACCAGTGAAGGGATGGCGCATCGACCGCATCCTGGAGGGCGGGCCGTGGGACGCCGATGCGCGCAATCCTCTTCGCGCGCCGGGCGTCGACGTCACCGAAGGCATGTACGTGATCGCGGTGAACGGGCAGCCCATCGGCGCATCGCCGGATCCGTGGTCGCCCTTCCGAGGGCTCGCCGACAAGGCGGTCCAGCTCACCGTCGGGAAGTTGCCCTTCCGCGACGACAGCACCCGCACCGTCAACGTGCGCACGCTGTCCTCAGAGGACGATCTTCGCTACCGGTCCTGGGTAGAGGCCAACCGCGCATACGTGGCCAAGGCCTCCGGAGGCGCAGTGGGATACGTGTACGTGCCCACCACCGGCGTGGACGGGCAGAACGAACTCGTTCGCCAGTTCCATGGCCAGCGCGGCATGAAGGCGCTGCTGATCGACGAGCGGTGGAACGGTGGCGGGCAGCTCCCGCACCGGTTCATCGAGCTTCTCAACCGGCCGACGACGAACTGGTGGGCACGCCGCGACTCCAATCCCGTGCCCTCCCCGCAGGACTCCCACCGCGGCCCGAAGGCGATGCTCATCAACGGCCTCGCCGGATCCGGTGGCGACATGTTCCCCTGGCTCTGCCGCGAGACGAAGCTCGGACCGCTCTTCGGGACCCGCACCTGGGGCGGCCTTGTCGGCATCTCCGGCAACCCGAACCTGATCGATGGCACCCGCATCACTGCGCCGATGTTCGCGTTCTACGAGAACGACGGCACGTGGGGCGTCGAGGGCCACGGCGTCGACCCTGACATCGAGGTGACCGACGACCCGACGCTCATGAAGGGCGGGCCTGTCCGCGGCGGCGTGGATCCGCAGATCGACGCGGCCGTCAAGCACCTGCTCGCGGAGCTCGAGCGCAATCCGGTGCGTGACGTTCCTGTGCCCCCCTACCCTCAGCGCGGCGGCATGGGCATCCCCAAGTCTGACTGGTGAGGCCAACGATGACACACGCTTTGGCAGGTCAATCGAGGCTGTGGGCCTGGCGCACATGCGCGTCAGTGTGCGCCGTGATGTCACTCGCCTCGTCGCATGCGGGCGGCCAGCAGGCGACTCAAGGCGAACCTGCGCCGAACGCCCAGCAGTCGCCGCACGGCGAGCACGCCAAGGGCGGCTCGATGTCCGTCACGCTCGCGGACCTCGCCGCGCAGATGACCGACGATGCGCTGCGCGGCCGCTACATGGTGATCCCCTTCAAGGGGGCGATCGGCACCGATGTGCCCGTCGAGGCGCTCGAGACCGTGGTCAAGCGCACTGGCGGCCTGAAGCCGCTCACATGCATCGTGCTCGACATCGACTGCGAGGGCGGCTCCGACGAGGATGCCTACCGCATGGCAGACCTGCTCGGCAGCGCGGTGAAGCAGGTGCCTGTCGTCGCATACGTGCGAAAGTGCGTTGGGCCTGCAACGATGCTGCTGTTCCCGGTGCGCGAGGTCTTCATCCCGGCGAAGTCCTCGGGCACCATCATCCAGTTCGATGCGGCGATGGACGTTCCTGCGGGGGACGGCGTTGCTGCAGCCGGCGCGCCGGCGCAGGATGGGCTCTCCCGCACGCTCGAGATCTACGAGAAGCTCAGCGTCTACGACCCTGACATGCGCGCGCTCGTCAAGGCCCTCACAGATCCCACGGCGCACCTCTACTCATGGCGCGGCGAGGGCGACAGCATCGAGTGGAGCAACACCGAGCCCGATCCGGCCCCTGCAGGCATGAGCACCTTCGGGCCGGGCGAGCTTGCCGATGGCCTCACCGAGAAGGAGGCCGTCGCGTGCGGGCTCGCGCGCGAGGTCTCGGGCGGCATCGAGTCGATCGGCAAGGCGATCGGCATCGCAGACTGGCGTTCGGCTGGCCACATGGGCGAGCAGGTCATGCGTGCCGCGACGAAGAAGGCGGCGGACCAGCGCCAGTCATCGCTCTCGACGATCGACGCCACGTGGAAGGTGCTCGAGCGATGCCACCAGATCGCCGCGCAGATCCCGCGTGCGCAGGCGCAGGCCAAGGTCAACGAGCCCAACGTGCAGCTCTACGTGAACCCGGTGCGCGCAGGCTGGCTGGCGAACCGGTGGGGACCCATGAGCTACACCACAGTGCTCTGGCAGCAGAACTGCGACGCGGCGCTCGCGTCGTGGCGCAATGTCGCGGCGATGTACAGCGAGCTCGACCGCCTGATGCGCACCGCACGGGCGAACATCGTCACCATTCAGGCTGCACCCGTGCGCTCTGTGCACGCGGCCGAGCACGCGATCACCGTCGACTCACTGAAGGAGCAGCTCGCGTCCCTTGACGCCCGCGCCAACGACTTCGCGGCGGGCCAGCGCAACGCTGAGGCCCGCATCGGTTGGCTGGTCAAGAACCGGGGCATGCCTCCCCCACCCAACTGGTAGGCGTGTTTTCAGGCACTCGCCGCGGCAGGCGGATCTGCTATCTTTTCCCGTCTGCGCCGCAGGGCGCGACAAGGCAATTGCGGGTGTAGCTCAGTGGTAGAGCGCCACCTTGCCAAGGTGGATGTCGAGGGTTCAAGTCCCTTCACCCGCTTCCGAAACCCCCGGTGCCAGAAGGCATCGGGGGTTTTTCGTTGGCGGTGCAGCTGTCGCATGACGTTGCGAATCGCTCCCGCAGTGTCGCTCCCCGCGCGCGATCCCGTCACCCGCGCAACCGGCAATATCCCGCTGAGATCGGCGGCTTGCGCATCGACCCTTGCGGTCCTTGGGCTATCCTGACAAAGTCGGACCGGCCGTCCCCCGACCCCGACGCCATCGTTGGATTCCCACACGTCGCTCAATTCCAGACAGGAGACCTGAGCTGCCATGAAGTGGTCCACCACCGCCGCGTTCCTTGCCCTCGGATCCACCGCCGCGCTCGTCGGCCAAGTCAGTGCCCGTGGCGGCGACGGCGGCGTGGCAGGCGGCTCGACGGACTGCGCCACGGCCCCTGCGCTCAGCATCGGGAGCAACAGCTTCGACACGTCGTCGAGCACCCTCAACGTGTCGGTGACCTCGAGCGGCGCATGCGGGAGCCACACGATCTACAAGGTGAACTGGTTCACCTTTGTGGCGCCGACCACCTCGAACTACAGCTTTGCCACGTGCGGCGGAGCCTCATGGGACACGCGCCTCGCGATCTACTCCGGGTGCCCGGGCTCCGGGCAGCCGCTCGTGTGCGACGATGACGCCTGCTCGCTGCAGTCGTCGATCACGGCATCGCTCACCCAAGGCATGACCTACCGCCTCGTCGTCGGCGGCTGGGGCGCCAGCAACGCCGGGCCGGGCACAATCGCCGTCGCTGATGTTGGCACCGGCGGTGGTGGCGGTGGTGGCGGAGGCGGCGGCGGCGGCGGCGGTGGCGTCGGCGCAGATGTCATCGTCGGCGCGATCCCCAGCATCGCCTCGTACGGCTCTGTGGTGTCCGCGGGCCAGACGATCATGGCGTATGCCGTCGGCACCACGAGCTGCAACATCGGCACGGCGCAGCTCGAGTGGTTCGCGTCGCCCAACAACCGCCATCCCTTCATTCCGCAGAACATGTTCCGCCACAAGAACGGGCGGCTCGAGCAGATCGGCATGAGCTGGGGCAAGCACGGGTTCACCGCGCTGCAAGGCACGCTCTGCGGCGCATGCCAGTCCTCAGGCACCGGCAACTACCTCGGCATCGGATGCTCCGATCCGTACAGCGCCGGACTTAACGGCAGCCAGGGCGGCCTCGGCGCGCGATCGGAGATCAACGCCACTACGGGCTACTTCCCCGGCACCTACAACCAGGGCATGCCCGCCGCACCAGCCACGATCGGTCGCCGCCTGCAGGTCAACGCGAATGACCTCAACCCTGCACTGAACGCCGGTGCGACCTACTTCGTCGAGGCGCAGTACATCCATCCGCAGGATGCGGCCGCGGGCACCGACGACAACAATGCGTCCTGGCGCGCGTTCACCGTC
>CAYPOZ010000038.1:0-1635 GCA_964412415.1 uncultured Isosphaeraceae bacterium | reverse complement strand
CTTCTTCGTCGCCTACCGTGCGATCGACAACGGCAACGGCACGTGGCGCTACGAGTACGCGATCCAGAACCTCAACTCAGACCGCAGTGGCGGTCGCTTCTCCGTGCCCGTCGCGCCGGGCACGACAGTCACGAACATCGGCTTCCGCGACGTCAACTACCACTCGGGCGATCCGTACTCGCCAACCGACTGGACGCCATCGGTGTCGGGCGACGCCGTCATCTGGCAGGGCGGCGACTATGCCGTGAGCACCAACGGCAATGCCCTCCGCTACGCGACCATGTACAACTTCTGGTTCGATGCGGACCGGGCGCCCGTCGGTGCCGATGCGACGCTCGGCCTGTTCAAGCCGGGTGCCGCAGGTGCCCCGAACTCCGCGGCCTTCGCCGTGCTCGCGCCCGATGCGGCCGGCCTCTCGGGCGACCTCAACGGCGACGGCCAGGTCAGTGCGAGCGATCTCACGATCCTGCTCGCGGCATGGGGCACATCCGGGTCGGCTGACATCAACGGCGACGGGAACGTCGACGGGCTCGACCTCTCCGAGCTGCTCGCGCAGTGGGGCTCGACCCCCTGATCGGCGCCGTCATCAGGCGGGATGTGCGCCCCTGAACACGGCGGCCAGCACACCGAGCGTCACAAGGATGCCCATGTAGCCGAGCGGGAAGATCCAGCGGCACGAGTAGTCGATGCGGTCCCCCATCGCGAAGTTCTGCCGCTTGTCCATCGAGCCCACGACAAGGTTCACCGCCACCGTCGCGCACATCGCCAGGAAGCTCAGGTACAGGAACGCGTGCATGAGCGTGGGGTATGCGATCTGCGGCAGGCTTTGGCTCATCACGAGCTGGTACGTGACGCCGGTCAGGATCCCGATGAAGGACACGCTGATGCGGTCGCCAAGCGACGACCTGTCCATCCAGAAAACGGCGAACGACAGGTACACGATCAGCGCGAGCGGGAACACCACGAGCCGCATGATGTAGAAGGACTGCCGGCGCACGTCGATCGCGAGCACCAGCGAAGATGCCTGACCTGACGACCCTGCATACGGGGCGGCACGGTCCGAGGCCCGCAGGTCCACCCCAGCGATGTCCCACTGCGGAATCGAGATTCCCTCGGCAGCCTCCTGCGGGATGGACTCCTCCACCTCAAAGACGACCTCGCTGCTGTCGTATCCGAGGATCTGGAACGTCGCCTCGAGCCGGTGGCGGTCGAGGGGGTAGCGCCGCATATTGAGGTCCGACTTCGCGGCCGCATTGATCGTCTCGATCAGCGTGCACGTGCCGTCGGGCCGCACGCGCTGCAGCACGCCGCTCTTGGCGTAGAGGCCCGACTCGTTGATGAGCACCGCCTGCGGGTACCACGCCGGGCTGCTCTCGTTGAACTGGAAGTTGCCGTCGAAGAGCCGCTCCTTGACGCCGGCCTCGGCGGGATCGAACGCAGCCCTCGGATCCCTCCACGTCAGCGTCATGACGCCCGTGAACTGGAAGACCTCCGCGTCGTCGTCGATCTCGTTGAGGTCATGAAGGTGGAACCGGGCGCGCACACGGACTGGCCCACCGTCGGTAGGCGGGAGCGTGAGTGCCGCGAGCGCCGCGGCCTTGGGATCCGCGGGCTCCGTCGGCGCACCCGTTGCGC
>CAYPOZ010000037.1:0-15300 GCA_964412415.1 uncultured Isosphaeraceae bacterium | reverse complement strand
ATCTCTCCGGTGCCCGTGAGCGCGAGGGGCTGCTCATCGCGGAGACGCTTCCCGTGATCGAGGTGCTGCTCGAGCATCATCCTGGCGCGGCGCGCAGCGTGCTCTGCAGCGAGAGGATGGCCGAGCGGGTGCAGGCTGGCGTGCGAGGCCGTGCGCCGGTGCTCATCGCGGATGAGGTGCTGCTCTCGGGTGTCGTGGGGTTCGCCGTGCACCGTGGCGTGCTTGCGGCGGCCATCCGCGCGCCGCTGCTCGGGCGCACCCCGCTCGATGCGCCATTCGTGGCGGCAGACCTGCTGCTCGCATGCGACGGCGTCCGCAACATGGACAACATGGGCGCGCTCTTCAGGATTGCGGCGGCGTTCGGTGTCGGTGGCGTGCTGCTGTCGGGCGATGCGCACGACCCGCTCTACCGAAAGTCGATCAGGGTCTCCATGGGTCATGCGCTGCGGATTCCGTTTGCGCGGTGCGAGAGCCTTGCGGAATCGATTGCTGCGCTGAGGGTGGCGCGCACTGGTGCTGGAAGTGCGGCGCCCAGCGGCGCTGGTGATGGGGCGCACGCTCGCGGGACCGGGGGCGCAGGCATCGCACCACTGCTGGTGCTCGGTGCCGATGCCGGATCCGTGAGCGGGATGCCGGCAGTACCAGTCGGTGATGCCGCGCGCGATGTCGCCGGACCCGTGATGCTTGTGGTGGGCGAGGAGCATTCGGGCCTCCGCGCGGAGACGATCGCCGCATGCGACGGCCTCGTGCGGATCCCGATGGCCGCCGGCGTCGACAGCCTCAACGTGGCGGTTGCCGCGGCGATCTGCCTGTCGCGGCTGCGCGAGCGGAACGCCGGACTCGACTGAAATCTGCGCATTCGGCGCGAAGCCCGTGAACCTGCGCCACCCTGCCGGCGTAACAAGGGTGATTCTGGGGTGGCACCGCCAAATATGGACCTTCGTGCGCGCGCTGCGCGCATCCGCGACGCGTCGTCGCGGACAAGGGATCACGGCGGAACGCCCCTCCGCCGTGATTCCGTTTTGCGCGGCATAGACTCGGCGATTCGATGCGGGTCGACCGCCCATTTGCCGTTCCCTTCGAGCACCGCGTCCGCTTCACGCAGGCTGCCTTCGACCCCGCGAACGATGCGCTTGCGAGCGTGCTCGCCGATCCCTCCGCCGATGGCGACTCGCGGCGGCTTGCCGCATTCGTCGACGCGGGCGTGCTTGCCGCGCATCCGATGGTGCCGGAGTCGCTCGCGCGCTACCTCGCCGCGCGGGCGCGGGCGGGCGAGCAACTTCCCGAGCTCGCGTGCTGCGAGTCGGTGCCTGGCGGCGAGTCCGCCAAGGACGGCATGGGCACCGTCGACCAGGTGATGCTCGCGACCGAGCGGTTCCGGATCGACCGCCGGAGCGTCGTGCTCGCGATTGGCGGCGGCGCCGTGCTTGACGCGGTAGGGTTCGCGGCGGCCACCGCGCACCGCGGCGTGCGCCATGTGCGCATGCCCACCACAGTCCTCGCGCAGGACGACGCGGCGATGGGAGTGAAGAACGGCGTCAATCGCTTCGGCAAGAAGAACTATGCGGGCGCCTTCTGCCCGCCCGACGGCGTCGTCTGCGACCGCGACTACCTGACCACCCTGCCGGAGCGCCATTTCATTGGGGGGTTCAGCGAGGCGGTGAAGATCGCGTGCCTTCGCGACGCTGCGCTTCTCGAGCACATCGAGCGTGATGCGCCAGCACTGCGCGCGCGCAGCATCGACGCAGCGTGGCCCATCATCATCCGCAGCGCAGAGCTGCACCTGCAGCACGTCACCGATGGGGGCGATCCCTTCGAGCGACTCAACGCGCGCCCGCTGGACTTTGGCCACTGGTCTGCGCACAAGCTCGAGCAGGTCTCCGGGTTCGAGCTTCCGCATGGTGAGGCCGTGGCCATCGGCGTTGCGCTCGACTGCACATACTCGATGCTCTCTGGACTGCTCGCAGAGCGCGAGTGCGACCGCATCGTGGCATGCCTTCGCGCGATTGGGCTTCCTGTCTGGCATCCGGCGCTCGCCGACACCACGCGCCTGCTGCGCGGTCTCGACGAGTTCCGCGAGCACCTCGGCGGACGCCTCACGGTGACGCTGCTGCGCGGCATCGGAAGCCCCGTGGATGTGCACGTGATGGATGGGCCAACCGTCGCGCGCGCGGCCGAGCGCCTGTCGAACCTAGACTGACCGCATGGCTTCACGCGATGCCCACGTGCCCGCCTCGCGCGGCGCCATCGTGCAGATGCAGTTCCTCGAGCACCGCGCGAAGGTGCTCGACCTTGCGGCGTTCCTCGACAGGGTCGAGCGTGCACAGCCTGCTCCCGGCGAGCCGGCGGATGACTTCAGGATGCAGGCGCTGCGGGCGGCGATCGACCTGCTGCGCGATGGGCATCCCGAGCGCGCGCGCCGCGTGCTCGAGCTCTGGAGCGACCGCTCCGCGGAGCCGATCGCGGCGGCGCCGATGAAGGGCGCGATGGGCGCCGTGGAGCCGGCCGGCGCCGGCAGTCCGGTGCCCGGCACCACGAAGGGACGCGGCTGATGGCCTACATCGACCCGCACGTCCACATGGTGAGCCGCACCACGGACGACTACCGCGCGATGGCGCTCGCGGGGTGCGTGGCGATCACCGAGCCCGCGTTCTGGGCAGGTTTCGACCGCGGGTCGGTTGAGGGATTCGTCGACTACTTCGGCGCGCTCACCCGCACCGAGCCCGCGCGCGCGGCCCAGTTCGGCATCGCGCACCACACGTGGCTGTGCATCAACCCCAAGGAGAGCGAGGACATGGGGCTCGCACGCGAGGTGATCGCGCGCATCCCGGACTTCCTCGACTGCCCCAACGTGCTCGGCATCGGCGAGATCGGGCTCAACAAGAACACCCGCAACGAGCTGCAGATCCTCGAGGAGCACATCGCGCTCGCGAAGTCGCGCGGGATGCTGATCCTGGTGCATACGCCGCACCTCGAGGACAAGCTCAAGGGCACGATGCTCATCATGGATGCGGTCCGCAACCAGGGTGTGGATCCGGGGCGCGTGCTGATCGACCATGTGGAGGAGCACACGGTGCGCCCGGTGCTCGAGCGCGGATTCTGGGCCGGCATGACGCTCTACCCCGACACCAAGTGCACGCCGCAGCGCGCGGTCGACATCATCGAGATGCACGGCACCGACCGCCTGTGGATCAACTCCGCCGCCGACTGGGGGATCAGCGATCCGCTTGCCGTGCCCAAGTGCGGCATCGAGATGCGCCGCCGCGGGCACCTCGCCGAGGCGGTGCGCAAGATCAGCTTCGAGAACCCGCTCGCGTTCCTCTCCCAGTCGGGCAGGTTCCGCACGAGCGTGTGAGCAGACGGCCGGCACGAGCTGCGGTCCTGCACGGATAGCCTTCTCATATGCGTAGTCCGGTCATCGGCATTACCGCCAACCTCGTCGTCGACGGCAAGGGTCGTGCGCGCCACGAGGTGAAGGACACCTACATCTCCGCCGTCCGCCGCGCGGGCGGACTTCCGCTCATGCTGCCGGCGATCGCAGAGGACCGTGCGGCCATGCTCGATGCCGTCGATGGCGTGATCATCACCGGCGGCGATGACATCGACACCCGCCCCTTCGGGATCGCGCTGCACCCCAAGGCCGAGGTCATGGACCCGCGCCGGCAGGCTGCGGAGTTCGCGCTGCTTCGCGCGCTCGACGATCGTCCCGACATGCCGCTGCTGGGGATCTGCCTCGGCATGCAGCTGATGGGCGTGCACCGTGGCGCACGCCTGATCCAGCACCTGCACGATGAGATCGCTGACGGCGAGCGGCACCGCAACGACAGCATCCACCCCGTGACCTCGGTCATCGGATCAGGACCTGTCGCAAGCTGGCACCACCAGGCAATCGCGGACGTGACGGGATTCGATGTGATCGGCCACTCCGACGATGGCGTGATCGAGGCGATCCGCGACCCTTCGCGGCCGTTCACTGTCGGCGTGCAGTGGCATCCAGAGCGCACGTCCGACGCGGCAATGGGTGACGCCATCGTGCGACTCGTGGTGGACGCGGCGCGTGCCGCGACGTCGTGCGTACGGTGAAGCCAGGCACTCCCATGTCCGGTCCACTCCTCGGCTACTGCACCAACGTGCACGCCGGACGGACCCTCGAGGAGACCGTGTCTAACGTGATGCGGCACGCGACCGCCGTGCGAGAGCGTGTGGCACCGCACGGGTTCCTGCCGATCGGCCTGTGGCTCAGCGCCGCGAGCGCGCATTCGCTGCACTCGACCCCCGACGCCGCACGGCGGCTCCGCGACACGCTGCTTGAGCGCGGACTCGCCGTCTACACGCTCAACGGGTTCCCCTACGGCGACTTCCATGCCGCGACGGTCAAGCATGCCGTGTACACGCCGCACTGGGCGGATGTGCGCCGCGGTCTCTACACGATGCAGCTCGCGGACCTCCTTGTCGACCTGCTTCCGGAGCCGGGCACCGTGCCCGGCATCGGGCGCGAGGCGAGCATCTCCACGCTTCCGCTCGGGTGGCGGCTGACCTTCTCGCTTGAGGGTTGCGGCGCCGCGGTAGGCATGGCTGCAGCGCAGCTCGAGCAGGTCACGCGCCACCTCATGCGCATCGAGGAGCGCACCGGCATCTGCCTGCATGTGGATCTCGAGCCCGAGCCCGGATGCATGCTCGATCGCGCGCAGCATGTCGTGGACTTCTTCTCGCAGGCGCTAAGGCCTGATCGCACGAGCGCCGACATCCTGAGGCATGTGCGGGTGTGCCATGACGTGTGCCACTCGGCGGTGATGTTCGAGCCGCAGGCTGAGGCGATCGCGGCCTACCGGGCCGCCGGGATCCGCATCGGCAAGGTGCAGGTGTCGAGCGCCGTCGCCTGCGACGGCAGCGAGCGCGCGTTCCGTGCGCTCCGCCACTTCGACGAGCCGCGATGGCTGCACCAGACGAGCGTGCTCGATGGGCGCGGCGAGGCCCACTTCTACGACGACCTCGAGCGCGCCTTCGACCATGCCCCCGACGGCGTGTGGCGTGTGCACTTCCATGTGCCGGTCTTCGCGGAGTTCCTGGGGCCGCTGCAGACCACGCAAGGCGAGATCGCGATGGCGCTTGAGGCGCTGGGCACAGACCTTGTGGCCACACCGCTCGAGGTGGAGACATATGCGTGGAACGCGCTCCCAACAGAGCACCGTCTGGCGACGCTCGCCGATGGGATTGCCGAGGAGATCGCGTGGACATCCGCGCTGGTCGCACGGCTGGCGTCGCCGCGAGCCTGAAGTTGTCGGACGCATGACGCAGTCGGGCGGCTGAGATCGCGGGACACCTGACTCGGCGACCCGTAGCATCCCGCGCGGATGCAGGACGCGCCAACGACAGCAGCTGGAAGCCACGGCAGCACGCACAATCCGATCATCGGCTCGTGGCGCGCGTGGGCAGAGCTGCTGCGCATCTCGAACCTCCCGACCATCCTTGGCGACTGCGCGGTGGGCCTCTGCATGGCGACGGCGGCGTACTCGCTCTGGCAGGGTCCGGCATCGGCGATGGACCTGCTGCGGGACAACCCGTGGCTGATCGGCGGCGTGTGCATCGGCATGTGCATGCTCTACCTCGGCGGCATGGTGCTCAATGGCATCCTTGACCGCCACATCGACGCCGCTGAGCGCCCCGGACGCCCGATCCCATCCGGCAGGATTCCGCTGCGTGTCGCATGCACCGCCGCAGTGGTGCTCATGCTCGGGGGGCTGTGGCCCTCCTCGCTCGGGCGCGCACCGATTCCCGAGATCGCCGCAGCGGCGGTGGCCATCTGGCTCTCTGCGTACGCGAAGCGCTCGGCAAATCCCGCCCTCACCATCCTTGCGCGAGGGTGGATGGCCATCGCTGTCATCGCGGCGATCTGGTGGATGGCTGTGCCTCTCGTGACGCCCATCGGCAGCGATGTCGCGGAAGACCTGACGGAGAACGCCCTTGCGCAGATGCAGCTCGGCATGCGGCTGACGTACGCCCCTGCTCTCCTGATCGCGCTCTCCGCAATCGCCTACAACCTTGTCCACTCCCGCACCGCATGGAGCGTCGCGCTGATGGCGCTGTGCCGTGCGCTCGTCCCTGTGTCCGTGGCGATGGCGGCACTGGCGCCAAGCGGCATCTTCGGCCCGGTCCGCGCGACATGGATCGCATCGGGAAGGACTCCCACAGACCTTGTCTTCATCCTGGCAACGCCTGCGATCGCGCTGATGCTGCACACGCTCGCACTGTCCCTCGCTGCCCGACGGGAGGTCGATGCATCGGGCCCCAAGGCGTGCAGCGCCTGCGGACACCAGCTTGCGCCCGGCACCTCGCCGGAGCGCTGCAGCGAGTGCGGCGCAGATCTTGTGGCCAATCCGCCGTCGGTCCCGCCAGTACCCGAGGACCGCGCGATCGGCATCGTCGGCACCATCGGCGCAGTGGCGCTGCTCGCTGGCGTTGCCATCCTGACGCCACGGGCCACCGCTACAGGATGGCGCATCGGCGCGATGGCAAACCCGCAGGACACCTGGTTCGGCATCCCAAAGGTGACCGTGACGATCGCAGTGCTGGCAACCACCGTGATCCCTCTCGCGTTCTATCTCGCTGTTGCGCTCCGTGGCTATGCGGTGGCTTCCGGTCACCTGACGCGCAGGCCTGCGGGCATCGCGCGGCTCGTCGCTGCGATCGCGCTGCTCGATGCCGCGGCGTGCTGGGCACTCGGCTTCCCGCTGTTCGGGGCAGCCTGCATCGGCATCTACGCCATCACCCGGCTCCTTCAGCGCATGGTGCCCGCGAGCTGACGCCATGCACCCGACGGCTGTCCTCAACATCGTCGGTCTGGTGCCCAGCCTTCTTGGCGACAGCATGCCGAGCGTCAGCGCATTTGGCCGCCGATGCGGCGGCGTGCGGTCGGTGATCCCCGACCTGCCCGCCGTCACCAGCACTGTGCAGGCGAGCATGCTCACCGGAGTGCGTCCGTCGCAGCACGGCATCGTTGGCAACGGGTGGTTCGACCGCACGCTGAACGAGGTGCACTTCTGGAAGCAGTCGGATGCGCTGGTGCAGGCGCCACGCGTGTGGCATGCGGCGAAGCAGCGCGACCCGTCCTTCACCTGCGCCAACATCTGCTGGTGGCACGCGATGCACTCGGCGGCCGACATCACCGTGACCCCGCGTCCGATGTACCCCGCCGACGGCCGCAAGATCCCGGACATCTGGACGGCGCCAGGCGAGCTGCGAGATCAGCTGCAGTCCGACCTTGGCCAATTCCCCCTCTTCCGCTTCTGGGGGCCGGGCGCCGACATCCGCAGCACGGACTGGATCGCGCGCGCCGCGATGCGCACCGTGGAGCTGCACTCGCCGACGCTGACGCTCGTCTACCTGCCCCACCTCGACTACGTGATGCAGCGCGAGGGACCCAAGGGCCCTAGCGTGCGCGACGAGATGCGCGAGATGGACCGGGTGTTCGATGCGCTGCTTCGCTTCTTCGACTCGCGCGGCACCCGGGTGATGGTCGTGAGCGAGTACGGGATCTCCGAGGTGAGCACCCCCATCCACATCAACCGCACACTTCGCGAGGCCGGGATGGTGCGTTGGCGCGAGGAGCTCGGCCACGAGATGGCTGACCCTGCCGAATCGGATGCGTTTGCGGTGTGCGACCACCAGGTCGCCCATGTGTACGCACCGGCCCTCATGCGCAGGGGCGGCAACCTCGACCCGCTCCGCCGAGTGCTCGAGAGCGTGCCGGGAGTCGCTCAGGTGCTCGACCGCGATGCGCAGGCCGCACACGGGATCGCCCACGCGCGCAGCGGCGATTTCGTGTGCATGGCTGAGCCAGGCCACTGGTTCGCGTACCCGTGGTGGCACGATGACGCTTGCGCACCGGACTACGCGCGGACCGTCGACATCCACCGAAAGCCCGGGTACGACCCATGCGAGCTGTTTCTGGCGCGGCCGCGCATCGCCTCACGCGCGAAGGTGATGTGGAGGCTCGCCCAGCGCAGGTTCGGCATGCGCGCGCTGCTCGATGTGATCCCGCTTGATGCCGGACTGGTGCGCGGTTCGCACGGACGCATCGAGGCTGCACATGGGCTTCGGCCGGTGTGCATCGCCGACGACCCTAACTGGGATGACGTCGAGGTGCCGGCCACCGCCGTGCACGACGCGATCCTCAGGCAGGTCTTCGGCCGCGACTAGGCGCGCGCACGCCAGCGAAGGCTGTTCAGCACCACCGAGACGCTCGAGAGCGCCATCGCCGCGCTTGCGAGCGACGGCGGCAGCATCCATCCTGTCCAGGGCCACAGGGCGCCTGCCGCAAGCGGGATCATCAGCACGTTGTATCCAAACGCCCACAGCAGGTTCTGGCGGATGAGCCGCATCGTGCCGCGCGCGATGCCGATCGAATCGACCGCTGCGCGCGGATCGGCACGCAGCAGCGTGATCGCGGCCGCATCACGCGCCACATCCGCGCCGTGTCCCATCGCGATGCCCACATCGGCCGCGGCGAGCGCAGGCGCATCGTTTATGCCATCGCCCACCATCGCGACCGCTCCGCCACTGCGCCGCGCGCGCACCGCGTCAACCTTGCCCGATGGCGTCACGCCCGCCGTGACATCGCTGATGCCCAAATCACGCGCAATGCGCTCTGCCGTCCGCGCCGAGTCTCCGGTCAGCATCGACACGGAGATCCCCATCGTGCCGAGCGCACGCACCGCCTCGGCGGCGCCCGGCCTCAGCGCATCGCGCACCGCAATCATGCCGGCCACTTGGCCATCAACGGCAACCCAGACAACAGTGCACCCCTCGTCCCTGAGCGCACGTGCCGCATCGGCATCGCGCTGCACGAGCGGCGACGCGGCAGGGTCCGCGAGCCACTGCTCGGCACCGACCCGCACCTCGGAGCCTTCAAGCCCAGGCCCGCGCACATGCGCACTCGCACCGAAGCCTGGATGCGCGCGGAATCCCTCCGCTGACCACGCTGAGTCCAACTCCATCGCGATCGCTCGTGCGATCGGATGCTCACTTCCACGCTCCACCGCCGCCGCAATCCCGAGAAGGTCGCGCTCACGGCCCTGCCACACGCCAATGCCGCTCACTCGCTCGAGCGCTGGCAGTCCGAGCGTCAGCGTGCCTGTCTTGTCGAAGATGACATGATGCACCGACGCCGCGCGCTCGAAGCTCGCCGCATCGCGCACCAGCACGCCGGCGCGCGCTGCGCGACCGGTGCCAGCGACGATCGCTGTGGGCACCGCAAGCCCGAGCGCGCATGGGCACGCCACGACAAGCGTCGAGAGCACCGCAATCGTGCCCAGCCGAATCCCCTGCCCTTCGGGCGCGAGTGCCATCCAGATGATGCCGACGGCTGCGGCGAGCGCGAGGATCGCGGGCACAAAGACGGCCGCCACGCGGTCAGCCACACGGGCCACGGGCGCCCGGGACGACACCGTATCGCGCATCAGTGCCGCAATCCGTGCCGCTGCAGTGTCGCTGCCCACGCGCTCGGCGCGCACGTCCACGGACCCGTCGATGTTGAGCGTGCCACCGCTCATCATGTCACCCACCGTGCGCATCACCGGCATCGACTCGCCCGTGAGCATCGACTCGTCAACGCTCGTGCGTCCATCAGTCACCGTCCCGTCCACCGGCACCCGTTCGCCGGGCCGGATCCGGATCACGTCGCCCACGCACACCGACGACAGCGCCACCTCATGCTCGCGCCCATCTCGCATCACACGCACACGGTCGGGCACCAGCGTCAGCAGTGACGTCAGCGCATCGCGCGTGCGGCCCATCGCGGCCGACTCGATCCACCGCCCCACGGCCACAAAGGCGATGACAAGCGCGGCCGACTCGTAGAACACCGGCATCGCGCCATGCCGCACCGTCCCGATCACGCTTGACACCATTGCGGCACCGGCACCGATCGCGACAAGCGTGAACATGGTCGTGGAACCGCGCCGCGCTGCCGACCACGCATCGGTGTAGATCGACCGTCCTGCAGTCAGGATCACACCTGCGGTGAGCGCGCACTGCACCCACATTGCCGAGTGCGACTCGAAGGCAGGCACGCTGCCGTGCGTCATCGCCATCACGCCAACAGGCACCGAGAGCGCCAGCCCGACCAGCGCATTCCGGCGCAGTGCGCGCGCCTCCGCCTGGAGGCCCGATTCCCGGACGCCATCGCCCCTGCCGGAGGCCGAGTCCGCCAGTGGCGACATGCCGTACCCCGCCCGCTCGAGCGCCTGCGCGATCTGTGCGGTCGACACATCCGGCCGCGCGCTGATGCGTGCGCTGCCAATCACGAGGTTGACGGTCGCCGACTCAACCCCCGGCACTCCCGCGATGGCCGCCTCGGCGCGGCTGGCGCACGCCGCACAGTGCATGCCTGTGACGCCAATCTCCATCTGGATCGGGTCGTTCTGCACTTCCGGCTCGCCTCGCACGGGCACGCGCGGAGGTTAGCCCCGCACAGGCGCGCGCCGTACCCTTGCGCCATGACAAGAGCGAGGCACCTCCTGCTTGCACTGGCATGCCTTGCCGGCGCACTGGCGGCGGGAGCCATCATCTCTCCGATCTCGCCTGCGCAAGGCATCGGTCAGGCAACACCAGCCGCACCCGCCCAGGACACGCCGCCAAAGACTGAGGCCGCTCCGCAGCCTTCAGCGCAGCTCCAGCCAGTTGCGGCAGGTGCCGATGGGGCAGGATCCGCAACGCAGCCGGACTCGTATCCCGCGCAGCCAGCGCACTCCGCCTAAAATGTACCCCCTCTTTGGCTTCCGGGCCAACCATGCCGGTGCGCGGCCTGGCCGTGAGCGGAGTGTCCGCGCCAGCCCGATCCCCGATCCGGCGCGATGCGGTGGAGTCGCGCATCGTGCGTGGCACGCTTGGCGTCCCCGCGGCGGGCGAGCCTGTGCGCGATGAGCCGAACGCACCGCGCTGGGCGCCCATCGAGGCAGATGCCTCTGGCACGTTCCCGATCGATGCGTTCCGCGGCGGCTACCTGCTTCTCGAGGTGCAGAGCCCTGTGGATCAGGTCGCGATGCTCGAGTGCACAGGCCACTCGATGGTCTACCTGAATGGTGCGCCGCGTATGGGAGATCCCTACGCGAACGGGACCCTTGCCGTGCCGGTGCAGCTTCTCGCCGGACGCAACGAGTTCCTCTTCGCCGGAGGCCGCGCGCCGATCTCGCCGAAGCTCAAGCCGCTGCCACGTGCTGGAGCGTTCCTCGACACTCGCGACGTCACCGCGCCTGACCTCGTGACAGGCGAGGCGCTCGATGCGTGGATCGGCATCCCGGTCGTCAACCCCGGCGACACGGCCGCACGCGGACTCGCGATCGATGTCGCCTGCGGCCCGGGCACTGTGACGCGCACGCAGGTTCCGCCTGTGCCACCGCGATCCCTGCACAAGGCCGCGGTGCGCATCGCGTGCGCGGCCGCGACATCCGGCAGCGCCGCGCGCGTCACTGTCGCGCTTCGCCCAGCAGACTCCACGCCAGGCCAGGGTCCGGCCATCAGCGAGGTCTCTCTCGAGCTGCCGATCAAGTCCGCATCCGTAGCCAGGCGCGAGACGTTCCGCAGCTCGATCGACGGCAGCGCGCAGCACTATGCGGTGGTGCCGCCGCTTCCCCAGCCCGCAGCGGACGGGGCGCCAGCGCGCCGGCCCGGGCTGCTGCTGAGCCTTCACGGCGCAGGAGTGGATGCCGCGGCGCAGGCGGCGAGCTACGCGCCAAAGCCCTGGACCGTGGTCGTCGCCCCCACCAACCGCCGCCCCTTCGGGTTCGACTGGGAGGACTGGGGCCGACTCGATGCGATGGAGGTGCTTGCGCTCGCGCGCGCACGTCACCGCACTGACCCGCTCAAGCAGTGGCTCACCGGGCACTCGATGGGAGGTCACGGCACGTGGCAGGTCGGTGCCCACCGCTCCGGCGACTTTGCGGCACTCGGGCCGAGCGCAGGCTGGGTGTCGTTCTTCACATACGGCGGCGCGAAGCCCGCCGCAGCCTCGCTTGCTGCCGGCGCATCCGACGCCGACCGCGCGATCGCGAGCGCGCTCGATACCGCAGCCAATCCATCGCGGACGCTCCTGCTCAAGGACAACTACCTCGCACAGGGCATCTACGTGCTGCACGGCGATGCGGACGAGACGGTGCCTGTCGAGGAGTCGCGAGACATGCGCGCGCAGCTCGGCCAGTACCACCGCGATTTCGCGTACCGCGAGAAGGCTGGTGCCGGCCACTGGTGGGGCAACCAGTGCGTCGACTGGCCCGCGATGATGGACTTCCTCCGCGCGAGGGAGCTCACGCCACCCGAGTCGCGCACGCGCGTGTCGTTCACGACGGTCTCCCCTGCCATCCGCTCCCGCGACGCGTGGGTCGCCATCGATGCGCAGGTGTCGCCGCTGCAGCCCTCGTCCGTCGACCTCACCCTGAACCGCGATGCGCGCACCGTCACGGGCAAGACCACGAACGTCGCGCGTCTTGGGCTTCAGGTCGACCTTGACGGCGATGGGGGAAAGGCCAGCCTCTCGATCGACGGGACCGAGCTGGTCGCCGATGAGCCATCGGGCGGCGAGCTGCTCTGGCTCGAGCGCACCGTGCGCGACGATGGCTCGCCCTCGTGGACGGTCGGACGCAAGGCGGGCGATCGCAGCAAGCGCGCGGGCCGAATGGGCCCGTTCAAGGCCGCGTTCGACCGCAACATGCTCTTTGTCGTCGGTACCGGCGGCACGGACGCGCAGCGTGCGGCCCTCGCGCGCAAGGCCCGCTATGACGCTGAGCAGTTCCTGTACCGGGGCAACGCCTCGCCCGAGATCGTCGATGACGCGGCGATCCTGGCGGACCCTTCGCTTGCGGCTGGGCGCAACATCATCCTCTACGGCAATGCCGAGACCAACCGCGCGTGGTCGACTGTCGTCGGCGAGAGTCCCGTGACTCCCGTGCGTGGCGCGATCCACTTCACAGACAGCACGGGGCGGCGCGGCACGCTCTCGGGAGATGACCTTGCGCTGCTGATGGTGAGGCCCCGCGCTGACGATCCGGAGTCCCTCGTTGCGACGATCGCGAGCACCGGCGACATCGGGCAGCGCCTGACCGAGCGAGTGCCCTACTTCACCGCTGGCGTGGCGTATCCGGACATGTGCGTTCTCTCCGCGCGCATGCTCGATGAGGGCATCGCAGGCATTGTGGCCGCGGACTTCTTCGCGAACGACTGGACGCTGCCGACGCTTCCTGTGCTCGCCGTGACGACACCCGTGAGCGCGGCGCCGAGCGCACCATGATGGTCGCCGTGTCAACGGCGGCTGCACAGCAGGTACCGCTCGGGTCGGTTGTGCCCATCAGGAGCGTGCCGCTCCCCGCCTGGACCTACCTGCCGCAGCCGGCGCGTCCTTCAGTGGTGCCGCAATCGGCCACTGGCGAGCTCGTGTCGCTCGCGCAGGCCTGCGGTGCGCTTGATGCCTTCCTGCGGCATGCGCCCGGAGCGCAGGAGATGCTCCCGCGCCTGGGCGACTGGGCACTCGCGCGAGCCGCCGCCGCGGAGGGTGTCGCGTGGTCGGGAGCCGCCGCACAACATGCCGATGAGGGCGGGCCGACGGGATCTGCCGAGTCCTGCTGGCGGCAGGCCCTTGCCGACTGGGCTGCGGTGACGGGTCTCCATGCGGCGCCGCGCCGTGCGGCCGCGTGGATCGGTCCCTCCGTGAAGCTGCCTGGAGGCGCGAGCACCGTGCCTCCGCCGCCGCACATGCTGAAGGATGCGCTGGTGTCATGGCAGCGTGCGGTCGATGACCCCGAAGGCACTGACGCGACCGGGATCGTCCGAGCGGCCCTCGATGCGTCGTGGTCGATGTGGTGCATCCACTTTCTGCAGCCTGTCGAGCACTCGGCCGGACTGCTGAGCCGGCTTGTCGCTGCGCGCATCTTTGCCTCCCGCGCGAAGCTGGACTGCATTGCGGTCGTGCCCGCCGATGGCACCGGCCCGCTGCGTGCGGGTGATTCCGCCGACCTTGCGGCGTCGTACGAGTCGTGGGTGCGCATGACTGTGCGGAGCCTTGCGGCGGATGCGCATCGTGCGATCGCCGGGCTCGCCCGCGCACGCGAGGGCCGTGCCTCGCTGCTCGATGCCGCTCAAGGCATGCGTGCGCCACGCCATCCGACGATGCTCGCGCACTCGTTCGTGGCTCGGCCACGCATGACCATGCAGGAGGCAGCCAGCTCGATGGGCATCTCCTTCCGCGCCGCGCAGGCGGTCATGGACAAGTTCCTCGAGAGCGGGCTCATCCATGAGGACACCGGTCGCCGGCGCGATCGCGTGTACGTGTGCGATGGGGTGATGTTCGAGGCCGCAGCTCAGGGCGAGCGGCTGCCCGAGCCTTCGGTGCGCTGAATCTGCGCCTGCTCCTGCGTGGCGGCGGTCGAGTCGCGCTCGAGCTGAGCCTCGTTGCCCGCAGGCGCTGCACGGCGTGTTGTGCCCCGATCCTCTGCGTCAATTGCGGGTACCTGGTCCTCCACGCCTTTGCGGTAGAAGCGCGCCTGGTAGCTGAAGAAGAGCGGGCCAGGCTGTGCTGGCGACCACGCGGACACTGGACCCGTCGGCGAGAGCCCGCCACTCACGGTGCCCTGGCCGGTCACTCCGGCACGCGACGCCACCGATCTCCACCACCGCACGCTGTCCGCGCCGACCTCGCGCCCGGCGGCGATCGCCTCCGGGTTGCCGTAGTTGCCCCCGCTCAGGAAGGTCGCTGTGCCGATGAGGCCCGAACCCTCGGGCTTCGCGTCCACGAGCGCGGTGTCGGCGACCGCGGGATACCGCGTTCCCTGGAACGAGACGACGAACTCGTTGGTGCATCCGGTCAGCGTGCCGAGCGCCACCGCGATACAGAGGGCGCCCGCCGCACCGATAGGAGATCGACGTCTGGTCATGCCGTGATGCTATGAGGTGACGCGACGGCACCCTATCGTGGTGCCGTGCTGCGCATCGGTCCTGTCACGCTCGAATCGCCCCTCCTGCTGGCGCCCATCGCAGGGCACTGCGACCTTGCGTTCAGGATCCTGTGCCGAGAGGAAGGTGGTGTCGGCGCCGCATACACCGACCTCCTCAACTGCCATGCGATCCTGAGGGGCACCAAGCGCACCCTCGACCTCGCCGCCACCAATGGGCTCGACCAGCCCTGCGGAATGCAGCTCTACGGCAACTCAGAGGATCCTCTGCCCGAAGCGGCGCTGTGGGCTATCGACCACGGCGCGACGATCATCGACATCAACATGGGATGCCCCGTCGACAAGGTGGCGAAGAAGCATG
>CAYPOZ010000036.1:6358-15378 GCA_964412415.1 uncultured Isosphaeraceae bacterium | reverse complement strand
CGAACGTGGTCCGCTGGGAGATGCGTACCCGTCTCTTCCTCCGCACCGCCGAGTTCCTCTGGCAGGAGGGTCACACCGCGCATGCGACCAGGGAAGAGGCCGAGGCCGAGACGATGCAGATGCTGCGCGTCTACGCCGACTTCGCCGAGAACTGGATGGCGATGCCGGTGATCCGAGGGCGCAAGACGGCGGGCGAGCGTTTCCCTGGTGCCGTCGAGACGTACTGCATCGAGGCGATGATGCAGGACCGCAAGGCGCTTCAGGCAGGCACGAGCCACTTCCTCGGGCAGAACTTCGCGAAGGCCAGCGACATCAAGTTCCTCGACCAGACCGGCACCCTGCAGCACGCGTGGACCACGTCGTGGGGCGTGTCGACGCGTCTCGTGGGGGGGCTCGTGATGACGCACGCGGACGACGATGGTCTCGTGCTGCCGCCGCGGCTTGCGCCCGTGCACGTCGCGATCCTTCCTGTGCTTCACAAGCCGGAGGTCGCGGAGCAGGTGCTCGCGTACTGCAAGGCCCTCGCTGACGAGCTTCGCGCGCTCACGTGGCATGGCAGGCCGATCGATGTCGAGGTCGATGCGCGCGACCTGCACGGAGGATCAAGCGCGGTGCGCCGATACGGGTGGAGGTCGGCCCGCGCGACATGGCGGCCGACAGCGTGTTCATGGCGCGGCGAGACCGCCCGCACAAGGAAAAGCAGGCTGTGCCCCGCGCACAGTTTGTCGCAGGCATCGGCGCGCTGCTCGACGAGATGCAGGACGGCCTGCTCGCTCGCGCGCGTGCGCACCGCGACGCGCACATGCGCCGCATCGACACAGCCGCGGAGTTCGAGGCGTTCTTCGCGGCGCCGCCTACCGCCGAAAACGCGCCCACGCCGATCCATGCAGGATTCGCGCTCGCGCACTTCTGCGGAGATCCCGCTGTCGAGGCCGAGGTGAAGGATCGCCTGGGCGTGACGATCCGCTGCATCCCGCTCGACGGCGATGCGGAGTCATCCGGCCTGCCCGCGGGCAGCCTCGAAGGGCCAGGCACTTGCGTGATCACGGGCCGGCCGAGCGCGGGCCGCGTCGTGTGGGCGAAGTCCTACTGAGTCCTTCGTGACCTGAGTTCGGTGTGGCCTGAGGCACGGCTCGCCCAAGTTCCGCGGGTTTTTGAATCAATCCCCCCACGCTTCCTTGACGGAAGCCGTTGGCTGAGGCATGTTCAAACATCCTTGGGCATCGTGTCCAGGGCAGGGAACAAGGGAAAAGAGATGCTCCATCTCAAGGCTGTGAGTTTGGGAATCGGATTCGCCGCTGCGCTCGCCGCGTCGGCGCACGCGGGATTCACCAATCCCCTGATCCCATCGTGGGCCGGCGGGTCCAACACCCAGTACGCAACGTGGGAAAGCTTCACGCAGCCGGGCGGCGGGCCGAATCTCCCCGACCAGGCCGGATCTGCGCCCTTCAGCCTCATGAACTATGCGCCGGGTGCGTTCATCACGAGCACCGGCAACCTGTACGGCGCCGGAGCTCCTCTCTTCATCTCGATGATGGGCGGCACGCAGGGCAACACGGCGTCTCCGATCAACGTGGTGCTCAACGTGTCGACTGCAGGCAGCACCATCAACATGGGCTCGGTGCGCCTGTGGCTCTTCAACGGGAGCGGGAACGTGTCGTTCTTCGCGCCCACTACGTCAGAGATCAGGTTCGACGCGCCCTCCCCCCCGCAGGGCAGCGCGCAGAATGTCGCATTCACATGGTCGCTCGGGTCGACAGCGTTCGCCGCAACAGGCTGGCGCATCGAGTTCGGCGCGTCGGCCGTGAACATGGCTCTCGATGCGGTCCGAGTGGACCTTCAGTACGTGCCTGCGCCTGGCGCGCTGGCGCTTGTCGGGATGGCTGCCGCGATGGGGGCGCGGCGAAGACGGAGGTGATCAGGGGGTGAGTGCGCCCGCACGCAGTGCGCGAGCGCGTTCATCACCAGATTTCACTCACGAGAGCGAACGGTGCCGACGGCGAGGCCTCGGCACCGTTCGCTTTTTTGGAGCGCGCCATATCGGCCGGATTCGATACACGGGCTGCGCGCTCAGCGTTCCTCGATCAGCAGCGCCACTGACGCGAGTTCGGCGGAGCTGAGGCGCTCGCCGGACCACGAGCATGCGGGGCTGCTTGTGCCGGCGCCGTTCCAGAGCGTCTTGCCGTAGCAGTTGAAGAGCACCTTCCCGGTGCCCGCGCCCTTGAAGACCTTGTTGCCGATGATGGTGTAGAGGCACTCGCCGGTGCCTGCGCCCTTGAACACCTTCTCGCCCACCACGTTCATCAGCACGCTGCCGGTGCCGGCGCCGCGGAAGATGGTGAGCCCGCGGATGTTGCACAGCACGCGCGACGAGCCGGCCTCGTCATAGAAGGTGCCGCTGCGCAGGTTGAAGATTGGCACCTCGGTCCCGGCCCCGCGGAAGAACTGGATCTTCGCCATGCGCGCGAACTTACCCCCAGCCGAAGAATCCGTCGGCGCCGCAGGACTCACCCGCAGCCGCAGGAGCCGCCCGCGCTGCAGGACTTGCCCGCAGCCACAGCGCCCACAGCGCCCGCAGCGCTAGCCGGCGCGGGCTTCGGCGCATTCCAGGGCATCGCACCGAGCACCTTCGCCATCGGGCAGATGCCGGTGAGACCGGCGAACGCGAGACCGCATCCGACGAATCCTGCACCCGCGAGGAACCACGGGTTCACGAACACGCCGAGCGCGGTGAATCCGGCGACCATGGACCCTGCGACGATGAGCACCTGACGGATGATCGGGATCGATCCTCCGCCGGAGACGACGGGAAGCCCCGCCGCCTGCCATCCCCTGATGCCACCTTCGATGACGCTGATGTCGGTGCGGCCGGCGGCTGCGAGCGTGCGCGCCACCTGACCCGCGCGGTTGCCGCTCTGGCACAGGATCAGCATGCGCACGCCCTCGACAGCGGGCGGGAAGCAGTCCGCGCGCACCACGCTCGAGGGTGCAGGGATGTACTTCGACACCGCCGTCCGGCGAATCTCGTCCGGCTCGCGCACGTCGACGATCACTGCGCGGCCGGTGCGGTGGAGGGCATCGGCCTCCTGCGGCGTGACGGTGCCGTGGGCGAGGCGGGCGCCCGAGGCAACGGGCACGGAGTTGGCGGTCATGGTGCTCATGTGAGGTGAGAGGCACGCTATCAGGCGAGGTTCCCGGATCTGTAGGCTTTGTCGATGGTTTCGGCGACGCGTCCCAAGGCCGGTCGGGGCACCTTCGAGCAGGCTGCGATGCAGTGCGCATCCCGCATCCGGGCCGTCCTGCGGCGTCTCGTGCGCACGGACGCCGACGCCGATGACCTGCTGCAGGAGACTCTCCTCTCGGCGTACCGGCACTGGGACCGCTTCAGGGGCGACTCGAGCGCATGCACCTGGTTCCACTCGATCGCGGTCCGCAAGGCCGCGCGCCACGGACGCAACTCCGCCCGTCGCAGGTCGGTCACCGAGGCCTATGCGCGCGCCGTGCCCTTCATGCATCCCAAGCTGGCGCATGCCGATGTGGATCCCGACTCGCGCGCTGCACGGGAACTGCGCAGCGAGGCCCGCGCGCGCGTCGAGGGTGCGGTGGATGAGGTGCCGCAGCCGTACCGCACAGCGCTGGTGCTCAAGGAGATCGCTGGCATGAGCCTCATGGAGGCCGCCGCGGTACTTGGCGTGCGCGAGGCAACCGTCAAGACGCGCGTGCACCGGGGGCGCATCTTCCTGCGCGATGCGCTGCTGCGCGGGCAGCCGAAGAAGCCGGTGCCGGCGCCCATGTACCCGCGCGGCACATGCATGGCGCTGCTTGAGGCGAAGATGGACTCGCTCGACCGCGGCGTGCCCTTCCCGGTGCAGGATGAGCTGGTGTGCGAACGCTGCCGCGAGGTCTTCGCGAGCCTCGACATCGGCACAGATGCGTGCGGCAGCCTGCGTGCGGCGACGATGCCTGCGCCTGTGCGTGCGCTCATCGAGCGGATGATCAGGTCTGTGCGGGCGCCGCAGGCTCCACACGCGGGAACAGTGCGCACTTCGACAGGGCAGTCCCGTCGGCGATCCCGCCGTAGCGCGTGAGCGCCGCGAAGTCCGCGCCATCGCCGGCCTCCGCACCGCGAGCCGCCGCATTGCCAGCGCCTTCCGCGCCGCCGCCGAGCGCGGTGCGCAGGTCGGCCATCCTCGCGGGCAGGAACGGCTCGAGCAGCACGCCGGCAATGCGCACGCTCTGCGCGCACTGCGACAGGATCGACGCAAGCTCCCCCTGGCGCGCGGGATCCTTGGCCACCTTGAAGGGCTCCGTCCTGTTGATGAAGGCGTCGATGTCGCGCAGCAGCCGCATAGGCGCCTCGGCGGCGCCAGCGAGGTCGAACGAGTCGATCGCCTCGCTCCACTCCCGCACCGCGCGCGCGCAGCGCTCGGGCCACTCGCCGCCGCCTGAAGCATCTGCAGGCATCGCTCCGCCGAAGTACTTGCCGATCATCGCGGTGACGCGACTGGGGCAGTTGCCGACCACGTTCACGAGGTCGCCCAAGTAGATCTCGTGGAGGTGCGCCGCGCGGAAGTCCGCGTCGGCAGCCTGCAGCGGACCCTGCGTGGCCATGTACCAGCGCCAGGCGTCGAGCCCGTAGTGGGCGATGAACCCGTCGATCGCGGGGAGATCCACGAAGTTGCCCAGGCTCTTGGACATCTTCTGCCCGTCGGCGATCCAGAAGCTGTGTGCGTGGATGCGCTGCGGCATCGGCAGATCGAGCGCCATCAGCACCGCAGGCCACACCACCGCATGGAACCACAGGATCTCCTTGCCGATGACGTGGTAGCTCGCGGGCCACAGGTGCGCACGCTCGCGCGCGAGCGCCACGTCCTCCGGGTGGGCATCGGCAGCGATGCGCGACGCGTCGCAACCGGACTCGAGCGCACCGAGGCCGAGCGCTGTCGCGTAGTTCAGCAGCGCGTCGATCCACACATAGATGACGTGCCCAGGCTCGCCGGGGAATGGGATTCCCCAGGTGAACTTGGTGCGCGTGATCGGAACGTCCTGCAGGCCGTCGCGCAGGCGGCCGAGCACCTCGTTGAAGCGGCCCTGCGGCTGCACGAACCGCGGGTTGTCGCGGAAGAGGGCCTCGAGCCTGCCCTGGAACGCGCTCAGCCTGAAGTAGTAGTTCTCCTCGCTCGCGCGCACGAGCGGCTTGCCGCTGATCACGCTCTTGTGCCCCTGGTCCTTCGCGGCGGCCTCGGTGAGGTACTCCTCCTGGCCCTCGTCGTACCAGCCCTCGAAGGTGCCGCGGTACACGCTCCCTGAGGCGAGCAGCCTTCGCATGAAGGCCTGCACCTGACGCACGTGCCGAGGCTGCGTGGTGCGGATGAAGTCGTTGTTGGTGAGCCCGAAGACAGAGAGCACGCGCTGGAACTCGGCGGCGTTCTCGTCGGCGAGCTGTTGCGGCGGGATGCCGCGGGCGGCGGCACTTCGCTCGACCTTGGCCCCGTGCTCGTCCGTGCCTGTCAGGAAGAACACATCCTGGCCGCGCAGCCGCATCGCGCGCGACCACACATCGCACAGGGTGGTGGTGTAGGCGTGGCCGATGTGGGGCCGGTCGTTGACGTAGTAGATCGGCGTCGTGATGTAGGCGGAATCCCGCGCGCGCTCTGCCATGGGGCAGCCGATGCTACGGGGCTCCAAGTTCGCTGCGCAGCCGCTGCAGCAGCGCGGCATCGGGCGCCCATGCCACAAACAGCAGCTCCCCGTCGGACCACACCATGACCGCCCACGTGCCGTACTCCGACTCCTCAAGCACGCTTCGCGCGATGCCAAGCGGCTGCGCGCGTCCGTACTCGTCGTAGATCGCGAACGCGCCGTGGTCGCGCGCGACGGCGAGCACGACATCCCGCCGCTGGGCTGGCTGCGCCGATGGGCCAGGAGCAATCGTCATGCGCGGTTGAGCTCGGCTCGGGGGCACTGGCGGCTGGAGCGGGCGCTGCCCCGAACGCTCGTCCGCATACGCATCTGCGTCGTCGGGGGAGCGCGCCGCGGGCTCGGGCGCCGCACTCGAGTCCGCCTCGTACAGGAGCGCAACGCCGGAGGCGGCTCCGGGAATCGGCACAGGTCCAGCCATCACGATGCGGAACCCGCTCGTGCGCAGGTCAGGCGGCTTCCATGGCGTCTCGAGCGCATCCTTGCACACGCGGGCCGCATCCTGCAAGGTGGGCAGTTCCGCGTCGGAAGGCCTGTGCGCCGACTCGATGCCCATCCGCTGTGCGATCGAGTCCACCGCGTCGGCCACCTCTCGCAGCGGCACAAGGGGGCTCATGGCGCGGTCGCCGACACGCGGGCCATAGAGCCCGAGTGCGACGCTCGCGGCCACAGCCACGAGCGCAAGGAGCAGCGCGGGCCAGCTGAAGCGCGTGGATTTGCGCGATTCGTGCACAGGTGGGTTGTACACTTTCACATGCATTCCATGCGCCGATGCACGACGGACAGCCCTGCCGGACAGGCCGCCGGCGCACGCCTCCCACAAGGCCGCCCTGTGGCTCGGGCAACGTCATGTGGCCTGTCTGTGGCGCTCGCGTGCATGGCTGCGGTCAGCTCTGCCCTGGCGCAGAACGCACTCGATGCGCCGCTTCACCTCGGTCCGGACCAGTCGCGCGCACTCGACCGCAACCTCGGTGTGGGTACGGGGCGCATCAACCAGTCGGCGCCCCAGCAGGACTACAGGGCCCGCAACCTCGTCGTGACGGGCGATGTCGCGGGCGGTCGCGGGTTCCGCGGAAGCGTGGGCTACCGCGCAGAGGATGACTTCGCCGCGGCGACCAGCCAGGCGGCCACCATCGAGTTCCGCCGCGGTTCCGCCTACAGCAACCCGCTCGCGCTCAACACATCGATCGCCAACGACCGCTTCGCGCTGGCGACAGGCATCGGCTCGCAGCAGTACATGAGCGACTACGCGTACACCCGGATGAGCGCGATGGGCCTCACTGGAGTGACGTTGGCAGGCCGCGGCCTCGAGACGTCGGCGCTTGGCGCGGCGCGTGCACGTCTTGACCTCATGACTGTGCTGTCGGCCAATGCGGCGAGCCTCGCAGCGGCGACGGCGCCGACCAGCGTGAGGACCATCCGTGTGCCGCAGCTTGGTGCGGCGCAGGTCATGGTGAGCCCATTCACCGGAGTGGTGCTGGTGCCCGATGGCGATCCGGTCGACACGTTCCAGGGCGGCGTCTACGGGAGCGCGCTCATGCGCGACGACGTGCGCGCGGGACGCCTGACGCGTGCCGACTACGCGCGCGCTGCGACCGGATTTGCGGGCCTTGCGGCGGACCTTGACCGCCAGCGCGACGAGGTGCAGCTGCTTGAGGATGCGCGAGCCGCCTCTGCCGGCATGGCGAGGATGGGTGGCGTGGGCTCCTCGGCCGGACGCCCAATGGGCGTGGAAAGCCAGGTTGATGCGCTCAGCTCGACGGACCTGCTGCGCCGGCCGGGCGCATATGACGATGTGCTTGCGTCGGTGCGGCAGCGCTACAACCTTGTGAGGCCAACGGTCGCTGCGGCCGGCGCAGGTGTGGGCGAGTCGGGCACGACCGGTGGGGCGGTTCCGGCACCCGGCGCAGCGCCATCTGGAGTCGCAGGTTCCACGCGGGCCGATGGCCAGCCCGTGACGGCACTCACGCCGGAACGGCAGTCGATCTCGCAGGCCGTACGGTCCCTGCGCGAGCGGTTCATGTCGCTGCCGGGAATCACCCGCACCGAACTTGCGGACCAGCAGCTCATGGGCACGGTTCCGGGCGCACCGGGCCAGCAGCCTGCGAACGCGCCGGAGCCAGCCGCCGGCACCGAGGGGGAAGGCGCGATCAGGCCCCTCACGCTCGACGAGACGCTGCTGATCCTGCGGCACGGCACTAAGGTGGAGCGGCTCGACTCAGGCTCGAAGGATGCCATGGACCGGCTGCTCCGCCTCGGCAGCGACTTCATGCAGGCGCGGCGCTACTTCCGTGCCGAGGACGCGTTCCGCACGGCATCGATCATCGCGCCATCAAGTCCGCTGCCGCTCCTCGGGCTCGCGAGCGCTCAGGTCGGCGGCGGCGTTCAGCTTGCGGCGGCGATCACGCTGAGGCGGCTGCTCACCGACTTCCCCGAGATGATCGACGTGCGGCTCGCCCCGAACCTTCAGTGCGATGCGCAGCGGATGCGGGATGTCGCGCAGCAGTGCGTGCGGTTCGGCCGCGAGTCGACCAACGCATCGGATTTCGGGCTGGTGGCGGCCTGGGCTGGCCATCAGCTTGGCGACCGCACGCTCGTCGAGTCAGGCCTTGCGCTGATGGAGTCGGTCGACGCAAAGGACCCCTTCGTGCAGGCGCTCCGTGCGCTCTGGCTGGCGCCGTCTCCCTGACGCATCCGCGCCCGCGCCAGTCGCACTTCACGCACGAAGCGCGTCGGTGCTCTTGACGCCGAGGTTCTCGTAGATGCGTCTCGTCGCATCGCTGCGGTTGAGGGTGTAGAAGTGGATTCCGCGCACGCCGCGGTCGATCAGGTGACGGCACTGCTCGGTGGCCCAGTGGATGCCGACCTTCGCGACCGCATCCGCATCATCCTGTGCGCGTCGGAGGGCACGCAGCAGCGGCGCAGGGAAGCGCGTGCCTGCAGCGAGCTGCGCCATGCGCCGAACGCCGGCCATGGTGGTGATCGGCATGATGCCGGGGATGACCGGCACCGAGATGCCGGCGAGCTCGCAGCGCTCGCGCCAGTCGAGGAATGCGGCGTTGTCGAAGAAGAGCTGCGACACGATCATGTCCGCGCCGGCGTCGACCTTCGCCTTGAGATGATCCATCTGCACGAGCGTGTTCGGGGTCTCGGGATGGCCCTCGGGGTAGCCGGCGACACCGACCCCGAACCCGCGCGGGTCCGGATGGCGGCCGGTGGCGTTGAACGCCCGGATCTGTTCGACAAGCTCCGATGCGTAGCGGTAGTCGCCGGCGCTCGGGTCGGACGATCCGGCGTTTCTCACCGCACCGCCGGTGGCG
>CAYPOZ010000036.1:3469-6348 GCA_964412415.1 uncultured Isosphaeraceae bacterium | reverse complement strand
CAGGGCGGTCGCCGCGGAGCGCAAGGATGTTCGACACCCCCTCCTCCGCGTATCGCGCAAGGATCGAGTCGATCTCGCCGCGCGTATGGCCGATGCACGCAAGGTGAGGTACCGGGTCAAGCGATGTCTCGCGCCTGATCCTGACGACGAGGTCGTGCGTCAGGCGGCGGGTGGAGCCGCCGGCGCCGTACGTGACCGACACGAAGCTGGGCTTGAGGGGCTCGAGGTCGGCGATTGCCGTAAAGAGGGCATCCCATCCGTCGTCGGACTTGGGCGGGAACAGCTCGAAGCTGGCCGTAAACGAGTCGCGCGCCAGGACGTCAGCGAGATGCACGCACTGAGGCTAGCACGGTCATGCAGATAGAATCGCGCGCTTGACCGACAGGATGGCCAAGATCCCCCGACCTTCGGCGCGCAGGCTCAGCCTGTACCTGCGGGAGGTGCAGCTCCGCCTGGCCGATGGTTCGCGCCGGGTGAGTGCGGGCCCTTCGGCGGTTCTGGAGTGGGTTACGGCGCGGCGCTGCTGCGTGACAGGCTGCGCAGCGTGATGGGCCTCAGCCGCACCTGGAACGCGGTGCTTGTCGGCGCGGGCAACATTGGCCGGGCGCTGCTCGGCTACGGCCGGTTCGAGGGCGAGGGGTTCAGGATCGTCGGCCTCTTCGACAAGTCAAGGTCAATCGTGGGCAAGCGTGTGGCAGGCGTCGTGGTGCGGCCGCTTGCGGACCTCGCGCGGGTGGTGAAGGAGCACGAGGCGGGCAGCGGGATCGTCGCCGTGCCGCGGGAGTCTGCTCAGGAGGTTGGACGGCTCCTGGTGGAGGCCGGGGTGTCGGGGATCCTCAACTTCGCTCCCACGCGGATCGATGCCGGGAATGTGCCTGTGACCAGTGTCGACTTCACGGTGGCGCTCGAGCAGCTCGCGTTCGAGGTGACGATGGGCGCGTTGTCGGAGGAATCGCCATGAGAGTCGCCTACGGAGTCATGGGGATGGTGGTTGCTGCGCTTGCGCTCGCCGGTTGCAGCGCGAAGGTGCTCTCGCCGACGCCGGCAGACCAGCTGCGGCGGCAAAACGCCGAGCTGGCCGCGAAGGTCGATTCGCTTGAGCGCCAGCTGTCCGAGGCACGCACCGCACTGGCGGCGGACTCGAGCCGGCTGAAGGCGGGCGGCGGAGAGGCCGAACCTGCAGAGGGCGCCGGTCTGGCCCTCTCGCCGGAGGCAATCGAGGCGACGCCGCATCTTGCGGGCATCGCCATCGCGGGCAGCAGCCACACGGATCGCCCCCTGAGTGGGGAGGGCTGCGTCGCCCGGATCTACGTGATGCCGGTGGATGGGATGGGGAGGTTCCTGCAGGTGGTGGGCACTGCCTCGGTCACGCTGTACTGGTCCCCGCCCGGATGCGAGGCGGAAGTCCTTTCCTGCCATGAGTTTGGGCCACTTGCGGTGCGTGCGGCGTACCGCAGCGGTTTCGGCGGTACCCACTACACCCTTGAGTGGCCAGTGGCCCCGGTCGGTGCCTCAGCCGGTGCCTCAGGTTCGAGCTCGAGTGCTGGCTCGGAAGGGTCGTCGTGGACCTGCGGCAGCGCCGTCGAGGTGAAGGTCGAGTTCACCGATGCGCGCTCGGGTAGGGTCTTCACCGCCCGGCGCGCGCTCGCCGCCATCGCCATCGGCACAGGAGATCGTCATTGATGCGACGGAGTGACTTCGGTGAGGTCGTGATGAGTATCCGCTGCGCGGCCACAACTGGTAGTGGTGGTGTGTCGAAGGTCACGCGATGCATGGCGTGCATGGGCATTGCGCTCGGTGCGGCGATCGTGTGCGGCGGCTGCAACAAGCCGCTGTTTCCCGAGAATTCCGCGCGCACGCAGTTTGAGACGTATGACCGCCTTCGCCAGCAGTCGACGCCGCTCGAGGAGGAGGACGAGTTCGGGCAGAAGCGTCCCGCGCTCCGCGCACGACTCGCGCCGCAGAACTGAAACGCGACGATTCTGCAAGTTCCGCAGCGCATGCTTCCGATAGCACGTGTGACGACGGAGAACGGAATCGACGTGTCAAACCACTTAGATCAATCAGGCAACCGTGACAGCGCCAAGGCGACCGCAGCGTCGCGTGGCACGCGCGCGCTCGGCATTCCATTGACCCGGCCGCGCCGAACCACAGCGGTGTGGGCATCCTTCGCGGCAGCGATGACAGCAGTCACCGGACTGCTGCTGCTTGGCGACGATGGCGCACCCGCCTCGTATGCCGCGGTGAGCCCGACACTCATCAGCCACCAGGCCACGGACCGCTCCTCGAGCATCGAGCCCCGCGAGGCCGAGGCCGACCGGACCCGATGGCGCGCGATCGTGATCCACCACTCGGGCGCACCGGCCGGTGACGCCAGCAGCATCGAGCGTGTGCAGCTCTCCCAGGGCCTCACAGGGCTCGGCTACCACTTCATCGTGGGCAATGGACAGGGCCTTGGCGACGGCATGGTCCATGTGGGCTACCGCTGGAACCGCCAGCTCCCCGGCGCGCACGTCGCGGTCAGGGCGGATGACGCACCCGGAGTTGCGAGGACCTCCTTCGGTGCCGCGGATGCGGAGTTGTTCAACCGCCACTCCATTGGGATCTGCCTGGTGGGCAACGGCAACCGCAGACCCTTCACGGACCGGCAGATGCGCGAGCTGGTGTCGCTTGTGCGATCTTTGCAGGAGGAGTTCGGAATTCCAGCGTCGGCTGTGCGCCTGCACGCGGACTTGAGCGGCATCGAGAGCCCTGGAAAGCACTTTCCGGCAGCCGAGTTCGAGTCCCGGCTCCGCCGATAGCGCGCCGGCTTTGCTGCTTGGCGGTCATTGCCCCGAAGTTGGGCCCACAATCGCTGAAGATCGATGACCGAAGGCGTT
>CAYPOZ010000036.1:0-3459 GCA_964412415.1 uncultured Isosphaeraceae bacterium | reverse complement strand
CCCCAAGATTCTGGGACATGTAGCCTTTGGCTTCATTTCTTTCGGTCGCCTAGATGCGATGCTTGATTCGCGGGGACACATCGGCGGAGCGTTGCCTTCGATCCTGTCCCGAAGCTAGGCCTGCAGGACACATGCCAATTCCAGCGATGCGGTCGTTGGGCTACCACTCGTCATGAGCGTCATCGTGCAAGAACTGTTCGGCTTCAAGGTGCTCGCGAAGGTCGGGACCGGCGCGCGGAGCACGCTGTACGCCGTGCAGGATCCGCGAACCAAGCAGGTGTGGGCGCTGAAGCATGTGGTGCGCCAGACCGAGAAGGACGAGCGCTTCATCGAGCAGGTGGAGAGCGAGTACGAGGTCATGCGAAAGCTTGACCATCCCGCGATCCGCTCCGCTGAGAGCCTGAAAAAGGTGCGCAAGGGACTGCTCGGCAAGGTGAACGAGGTCGGACTCGTGATGGAGTTCGTCGACGCGTCGACGCTCGACGAGGATCCTCCGCCGACGCTCGCGAAGTACGTCGGCATCTTCTCGCAGGTCGCGCGCGGGTTGCATCACATGCACACCAAGGGATTCGTGCACGCCGACATGAAGCCCACCAACGTGATGGTGCTCGGCGATGGCGGGGTCAAGGTGATCGACCTCGGGCAGGCGTGCGCTGTCGGGACAGTCAAGAAGCGCATCCAGGGCACGCCGGGATACATGGCGCCTGAGCAGGCGCACCGGCAGGCGGTCACTCCGCGCACAGACGTCTACAACTTCGGCGCGACGATGTACTTCGCCATCGTCGGCGAGGTGATCCCGACCGCGTTGCCGCCCAAGAGCGCGAGCGGCCTCGTCAGTACGGCGCTCGATGCATCGCAGATCAAGCCCCCGGTCCCGCCTCACCTGAAGGTGCCGGAGGTTCACCCGATCCTTTCGGCGATCATCCTTGACTGCGTCAAGGTGCTGCCCGGTGACCGCACCGAGTCGATGGACCGAGTCGCGCAGCGGCTTGATGACCTTGCGCTGCTGCTTGAGGCGCAGCCAGGTGGCGTGCCGATGTGTCGACACACGCGCCAGTCGCAGAAGGCCCGCGGCAGCTGGGACGAGGCCTCGGCGGATTCGGAGTGAGCATGCGGAGCCGACCGCTCCGCTCCGTGAGTGCGGCGTGGATCGCGCTGTGGGCGTTGTGCTGCGCGGTGCCTGGACTTGCGCGTGCGCAGGACCAGGCTGCTGCGCAAGGTGCCGCGCCAGCCGATGCGTACGGCAGCGCTGTCGTGGCTGCGCCCGCTGTCGCGCCGGAGTCGCACGAGTTCACGGATGTCGAGGGAGCGCGCGATGTCCAGGCGCGCATTGCGGCTGCGCTCGCGAAGGTGCTCGCGGCGAGTGTCGGAGTTGAGATCAGCGCGGGCGACGGGAGGCACACTGGGTCGGGCACGGTCATCTCGCCGGAGGGCCTCGTGCTGACCGCTGGCCATGTGAGCACCGAGCCGGGCGTCCGCGCAACGATCGTGCTTCCGGATGGACGGCGAGTGAACGCACGCACGCTTGGCCTGCACTGGCAGGGGGCTGCCGACTGTGGGCTGATCCAGTGCGAGCTTGCGGAGGGGGAGACGCTGTCCGCGGTGGAGCTCGCGCCTTCGGAGAGCGTGTCCGTCGGCGAGTGGGTGATCGCCGTTGGGTACACGTACGGATCGTTCCAGGGCCGCGACGCGACGCCGCCGGCGGTGCGCATCGGGCGCATTCGCCGGATGCGCGAGGGAAGCGGATCCATCGAGATGGACGCGCCTCTTGCATCGGGCGACTCCGGCGGCGGGCTGTTCGACCTCGAGGGGCGCGTCGTGGGCGTGAACTCCTCGGCAGGGCCGGAGCCGCAGTTCAACAACGCGACTTCTGTCGCCTTCGTGCACTCCAAGATGGAGGCGATGCTCAAGGGCGAGGTATCGGGCCGTCTCGCCGAGAACGGCGAGCAGCGTGCGCAGCGCAGGCGACGGCGGCCGCCGTCGCGCCTCGGCGCCGAGCTGCCGCCGATGCAGGATGACATGCCGTCGCGGAGGAGCCCTGCGCTTCATGCGGCACTCGCGCCCCTGGTGGAGCCGCTGCTGCCGTCGATCGCGGAGGTCTTCGTGGATTCGCGCGCCGTCGGGTATGCGCTGGCGGTCGATGCGCGCGGCCACTACATCGCCAAGGACAGTGACGTGGGTGACCTGAGCGACGATGTGGCGCTCAGCATGCCGGATGGTGTCACTGTCGCGGTGGAGCGGGTGGCGCGTGACCGAAGCCTGGACCTTGTGCTGCTCCGCTCCTCTGAGGAGAGCGTGCCTGTCGAGTGGGCGAGCGATGGCGAGGTGGCGCTTGGCGAGGTCGTGGTGTCGGTGGGCCGTGACATCGAGCCGCTCTCGTGGGGCGTGCGTGCGCTCGACCAGCGTGTGGCGGGGCGCGGCGACGTGACGGCCGCATACCTCGGTGTCGGGGTGCGCGAGCTGACGGATGAGGAGCGGCAGGCCCGCAGCGTGGAGAGCGGCGCGATGGTCAGTGCGGTTCTTCCGGGATCGGCGGCGGCGCGCGCGAAGCTCGAGGTCGGGAACGTCGTCACCAGCATTGCAGGGCAGCCGGTCTCCAACGCCGACGAGGTGGGGCGCGCGGTGAGGGGCCATGCCGCCGGCGACGTGGTCGAGATCAGGGCCCTCAACGGCGACGGATCCGAGCGGGTGCTGCGCGCGCGGCTCGGCGTGCGCCCGCTGCAGAGCGGACCGCAGGCGAGCCGTCGGTCGAGCGGGTTCGGCGCCGTGCTGCAGCATGACAGCGCGATCGCGGCCAACCGCATGGGCGGGCCGGTGGTGGACCTCGATGGCCGAGTCGTCGGCATGAACATCGCGCGCGTGGACCGAACGAAGACCTACGCGATCCCTGCGCAGCTGGTGAGCGAGGCTTCGCAGCGCCTGCTTGCGGATGCGGCCGTCGCATCAGGTCCCTTGCCGCTGAGGGACCCGATGGAGAGCGCAATTCCCGTGGTGGCCAGTGACGGACTCCTGAGGCTTGACGCCATGAGCGCAGCGCTGTTCGGCCACGGCCTTCACTTCGACGCAGTGGACGGCGAGGGAGAGCGCATCATCGGATGGTCGACCGACCGCGATGCGGCGCGATGGGTCGCGCAGCTCACGGAGTCCGGCACCTATGAGGTCACGGTCATCCAGTCCTGCCCCGAGCGGTTTGCCGGCGGCGCGTTCGAGATGGACATCGGCGGCGTTGCGCTCGCAGGGCAGGTGGCGACCACAAGCAGCTGGTCCGACCTGCAGCGCGTTGCAATCGGCCGCGTGACGGCCGAGGAGCCAGGCAGCGTGGACATCACCTTCCGTCCCAAGGGCGTGCCCAGTCCTCCCTTCGTGGCGCTGCAGGCGATCGAGCTCAAGCGGGTGACGCAGGAGGATGCAGCCGATGCACCAGACGTTCCCTGACCACTGGCACATGCGTTTCCTGGA
>CAYPOZ010000035.1:11791-15726 GCA_964412415.1 uncultured Isosphaeraceae bacterium | reverse complement strand
GCATGACCGAAAAGGCCATCGAAGCGATGATCGACGAAGCCCAACAGCGCTTCGACCTGCGCGCCGCGCGCGTGGTGCACCGCGTCGGCCCATTGCTGCCTGGCGACCAGATCGTGCGCCAGGCCATGGCCCACGCGGTCGACAAGCAGCATCGGGTAGCGGTGAGGCATCAGGCGCAGGATCGCGCGCGAGTCGAGCACGCGGCCCTCCTCGGCGACGCTCGCGCGCCGCGCCTCGAGCACCTGCTCGCGGATGCGGGCTGCAAGGCGGCGGTTCAGGCCGTGACCCGAGCGGTGCGCAACCACGCGGGCCACCACGGGGCAGCCCACGAGCGCGAGGTCGCCTATGACATCGAGCACCTTGTGGCGCACGCACTCGTCGGGGTAGCGCCACTCGTTGTCGATCGGCCCGTCCTCGCCGATCACCAGCGCATCGCGCGGCGTGAGGTGCCGGCAGAGGCCTGCGTTCCAGAGCGCCTCGGCCTCCTCGCGCATGCTGAAGGTGCGCGCCGGCGCAATGTCGCGCATGAAGTCGCCCTCGCCGAGGTCGAAGGAGACCGTCTGGCGGCCGATGCGCTTGCTGAGGCCCTCGTAGTCGAGCTCGTAGGTGAGCCGCATCGCGTCGCCGTCGCACGGGAGCGCCGCGATCATCGAGTCGTCCTCCTGCAGCACGATGGGCGTGCGCAGGCGGAAGACGCGGCGCTCGGCGTCCTGCTCGGCGATGCCCGCCTCCTGGATCGGCGTCACGAAGGGGAGGGCGCTGCCGTCGCCCGCAGGCACTTCCGGGCCCGAGAGCCGCACGAAGGCGTTGTCGATGCCCATTCCCGTCAGCGCAGACATCAGGTGCTCGACGGTGTCGATCGTCGCGTCGCCAGCGCGGAGCGTCGTTCGCCGCGGGCGCGTCACGACGTTCGCGGTGGTGGCCGGGATCGCCACAGGAGGATCGAGGTCAGAGCGCTCGAAGACGATGCCTGTGCCTGCCGGCGCGGGGGCAATGACGCACTCGGCATCGACGCCCATGAAGAGGCCCTTGCCTCGCACGGTCACCGGCCGCACAAGCGTCCGCTGGCGCACGCCCGTTGACTCGAGCGGCTCAGGCCGGGCGGAGATGCGCGCAGCCGTCTGCAGCTCACGCATCGCTCTTGGCCTTCCGGGCAGAGGCCGCAAGCCGCGAGAGCTCGCCCGCGATGCCGGCGAGCTTGCGTAGCGCGAGGATCTCGCGCATCGCGAGCTTCGCCTCCTGCGCGGGCATTCCGCCCCAGGTCTCGCCCGCAGGCACGTCGTTCATGAGCGCTGTTCGCGCGGCGAGCTGCGCGCCGTCGCCCACGTGGCGGTGGTCGGCGATGCCGCTGCCTGCGCCGATGCGCACTCCGCTGCCGATGCGCACGCTGCCTGCCACGCCCGAGAGCCCCGCCATCACGGTGGCGCGGCCGATGCGCACGTTGTGGCCGATCTGGCACATGTTGTCCAGCTTCGTGCCCATCCCAACGACCGTCGCGCCAAACGTGCCGCGGTCGATGCAGGTGTTGGCGCCGATCTCCACGCCATCCTCAAGCAAGACGTGGCCGATGTGCGGGATGCGCACGAGCCCCTTGCCGTCCGGCGCAGGCCGGTATCCGAACCCGTCGCTGCCGATGATCGCGCCTGCGTTGATGGTCACGCCACGGCCAAGCACGGTGCGCTCGCGGACGACCGCGTTGGAATGGACCGTGCAGCCTTCGCCCATCGTCACGGACCCGTAGATGCGCGCGCCGGCGTGCAGCGTGCAGCCGCGGCCGATCGCGGTGCCCGCTCCGACCGACACGTGCGGCCCGATTCGGCAACCCTCGCCCACGCGCGCGGCCGGATCGATGCACGCCGAGGGGTGAATGCCCGCGGCCGGCACGTCTGCCGCAGGCGCAAAGGCTGTCAGCAGCGTGATCATCGCGTGGTACGCGTCGGGCACGCGCACCAGCGCGCGCGATGCGCCATCGTGGCCAGGCACGTCGATGCCCGCCGACACAAGCGCGACGCGTGCGCTGCACGCCGCCCATGCCTGCGCGACCTTCGCATCGGAGATGAGCGTTGCGTCGCCATCGGCAGCCGCGTCGACCGGCGACAGCCCGCGCACGCGAAGCGTGACGTTGCCCTCGACGGTGCCGCCCGTGCGCTCAGCGATCTCCGTGACGCTCAGCTCCATGGTTGGGTCAGGGGGTTGGTGCGCCTGCGGGGGCGCCCTGCGTGGCGGCCGGCGTCGTGCCTGGCGCGCCTTGCGCCTTGCGGAACTCGGAATTGAGGCGCTCGACCACCAGATCCGAGATGTCGAGCTGCGGGTTCGTGTAGAGCACGCGACGGCCGTTGATCTGGTTGCGCGTCGTCTGGAGGTCCGCGGCGAAGATTGGCGGGATGCTGTCGTCAATGAGCACCACATCAATCTTCATCTCGGAGGCCAGATCGCCGCACGCCCGCCGGATGGCCAGGTACGCCTCGCGCGTGGCCTCCGCGACCTCGCGCTCGCGGCGCAGCTCGGAGAAGGCCTGCAGCGCCTGAAGGTCGCCGCTGCGTGCGATCGCCTTGCGCTCGGCCTCGAGGTACGTCGCCGATCCTGGCTTGAAGCTCTCTAGCTCCTCAGAGAGGCCCTGCAGCTCCTCCTTGAGGGTCTCGACCTTGCGGTCCATCTCGCTCTTGATGCGCTCGCGGCGCGCATCCGCGTCCTTGAGCTGCTCAAGCTGGCTGAAGGTCTTGTCGAGGTCGACGCACGCGATCACGGCCGGACGCTCGGGAGAGCGCGCCGCCCAGAGCAGCGCAGCGGTCAGCGGCGCGCAGAGCGCGATGAGTGCGATGATTGGTGTGCGGCTCATGGTGTCTGCTCCTTCGCTCAGGGCGTGGCGCCCGAGGATGTCTGGGGCGTCGTCGCCGAAGAGGATGCGGATGGCGCGGCCGACGGCGTTCCCGCAGGGCTCGACGTCACGCCGGCGGCGCGTGCGTTGTTCATCCTGAGGATGAGCTTGTCGGTGATGTCGTCAGCCTTGTCCGCAAAGAGGATGCGGCGGCGCATGATCTGATCCACGACCTGCTGCGCCATCGACTGCTGCGCGCGCGGGTTGGCGTCGATCTTCGCGGGGCCGTCGTACACGATCACGTACTGGTAGCCCTCGCCCTGCGCAAACTTCTCAGCCTCGGCGACGATGTTGCGGTAGAGGCTGCGCCAGCGCGTCGCCGCATCGCGGTCGAGCTCCGAGTCCTTGATGATCATCCACTCGCGGAGCTCGAGCTGCTCAAGGGCAAGCCCATCCTGCGCACGGCGCCGCTCGGCCGGGTCGACGACGGACTCGGCCTCCTTGGCTCGCTGCTCAAGCCGGTCGCGGCGGGCCTTGATCTCGGCCTGGGCGCGCGCGCCCTGCTGGCCCAGCTCGATGTCCAGGTCCGAGCGCTCGGTGAGCTTGTCCAGGAGCTTGATGATGTCCACGCTGGCGACGGCGGAAGGCTGGGCCGCCAGGCGGACGGTGGCCCAGGCGGTGCTCCCTGCGATCGCGGCCACCCCGGCGAGGATGGCGCACGCGGCGACGATGTGCTTCTTCATGCGGAGGCTCTCCAAGCGGCGCAGTCTACGGCGGGATGCCGGATTGCGAGCGGCTAGAAGGGCAGCGCGGCGCTGAAGCTGAAGGTCTGGGTCTGGTCGGTGTCTTCCTTCTTCACCGGCACCGCAAAGTCGAATGCGATGGGGAAGGGACCGAGCTGGGGCACGTACAGGCGCAGGCCGATGCCGACCGAGACGCGGTACTGGTCGAAGGTCACATCATCAGTCACTGTGCCGCTGTCGCAGAACGCGACGCCGGAGACGAGCTCGTCGAAGATCGGGATCTCGTACTGCGCGCCCGCGAAGAACATGAACTGGCCGCCGATCGGGTCGCCGTTGGGCTGCCCTTGGGAGTTGACCGTGGGGACCGTGTTGGG
>CAYPOZ010000035.1:9943-11771 GCA_964412415.1 uncultured Isosphaeraceae bacterium | reverse complement strand
AGCCCCGGAAGCTGTTGCCGCCGAGGTAGAAGCGCTCGAAGACCGGGGCAGTGTCGGAGAAGATGTAGCCCGAGTTCACGTTGAGCCGCAGCACGCTCTTGCGGCCGAAGAAGTCCTCGTCAAGCGCCAGGAATGTCGTGTACTCGCCCTGGATCATCGGGTACTGGTAGTCGCCGCCGAACGCGCCGTAGTAGGTCGCCGTCGCCTCGACGCGCGAGCCGCGCGTCGGGCGTGCCGCGTTGTCGAGCGTCGACCGGACCATCGTGAACGATGCCGAGTCGATGAAGTCGGGGCCTCGCTGCTCCCACACGATCAGCGGCGTGCCTGCCGCAAGGCCGTCGAGCAGCACGCGCTGCGCGTTCACGCGGAGGGCGCCCGACCACAGGTCGCCGAAGGCCCTGCTGATGCCCACGTTGGCCGCAAGGCGCTCCTCGGTGAACCCCTGGAAGACGCGGTTGCGGTAGAAGGCGCTCGTGCTGAACCCGTAGTCGCTCTCGAGGAACCGCGGGTCGCTGAACGACACCGAGTAGGTGCTCACGTCGATGCCCGGCGACACGCTGATGTTGAAGGTCTGGCCCGCGCCGCGGAAGGCGCGCCCCGCCGCGAACTCCTCGAAGGACTGCGGCCAGTCGCCGATGTCGAAGTTCGACTGCGTCAGCGCGATGTTGCCGAAGAGGCCAGAGTCGGTGCCCGCGCCGAGGCCGAAGTTGAAGCTGCCCGTGTTGCGCTCCTTGACCTCGACCAGCACGTCGCGCACCGAGGGGTCGCTCGGTTCAGGCCGCTGCGGCGTGATGCGCACGTCCGCGAAGAGGCCCGTTCCCTGGATCCGGCGCTTGGCGAACTCGAGCTCGCGGCCGTCGAGCGGGCGCCCAGGCTGGATGCGGATCTGGCGCCGGATCACGTTGTCGCGCGTGATCGCGTTGCCCTGGATGCGCACGAGGCCTGCGGTGTAGGGGGCTCCCTCATTGACGGTGACCAGCATGTCGACCTCGGGAGACTCGCCGATGCGCACCCATGTGCTGTTGACTCGCGCATCGACGTAGCCCATCGTCTCGTACGCGCCCTTCACGGCCTTCAGCGAGTCGTCCACCTTCTTCTGCGTGAAGTCGTCGCCGGGGCGGATCACCATCAGGCCGAGCATCTGCTCGGCGTTCATCACGGTGGACGTGCCGCGCCCGCCGCCCGCGCCATCGACGTAGATCGTGCGCAGCCGGTACTGGCGGCCCTCGTCGATCACGAACACGACCTTCGCCTCCTTGCCGTCAGGCGAGATGTCGATGCGCTTGTCGACGCGCACGTCCACGAACCCGCGGTCCTTGTAGAACTTGTCGAGCGTGGCGACGTCGTCCACGAGCGTCTCCTCGTCGAGATTTCCCTTCTGGAAGAGGAACGCCCAGGGCTTGGTCTTGATCTGGGCGCCGAGCTGCTTGGCGGTGAACGCGGAGATGCCCGTGAACTCGATCTCCATGATGCGCACGCGCGGGCCCTCGACGATCCTGAAGATGAGGATGCCGGTGTCGAGCAGGCGCGTCTCGTCCACGTTGACGTCGACGAGGTAGTGGCCCCGCCCGCGGAACGCATCGCGGATGCGCTGCACGGCCCGCTCGAGGAGGAAGTCGTCGCGCGGTCCGCCCGCGTAGAGGCCGATCGTGCCCTTGAGCTCCTGGTCCGAGATGGACTTGTTGCCGACGAACTGGATGTCGCGGATGATCGGCTGCTCGACGAATGTGTAGGTGACCTGCACGGTGCCGTCCTGAAGCAGCAGCGCATCTGCCGACACCGACGCGAAGTGGCCGAGCCGGTAGAGCGTCGCGACGACGTCCTTGGC
>CAYPOZ010000035.1:0-9933 GCA_964412415.1 uncultured Isosphaeraceae bacterium | reverse complement strand
GGCGGCACGAGACTCGTAGGGCTGGCCCGGCGCCACACGCAGGTTGTTGCGGATCTCCGTCTCGTTCACGCGCGCGAGGCCGCGAATCACGACCGACGAGATGGGCCGGTCGGCGAGGGTGTCGTCGTCGAGGGAGGGCGACATCACCATGCCGGGCTCGCCCGCCAGCTCCGGGCGCGTAGGCGCAGCCGCAGCTGCGCCCTCGGCCGCGAGCGTCCAGCAAAGGACCATAGCGGCCGCCGCGATCAGGTCGTGGCGAATGCGTGGGACTGGCACCGTCGGCGGAAGGTACCCGCGTTGGGCGGCATGGGTACCCTGACTCGTTCCATGTCCACGACCGATCTCCTCCGCACTCCCTTCCACGGCTTCCACCTCGAGCATGGCGGCAAGATGGTCGACTTCGCCGGATGGGAGATGCCGCTCACCTACGGCTCAATCATCGAGGAGCACAACCACTGCCGGACCAAGGCCGGGTTCTTCGACGTCTCGCACATGGGCCGCATTCGCTTCAGCGGCCGGCATGCCCGCAAGTTCCTCGACATGGTGTGCACCCGCCAGGTGCTCGGCATGGAGACGGGCATGTGCCGCTACTCGCTCGTGTGCAACGAGCAGGGTGGATGCCTCGACGACGTGATCGTCTACTGCTTCGACGAGTTCGAGTACCTGATGGTGTGCAACGCATCGAACCGCGAGAAGCTGCTCCGGCACTTCCAGGCGGTGCGCGGCGACATGGTCTTCAAGATGGACGACCAGACGGAGTCCACGGCGATGGTCGCCCTGCAGGGCCCGAAGGCGATGGAGCTCGTGGGCACGATGTCCTCGCAGATTCCGCAGCTCAAGCGCTACCGGTTCGTGCAGAAGAACCTGCTCGTGGTGAAGCTCGTCGTGAGCCGCACCGGCTACACCGGCGAGGACGGCGTCGAGGTGATCCTCGGCGCAGGCATGGCGCGCACCGCGATGGGCATGTTCCTGAAGGACGTCAAGGCCGACACGAGCATCCTGAAGCCGGTGGGGCTCGGTGCACGCGACACGCTGCGCATGGAGGCCGGCATGCCGCTCTACGGGCATGAGATCGACGAGTCGACGGACCCGATCTCGGCTGGACTCGGGTTCGCGGTCAAGCTCGACAAGGGGACGGATGATGCGCGCGCGGGCCGCTTCATCGGGCAGGACGCGCTGCAGCGCATCTCCGACACAGGTCCCGTTCACAAGCTCGTGGGCCTTGGCCTCGAGGGCCGGCGCAGCGCACGCCAGGGGATGGACGTCAAGTCAGGCGGCCGCACCGTCGGTCGCGTGACAAGCGGATGCCTCTCGCCGACGCTCGACCGCGCGATCGCGATGGCATTCGTGGAGGCGGGCCTTGCGCAGCCAGGCACCAAGCTTGAGGTGGACCTCCGCGGCACGTCGGTGCCGGCGACAGTCGAGCCGCTGCCGTTCTTCAAGCGCTAGGACCGCGCGTCACGCGTGCGGCGCACCGTTGCCGTTGCCGCTTGGCTTCGGGCGCGACTTCGACGCACGCCGCGCCGGCAGCGGCTGGTCGCCGCGGTTCTCCCGGAAGAAGCGGGTGGGCTTGTCGTCCTCGAGCTGCTGGCCGAGCTTGCGCAGGGCCTCCACCTCGATCTGCCTGACGCGCTCGCGCGTGAGGCCCACCATCTCGCCGATCTCCTTGAGCGTCAGCGGCTCGTGGCCCTGAAGGCCGAAGCGCAGTCGCAGCACCTGCGCATCGCGCTCGTCGATCGAGTCGAGCAGGCGCAGGATGATCTGGAACTCCTCGCCCTCGGCGACGCTGCGCTCGGCCTGCTTCTGCTTGGTGTCCTCGAAGAGGTCGGCAAAGTCAACCGCCTCGCCGTCCTCCTTCCTAGGCGCCTGACTGGGCGCGTGGTACGCGCGCACTGCCCGGCGGATGATCTGGAGCTTCTTCATCGGCAACTTCATCGCCTTCGAGAGCTCGATCATGCTCGGTGCCCGGCCCAGCTCCTCCTCGAGCTTGCGCGTGGTCTGCTTCCAGCGCGAGATGAGCTCGACCATGTAGGCCGGGATGTGGATGGGCTGCACCGCGTTGATCAGCGTGCGCTTGATCGCCTGCTTGATCCACCACGACGCGTACGTCGAGAAGCGCGCGCCGAGTGCAGGGTCGAAACCCTCCACGGCGCGGATCAGGCCGAGGTTGCCCTCCTCGATGAGGTCAGAGAGGGCAAGCCCGCGGTGCGCGTAGTTCTTCGAGATGGCGACGACCAGGCGAAGGTTCGCCTTGATCATCCGCTCCTTGGCGGCCATGTCGTTGTCGTTGATGATCGCCCACCCGAGGGTCTTCTCCTCTTCGGGCGTCAGCAGCGCAGTCTCCGTGATCTCACGGAGATACAGCTGCAACTCCGACTGAACTTGGGAACGCGCCATGCGGGACTGCCGTGATACTACGGAACTTTGGCGGTGCATTGCCACCCCATCCGTACCGCTTCGCGGATAGCGTGCCGAAGTTCCCAAAACCGCTGTCCTGACGCCCCCATGACGCCGCCATGAGCGATTCGAGGCAACACGATCTTCACCCTGACGAGGGACCCCCAGGCCAATGGGACATCGGGCCCATCTTGCGCCAGTGGCCTCAGGGCGACTTCCAGCCTGCTGTCCGACTGATCGAGTCCGACCGCGGGGGGGCAATCCAGATACGGATTGATGCAGGCCTGATCCAGCTCGCGTCCGACGGGGTGCCCGACACGGGGGATCCCATTCCGCAGGACGCCGGAGCGCTCGACGACACCTCGATGCGCCGCAATGGGGGACTCCTTCTGCAGCGCGCGCAGGCATGGATGCAGCTCGACCGGGCCGCTGGCTGCGCAGCGGACTGCGGCCAGGTCGTGCGCCTCGTGATGTCGAGGCACCCGCGATCGTGGGGTGATTCGGCGGATTCGCTGCAGCTCATGGCAGGATCGGCGATCCTGCTCCGTGCGCGTGCACTGGCCTCGGATGCGGTGCGGGCCCGGGATGCGCGTGCGGCGCTCGCCGCGATCGACCGTGCGCTGGCGGATCTGGTGCAGCTGGACACGCCCGGCGCCGCGGCGCTCGTCAGCCACGGCGAGAGGGTGCTCCACGGCATGCGCGGCATGCTGGTGCCGAAGCTGCCGGGAAGCCAGCGTGTCGAGCTTGAGGCGAGGCTCAGGTCGGCGATTGCCGCCGAGAACTTCGAGCTGGCGGCAATCCTCAGGGACGAGCTGCGCCAGCTTCGTGACGCGTAGGCCGGCGGGGATAGCAGCGCTAACGGTTCGCGAAACGCCCCGGACTGCCGCCGAAGGTGGGATCGAGCGCCGCCATGCGCGCAACGTGCGCGTCGGCCTGTTCGGCGCGTCCCGCAAGGCGAGCGGCACGCACCATCCGCTCGCGAGCGGCCCAGTCGACGGATCGCCCGACATTGGGGTCGCCGAGCCCTCCGCGCGACGCGAGCGTTTCCGCGAGCCGTGCCACGGACATCGCCTCCGCCAGCCGAGCAACCTGATCCTGAGGCTGAACGAGCGCGGCCTCATCGAGAAGCGCATCGGCAAGTGCGAGCAGGTCGTCGCGGGATGCGCCATAACGGTCCGCAGTGGCGCGTGCACGTGCGCTGCGGTCTGCGGCGGCACTCGGCGAGAGGCTTCCCCAGTGGCGCGCGAGACTCGCATCAAGCCGCATCGCATCGATGGTCGGCGGATCGACGGCGGCTGCGGCGTCAAGCACCGCAGCGAGGCCTCGCGCGGTCTTGGGGTCGAGCCCCGAGGGCGATGCGATCCAGGCCGCAACGATCTCGCGTGCGCCGCGTGCGGCGTGAGGTGCGGCGGGTGCGATGGAGGCAAGTGCAGTGAGCCGCACTGCGGCCGCTGCGGCAGCGGGGGATCCTGCCGCATCGCGCGCACGTTCGGCGAGGCACGCGCCGAGCAGGTGCGCATCGGCAGGATGGACCTCGTTGAGGCCCGCAGGCAGGGAGGGCATAGGGGATGCGGTCGCCGCAGCAGGGTCGATCGCGCATGCGTCGAGCACGAGGACCGCCGCAAGGGTGCGCGTGCCCGCAAGGGCCGCCGGATCGAGCCCGTCGATCGCCGAGCGCAGCGCCGCAAGTCGCGACGCAGCCTCCGCGGCCGCCATTGACCTTGCGTTCGCGCCATCGAGAGCCTCAACGGCCTGCTGCGCGACGGGGATGGACCGAAGCTTCGATGCGTCCTCATCGAGCGCCAGCGCCAGCACCATCGACGCCTTCAGCTGCGCTGGCCGCGTCTGCGGATGCGTCGCGTCGTGGGCGATCTCGAGCAGCGCAAGATCAGTGCCGCATCCGGACCACGCGGGGTCATCGGTGAACCGGGTCGCAAGCGCCTTCAGCGCATCTGCGGCCAGCGCCTCGTCGCCCGTACGAAGCGCCGCATCGAGGGCGGCGATGGTGGCCATTGCCGCACGGTCCGGGGATGCCTCGGCGAGCTCTGCGCGAAGCGCATCTCCGGCCGCCACATCGCCTGCGGTGCGCTTCGCGTGCGCACGCGCGATCAGGCCCTCGGGCGGAAGCCAGCTCGTGTCCACTGCGCGGACCGTGATCGGCCCGAGCCGGTCGATGACGGCGAGCCGCGCCGACCAGCGTTCCTGAGCCGGGCTCTGTCGGATCACCTCGCTGTACGCCTCGAAGGTCGGTGCAGCAAGGCTCGACTTGCCGAGCGAGTCGCGCAGCCGCACGTACGCGTCCGCCGCCAGGATGCGCAGCGGCAGCGAGAGGCCGTCCACCCGTATGACCTGCACGAGCTCGGTGAGCGCGCGGTCGCCCATGCGGCTCTCCGCGAGCGCATCGCACACGAAGATGCGGCCGAACATCGCGGGCAGCGGCTCGCCGAGGTAGACGATGCGCACCGCAGCGGCACGCGCTGAATCAGCATCGCCTGCGGCAGATGCCGCGGCACACTCGGCGAGGTCTGCCACCGCACTGAGCGCGGGCGGGATCCCTGCACGCACCGCGCGCATGCGCTCGAGCAGCGCCGCAGCTCGGGTGCGCCTGTCACGCGATGCGGCACCACCCCGGTCCGCACGGTCGACGCCCACCTGCAGGGCCTGCGACGCGACGTTGAGGAAAGCCAATGTGCGGTCGGCCGGGCTCGTTCCGCCCCTGGCCGCGCCGTCACGGGTTGCGTCCTCGACGCCCCGCAGCAGCGCCAGCGCGGCTGCGGTGTCCTCCGGGTCAGCCGACGCGCAGGCGGACGCGGTGGACGGGTTGGCGAAGAACCCGATGCGCAGCGCATCCGTCGCACGCTCGACGACGGCATGCTGGTGGGACTGCGCATCGAGCGCAGCGGCGACGCGGCGCGTGTGCGCGGCGTCGAGCGCCGCCCATGCATCGGCGCGCTCGCGCGAGGACTTGCGCGGGTCCGTGGCGTCGATGCGCAGCCGCGCACGCTCAAACGATGCCCTTGCGTCATCCGTGCCCGGCGGCGACACGCGCTCAAGCGCATCGACGAGACCGCGCCATCCCTGCTCGGATGCGCACTGCAGCAGGAGAGCGTCGTCGCGATCGGAGGTCGCGTCAGGCGAACGCATGTGCGCGCCCGCGCCCGCCTCGCGCCGGACCGTGGTGGCGGGATGCGCTGCCAGCGCCGCACCATCCGCGCAGTGGGCGGTCGAGAGCGACACGCACAGTGCCGCAAGGCGTCGGAACCTTGGCGGGGCACTCACTGCGCAGGCCCTCCCACAAGCGCGATGCGCGCCTCAGGCGCATGCTTGAGGATGCCGACAAGCGCATCGCGCACGCGCGCGAACTCGTGCGCACCGCAGCGGATCTCGATGGGCTGCATGGCGGAGATGGCGCGTCCGGGGCCGCGCACCCGCGCAAGCGCGGCGCCAACCTCAAGGGCGGGCGCGTCCTGCACCAGGGACAGCGTCTCGATGCGCCAGTTGCCGTCGCCGGGCGGCGAGATCACCACGGGCTCCGCATCGAGCGCAAGGGGATCGGGGGCACGAGGCGCGATGGCGACGAATGCGGGCGAGGCCGATGTGGCCTCTGGTGCGGCGAGCGCGACTGCGAGCTGCTCCCCGCGGGCGCACGCGTGCAGCGCGTCTACCAGTGCAATCGATGGCGCATCCACATTGATCTCGATCGCGACCGCATCGGCCCGGGCGAGGTCTGCCGAGGATGGTCCCGATGCAGAGGCCTCGTCGCCAGTGCGGGCGGTGAACCACCGCACTGCGCCGGTCCGGTCGATGGCGCAGCTGACAGATGGCATCGACTCGGGTCGCTGGCTGCGGAGAAGTATCGTGGCCACACCCGCCGCCGCGGCCGCCGCCCACACGGCGACCGCCAGCCGCCAGAGCGTGCGCGAAGGTGTGGGCGCGCTCATCGGGGATTCCCCTCTGCCGCGCGGCGCGCGATCGCTCCTGCCTCGGCCGCGATCTCGTCGAGGCCAAGGGCTTCGGCCCTGCGCGCCGTGGCGGTCGCCATGCGCACGACGTGCTCGCGCGGCCAGCCTTTCGACTGCGCGATCACCGTTGCCTCGAGGAGCGCGCGCGCAGAGGCAGGGTCCGAAGGGTCCGACAGCGCGCGGCGCATCGCCTCGATGAGCCTCTCATCGGACTCGCCAGGCGGCGCAGCCTGCGCGGCCGTGGCATCCGCCGGCGCTCGCGCCGGCGCGGGCGCAGAGAGCGTGCCATGAAGCGGCGCGTCGGAGGCATGCGCGGAGGCAATCGACGCGAGGAGCCCCTTTGGGTCCTGCCCTCCAGCGACGAGCGTCATCACGCGGGCAGCGCGCCTCCCGGTGCGCGCATCGCGCGGGTTGGCGCGCTCGAACGCGCCGAGCGCCGCATCGCGCATGTCGTCGCCATCGCCCGGGTTGGCGAGGCCGGCGCTGACGAGCACGACCAGGTCAGGGCGCGTGCCCATCGCCGCCTCAATGCCGGCGTAGACCTGCGGCGCGCCCGCCGGGGCCGCACTCCCGCGCAGCCACGACCGCAGGTCGGCCTCCGCCGAGCTGCCGAACGAGGTGCCGCCCTTGCGCATCGCGCCCGGAGGCGCGACCTCGGCCCAGTCCTTGCGGCACGCGATGACCGCAAAGCTCTGCGCGTCATCAAGGCGCGACACGCTGCGAAGCACCTCGTCCGTCATCATGCCGATGTGGGGCTCGCTCCTGGCGCTGCAGTCGATGATGAAGGCGACGCGGTCGACGCCACGTGCACGAACGCCGCCGCACGTCACGACATCGTGCGGGAGCGGAATGCGCGGGGGAGCGGTGCCGGTGGTGCGCGCACGTATCGGCTCGCGCTGGGCGTCGACCCTCGCCTTCAGCGCGTCCATGAGTTCGCCGAGTCGCGCCTCGGCGATTGGCACGGATGAGGACGCGTGCGCGCGAGGTGCTGCCTCAGCGTGGCTTGGCCCGCCCGCCTGTGCGCTTCGCTCCTCGCTCGCCCCCGTGCCTCGCTCCTCAGCGGGCGCGGTCGCTGGCGTGACATCCGCACGCACTCGAACAACCTCAACCCGGGGAAGCACCGCGCCCGCGATCGGGGGCACCACGGCGACACGCGGGGCTTGCCATGCGAGCAGGTCCCAGATCAGCACGGACCACGCGGCGATCGCGGCGATGCCGCCGATCGAGAGTGCCACAAGCGCAGGTGTGCGTCCCGTACTCGCGGGCACGTCACTCCTCGTCTTGCTTTGGCTTGGGCTTCTTGCCGCTCGAGGAGGTGCGACCCGACTTCGGAAGCCCGCCAAGCACTGCGTCGAGCGAGAGCCGGCCGGGACCCGCGAGCAGCACCGTGACCGACATGAAGAAGAGGCCAGCCTGCGTCCAGGTGCGGAGGTAGTCCTCCATGGGCATCGACCACGCGAGCGAGTCGACGCCCGTAAGCCAGAACGCGACGCCCATCACGATCGCAAGCGCGAAGCCCGCGAGCCGGGCAAAGAAGCCGATGCCCATCATCACCGCTCCGCACAGCTCCGTCAGCGCCGTGGCCCAACCGAGCACGGCGGGGGAGGGCATGCCAGACTCTGCGCAGCGCAGGCTCAAATGGCGCACCATCCTGCGACTCCGGCACCAGCACCGTGCCGGGCTTGGCAAGATTCCAGTCGAGCCCGTCGGACCTGACGCCCGCGGCGCGGAGCACCTGCGCATCACGGCCCGAGTAGGTGGCCATGCCGAAGGTCTTCTGCCACCCCATGGGCAGGAACGCGGCGCACAGGAAGAGCCGGGCGATCAGCGGAAGAAGCTGGTTTGTCGCGGCCGCTGCCATGCCCATCGCGCGTAGGATCGTACGACATCCCATGCGGGCGTGGCGGAATCGGCAGACGCGCTGGATTTAGGTTCCAGTGGGGCAACCCGTGCAGGTTCAAGTCCTGCCGCCCGCATATTCGGCCATGCCCGGCAGAACGAGGCCCATCGGGCCGCAGACCGCAGTGATCCCACTCCCATCCACCAGAAGTGCGGCCAGCATGGCCTGGTCGCCGGCGAGCTGGCGCAGGCTGCCTGCGCTCCAGCAGCCTGCATGGCCCGACCGCGCGGCGCTCGAGTCGGCGCTCGAAGCGATCCGCGCGCTTCCGCCGCTCGTGACGAGCGGCGAGGTGGAGTCGCTCAAGTCCCAGCTTGCGTCTGCCGCGCGCGGCGAGCGCTTCGTGCTGCAGGGGGGCGACTGCGCGGAGAGCTTCGCCGACTGCACCAGCGAGCGCGTCGCGAGCCAGCTCAAGCTGCTGCTGCAGATGAGCCTGGTTCTGGTGCACGAGCTGCGGGTGCCCGTGGTGCGCGTGGGACGCATCGCAGGCCAGTACGCGAAGCCGCGCACAAGCGACACCGAGACGCGCGACGGCATCACGCTGCCCAGCTACCGTGGCGACAACGTGAACTCGCCGGCGTTCGACGCCGATGCGCGGAGGCCCGACCCTTCGCTGCTGATGGCCGGATACGAGCGCGCCGCGATCACCCTCAACTTCATGCGGTCGCTTGCGGACTCGGGATTCGCCGACCTGCACCATCCCGAGCAGTGGGACCTCGAGTGGATGTCGCACAGCCCGCTCGGCGCCGAGTACCGCCGAATGGTCGACTCGATCGGCGACAGCCTCAGGCACATGGAGGCAATCGAGGGCATCCGCTCCGGGGAGCGCGGACGCGTGGAGTTCCACGCGAGCCACGAGTGCCTGCTGCTTGACCTCGAGGAGGCGCTCGTGCGCACTGTGCCGCGCCGCGAGGGGCACTACCTGCTGTCGACGCACATGCCTTGGATCGGGCTGCGCACCGCGAGCCCAGGCAGTGCGCACGTGGAGTTCCTGCGCGGCGTCGCCAATCCCGTAGGGGTGAAGGTGGGGCCGGACACGTCGCCTGAGGATGCGGTCGCCATGGTGCAGGCGCTGAACCCGAAGCGCGAGCCCGGCAAGGTGGCGCTCATCCACCGCATGGGGGCGCGCCGCATCGCGGCCACGCTGCCGGCGATCGTGCGCGCGGTGACGGCCGCCAGGCTGCCCGTGCTGTGGATCTGCGACCCGATGCACGGGAACACCGAGATCGTGACGCCGACGGACGGCGCGTGGGCGGGCCGCCCGATCAAGACGCGAAAGTTTGCGCACATCGAGGCGGAGATCGAGCAGGCGATCGAGGCACATGCATCATGCGGCACGGTGCTTGGGGGCATGCACTTCGAGCTGACGGGCGATCCCGTGACGGAGTGCACCGGCGGCGCTCGCGGACTCTCCGACGAGCATCTGGCTCGCGCGTACCGGAGCCCGATCGACCCGCGACTCAACTCCGAGCAGGCACTTGAGGTCACGATGCTCGTAGCCCGACGGCTTCGTTCGTCGCGGCTATCCTGACCCGTCCCATGCCCCGATCGTCGCGCAGGGTCGTGATCACAGGTTCAGGGCCGCTCACGGCCTTTGGCTTGGGTGTGGCTCCGCTGTGGGAGGCCCTCGAGGCTGGCCGGACGGGCATCGCGCCGATCGAGACGATGGACGCCTCC
>CAYPOZ010000034.1:7671-15787 GCA_964412415.1 uncultured Isosphaeraceae bacterium | reverse complement strand
CCATCGGGCAGAAGGTGTCGAAGCTCTTGCCCCTGGAGAACTGGCCACCTGAGCCGTGGTTCTGCCACCAGCGGGCGCTGACGTCGTTGGCCACGGCGTAGCCGCCCACAACCGAGAGCGCATCAGCGAGAGGCACATCCGAGCAGTCCTCGGCGATGACGACCGCGAGCTCGCCCTCGAAGTCGACCTGCGGGCCGCCTTGCGCGCAGACGGCGGGGATCACGATCTCATCCGAGGCGCCCACCACGCTCGCCGGGTTCTTCATGAAGACCATCGGCCGCTCGGGACGCTGGCCGCCCATCTCGGCGGCGTGGTCCGCGTAGTTGCGCCCGATGCAGAGGATGGCGGGCGGGAACGTGCGTCTCATCGCGCGCGCCCCCAGTCGCGCCGCGTGACGCACACGTGCGCTGCACGGGCGGGGCTCACTTGTTCACCGCCGATGCGCGGTTCTGCGCCTTAAGCGCCTCCTCGCGCTGCGCAGCCTCCTGCGCACGCACGATGCGGTACTCCTCCATTCCGGGAGGCTCGGGGAGCAGGCGGTCGAACTCGGCGACCGACGCAAGCGGGCTCTCCTTGAACTCGGCCTCGATCACCAGCTTCACCGTGTCATACGCCAGCCGCCGGTCATCCTCGCTGCAGCGGTTGTAGATGGTGAGCCGGTCGGTCAGGGGCTGCGACTGGTCCATCAGGACCGTGCACAGCACCTGCTCCATGCTGCTCTCGATGTCCCCGATGAGGTCGCCCATGCGCTTCTCGCCGAACTTGTTGACGAAGTCGGTGTAGCGCGTGCTCTTGAAGTAGTCGGTGAGCTCCTTCGCGAAGCGCTTGGCCTCCTTCAGGATGTCGGGGTTCTGCATCAGGATCCCCTCGCGGTAGCCGCGCTGGAGCGCCGCGAACACATCGCTGCGCGCCACGTCGGGGACCATCTCGTACTCGCCGAAGGCGGCGTTGCGCACGAATGTGTCGATTGGCACGTCGTACTTGGCGCTCGGCGTGACGCCTCCGCGGCCGAAGAGGCTGTCGAGGCGCTCAAGCACCTCCCGCGCGCCGGCGATGTCGCCGAGCCTGTAGAGCTCGCGGACCGCCTGCGTCATGAAGTTCTGGTAGAAGTCCGCAAACGTGTCCCCGCCGGCGCCGCGCACGTTGTAGTGCTTGCGGTAAAGCTCGCTGAAGTAGCGGTCGATGGCGCGGATCCAGCGGGGATCGCTCAGCCTGCCGGGGTTGTCGTTGCTGAAGGGGTCGACGTACATCAGGCCGCTCCGCGCGAGCGCCTGCATCGCCTGGATGTTGGTGCGGTCGTTGTTGAGGACCTTGTAGATCTCGTCCTCGTTCATGTAGCGCTTCGCGGCGCGCTCGGAGCCCTTCTTGGCCCAGTAGAACGCGTGCGCCTGCGGGTGGCGCCAGTCGAGGGGACCGAAGTCCTGCGTGTACTGGCGCATCAGCGCAGGATCCATGTTGTACGACTCGCGGAGCACCTTCTTGCGGAGGAACGCAAGGAATGCGGGCACGGCGTCGGCGTTCGCCGGATCGCCGAGCACCTGCCGAAGCGCCGCGTAGATGGGGTCGTTGGCGGTGAATGCCGCATCGAGACCAAGCAGTCGGCCGTACCGGCTCTCCTGCACCGCAAGGCACTTGCCCACATTGAGCAGGAAGTCGCGGTCGAGATTGAACTGGAAGCGGCGGTCGAACTTGCCGAGCTCGCTCGAGAGCCGCTCCACCATGGGCTTGACCTGCGGCGATCGCCGCTCGAGCTCGTCGAGCGAGTCTGGCGCGTCCGCCATTGCGGTCAGCCATGCCACCCGGTCCTCCGTCGCTGGCGGAGGCGTGCCAAGCAGGTAGTGCCACTCCTTCGCGAGCTCGCGCTTGTAGTGAAGGTGGGCGTCGTCGGAGACGCCGTCGACCTTGTGCGCGAACCAGAATGCGAGCTCCTTGTGCAGGATCAGGTCATTCGGGCAGTACGTGAGCCCCTGCTCGCGCACGAGGTCGATTCCCGCCTTCACCCACTCCCACCGCTCCTGCGGCGTGTTCGTGAGGACAGAGATGTTGTAGGCCATGTTGTGGCCATGGAAGGCCCAGACCTCGCCGAACCGCGGCTGCAGCTTGGTGATGAGGTCGGCGTCGGCCATCGCCTCGTAGAAGAGCCCCTGCTCCTTCATCCACGTGGCGCGGATCCAGAGGTAGTCGACAATGATGCCGCGCAGCGCGCCGATCGCCGTGCCGATCGCCACGAACGGGGGAGCGCCCTCGACCGACACGTCGGTGTAGCGGAGCCCCTTCTCGTCGGAGATCCTGACGATGCGCGGCAGCAGGAGCCCGCCGGCGGCGACTCCCAGCGCAGCCGCGATCACGCACGCCACCTGAATCAGCCGGTCGCGCACGTCAGCCGCCTCCCGTGCCGCTGTAGATGGCGATCTCCTTGCGGGAGAACCCAATCCACGAGATGAGGAATGCCACACCGCTCCAGAGGGCCGCGATGAGGCCGATCGCCTTGAGCACCGTCGACCATGGAATGACGCGTCCCTCGACGAGATCCTGGGTGGTGGCCGCGTCGCCGAATGCGCTCAGCGCGCCCTGGGCGCCGCCGGCCACAACCTGCACGAAGGCGTAGAAGGCCCGCACGCCAAGGTCGGCGTCGCCCGGTGCCGAGAAGCGGTCGAGCGCGATGGCGAGGTACGCGGACATCGAGGCGGTGAGGAAGATCGTGAACGACAGAAGCGTCGCCACAGGGAAGCTGAGGATGCTCGCGGTGGCCACGCCGAGCGCTGCGAGGAAGATGAGCTTGGCCCAGTCCACCAGCGCCGCGCGCACGAAGTTTGCCTCGAAGGAGCCGACGCGGTGCATCACCTCGATGCCGTCATCGTCGAAGTTCATGGGGAGCGCGCCAGGCATGAACCCCTGCCCGTCGAACCCGACGTTCATGACCTCGACCGCGAGCGTGCCGTCGTCGGCGATCACCTCGGCGGGGATCGTGATGAAGCTCGGCTGCGTCGGCACGTACTTGCGGTCGATCCATGTCCCGTCAGCGAAGCGGAAAATCACCGGGTGCGTCTCGTGGGTGTCGTCGCGGCCGATGTGGAACTCGAACTTGAGGGTCACGGGGACATTGGCGCGCTTGGCGTCGGCGAGTCCCCGGAAGGCGTAGTTGCGCCCGCTGCCGGGCTCGATGGACCGCTGCGCGGAGCCGAACTCGGCGAGCTTCTGCGTCGCAAGCTCCGCCCGCACATCGACCGCGCGCCGCTTGCCCGACTCGATGTCGGAGCGCAGCGTGGCGTCCGCGTCGATCGCCGCGTCGACTGCGGCGAGCAGCCGCTCCCGGTCCATCACCTCGTACTGGGGGAACGTGCCGATGCGAGCGACGAGCACCTGCTCGCGCACGGCGGCTGCATCGAGCAGGTCCGCGGCGGGCCGGGTTCGCATGAACTGCACGTACACGAACACGGCCAGGAATCCAACGGCCAGCACCGTCGCGTTGAGCGCGCAGATGCCGAGCCACTTGCCTGCGAGGTACCGCACACGCGACACCGGCTTCGTCAGCACGTGCCAGATCTGGCGGTCGCGCATCTCGAAGGCCACGCTCGAGCACGCCAGAAGCAGCGTCATGCACGCCGCGAACGCGTACACCAGCGTCGTGCCACGGTCCATGAACGTCTGGATCTGGTAGCGCAGCGGATCCTTCGCGTCGATCCAGAGCGGCAGCAGCGGCAGCAGCACGAGAAGCGCGACGATGAACCCCACCGGAACCTTCTGGCGCAGCGCCTCGCGCATCACGTTCTGGGCGATGCTGAAAGTCGGTGTCGGAAGGCCAAGCGCAAGCATGACCAGCCGGGTCAGGAACGCGAAGAGGAAGAGCAGCGTCCCCGCCCCGGCAAGCGCCACCGTCGGTGCCAGGAGACCGCCAAGCCAGAAGGGTGCCGACACCAGCAGCGTGCCAGCCACCGTCAGGATCAGCGTCCCTGAGAGCCCGATCCAGACGCTGGTGCCGGCGAGCGACACGAAGGCGAGCCACGCGACCAGCGGAAGTTCGGGACGCTCGACGATCGCAAGCGGAGCCCATGATGGGGCCTCGGTCTGCGCAATGAGCGACGCCAGCACATCCGGCTGCGCGATGCGGCCCTGGGGGTCAAAGAGCTGGTTCGCGACCTCGCGCACGCGCACGCCGCCGAAGTCGCGGCCGTCGACGGTCACGGTTCCATTGTCGATGAGCTGACGCGCCTCCGGAGTCCGCTCGATGCTGTTGGCCTTGGCGAGCTGCGCCGCGATCCGCTGCTGCAGCGCCTGGTAGCTGACGCTCGACCACCACATCGGGGCAAGTGCCGCGGTGACCGCGGCAACAAGGAGGACCGTGAGCGTGATGCGGCCGCGCGTGGCCGACTGCCACCGCCCAAAGGATGCCTTCACTCGTCCTGCGGGTCCCACGGGTCAGCGGCCTCCGCTGGATGCGCCACCGCTGCGGTCGCTGTCGCTGTCGCCAAGCAGGCCCTCGATCACGCCTCGGTCGACCGTGCTGGGGGACTTGGGCGTCTCCGGCGCGGGACGCGCGGCGGGCGGTGGCGTCTCGGGGCGCTGGAGGAGCTCCTTGAGAACCTCGGTGCCGGACTCTGCAGCCGCCTTGGCCGCAGCGGCCTGCGTGCCGGTGGCGGTGACCTCGCGCGCAACCCTTGCGGAATCATCTCCACGCTCGAGCTGCGCGATGAGGTCGGCTGGCCTCTCCTCGCCGCCAGCGGCAAGGAACGATGCCGTGCGTCCGCCGTGCAGCGCCCCGCTCGTGGTGGCCTGCTCCTGGCGCGCCCGCTCCACAATCTCCATGAAGAGGTCCTCGAGCCGCTGGTGCGGCGCCGCAACGCTCTCGATCGCCACGCCCTCCTCGCGCTGGAGGAGCGCGTCGATGTGCGCGATGGTCTCGGCGCGGAGGCGCGGCGTCCTGATGACGCTGTGCGATGTGTCGGAGAGCAGCTCGTCCGTGGTGCCGGCTGCACGGATGCGGCCGCCGTACAGGATCACCATCCGGTCGCAGACGTCCTCGACGTCCGCGAGCAGGTGGCTCGAGAGCAGGATGGTCTTGCCGCGGCGGCCGAGCTCGATGAGCAGTTCCTTGACCTGATGCGTGCCGACCGGATCGAGGCCGCTGGTCGGCTCGTCGAGGATCAGGAACTCGGGATCGTTGATCAGCGCCTGCGCGAGCCCGAGGCGACGGGCCATGCCCTTGGAGAACTCGCCCACCGGCCGGTGCGCCGCGCCCGTGAGCCCCACCATCTCGAGCAGCTCGCCCGCGCGTCGGCGGCGCTCCGCGCGAGGTAGCCCAAAGAGCTTCCCGTAGTAGTCAAGCGTCTCGACGGGGTCGAGGAACTTGTACATGTACGACTCCTCGGGCAGGTAGCCGATGCGCGCCTTCACGGCCACGTCACCGGGGTCGCGGCCGAACACCGACAGCTTGCCGTGCGTCTTGCGCAGCAGGCCCAGGATCATCTTGATCGTCGTGCTCTTGCCTGAGCCGTTGGGCCCGAGCAGCCCGAAGATCTCGCGCGGACGGATCTCGAAGTCGATCGACTCCACCGCCTTCGCGGTCGTGCGCATCCAGAAGTCGGTGAACACCTTGGTCAGGCCAGCTGCCTCAACCACAAGTGGCCCTCCTCCGCTACCGATCGTCTGGCCTCGCATGCATGTCCTCCGAGTCGCTGGGCGTCAGTCCTTGCCGAACGCCTTCTCGCCTGAGGCGTCGAGGCGCCGGCCGGGCCGGTCGATGTTGATGAGCCTGCTCCCGAGCTGGAAGTTCGCGTACTCGGAGTTGCGCTCGAGCGCCTCGCGCTTCTTGCGGTCGAGCTCCGCGTCGCGCCGCACCTGCATGACGTCCGCCGAGCTCTTGATGCGCACCATGTAGTTGCCGAGGTCACCCGGCATCGAGAAGACCTCCACCTCGTTGCGGCGCAGCACCTCGCACATCGCCTCAAGCCAGATCTGCCGCACGAGCTGGCTCGGGTTCTCGCGCCAGCTTGGCGCAAGGCTTGCGAGCCTGCGCGCGTCCTTGCCGAGCGTCGACTCGATGGCGCCCTGGTAGCTCTTGGCTCGCTGGATAATGCGCGAGGCCTCACCTCCGATGTCGGGCTGCTCGAGCCGCGCACCGATGCCCCGCAGCACCTGGTCAGACTGCTGGAGGTTGCCGGCAGTGAGCGCACCCTCGTAGGTGCCGATCATCGACAGGATCCCCGGGTATGCAGGCCCAGCGGCACCCAGGAGCGTGGAGTTGGCGTCCTGCCGTGCCTTCTCGATCGCCGTGCGCGCGCGCTCCCGGGCGACCTGCACCTTGCTGAGCGCGTTGCGCACGGCAAGCGGAGCGATCCGCTCCGCGATGGCGACGTTGCCGAGCTGGATGCCTGCCTTGAGTCCGTCGAGCGACGCCTGCGCACGCTCGCGCACGGCAAGCGCAGGCGCGTCCCGCTGCTCGAGCAGGTCCGTCATGGTCAGCTCGGCCGCGGTCACGACCACGGCCCGGCGCAGCGCGGCCGCCACAACCTGGTCTCCGCGCTGCCAGTCGAATCGCTGCAGGAACGTCACAGGATCGGAGACCGAGTACTCGGCGATGACCTGCAGGTGCGCAAGGTCGCCGCCAGCGGTGATCACCGAGCCGTCGCGCCCGGGGCGGATCGGCGTCGTCGACTCTGCCACCTCGGTCGCCTGCTCGAGCGTCGTCTGCTTGTCGATGCTCGGCCAGAACTCGCTGCGCAGCTCGACCGTCCGCTTCTGCGGGAATACCACCATCTCGCCCACCGGATATGGCCAGAAGGGCTGCAGCCCGGGCACCACCGCCTCGTCGCCGGGCTTGCCTGCGATTCGTCCGAAGATTGTGCGCACGCCCGTGAACCCCTCCTGCACCGACTGGAATCCGGAGAAGAGGAACGTGACGAGCAGGCCGAGGATCGCCAGCTGGAGCAGCCGGTACGAGAGGCGGAGCGCCTCGCCAAGGCTCTGGTTCGCGGGATCCATCGCCTCACGCATGGCGACGTCGCCGCGCACCTGCGCACCCACGTCGAAACGCGCGCTCTTGCCGCGGCGGGCCGGCAGGACCTCATCGTCGCCCTCAGAGGCGACGCCACGCGGAGCCGTGTCGCTGCCGGGACTGGCCTCGCTCACCGACCGCCTCCGGATGCGCCTGCCGGATCCTTCGCCCCAGAGCCTGCGGCACCAGCGGCGCCGCCCGCTCCGCCACCGAACCACGCGTTGCTTGGGCGCGGCACGCCGTCGCTGCCCGTCGGTGCGGCGAGGTCCACGAGATGAAACGGCGCCTTGCTCATGTCGGTGATGAACGTCGTGTTGCCGGTGAGCGATGCCTTGAGCGTGTCGATCCAGGTGAGGAAGATCGCCAGCTCGGCCTCGCTCTTCATCACCTCGTAGTACTTGGTCGCCTGCTCGTTGCCGACGGCCTCGATCTCGGCAGCCCACTGGTCCGCGAAGCTACGGATCGTGTCGGCTGCGCTCGTCGCCTGGCTCTTGATCGCCTCAGCCTCCGAGTTGCCCTTGGACTCCTCGAGGTTGGCGAGCGTCTCCTGCACGGTCGCCATGCGACGGAGCACCGCAGTCGTCGTCTTGGGCGGCAGCACCACCTGGCTGATGCCCGCGCTCACCGGCTCGATGCCTGGGCTTCGCGACGAGCGGAGGTCGGCGAGGATCGCCGTCTCAGCCTCCGCGAGCTTGCTGTTCTGGCCGATGAGGTCGCTGAACGCGTATCCACCGACTGCACGCACCGCTGCCTGCAGCTGCGTCTCGAGCTCCTTCGACGCGCCCTCCACGGAGCCGTAGCCGGTGAAGAACTGCTGAGGCGCGTCGCCTGCGGTGTCGACGCGCCAGAGCAGGTACGCCTTCACCATCACCTGCTGGCCGTCGCGCGTGAGCACCACCTCGAGCGGGCTCTCGATGTACTGAAGGCGCGTATCCAGCTTCGCGACCTGGTCGATGAAGAGCGGCGCCTTGAGGTGCAGTCCGGGCTCGCGCTCGACGCCGCCGGGCTTGCCGAAGCGGGTGAGCACGGCTACCTCATGGAAGTTCACCGTGTAGGTCGTGTTGAAGAGCACCAGCACTGCGGCGATGCAGAGTGCGACGATCACTGGCAGGCGTCGGGTCC
>CAYPOZ010000034.1:0-7661 GCA_964412415.1 uncultured Isosphaeraceae bacterium | reverse complement strand
CACTTGCCACCCTCCTTTGTCTTGTCGAGGTAGTCGGCGAGGTTCAGGCCGCTCTCGGGCTGAACCATCTCCATGTCGAATCCGGCTCGGGCAGCGTCCACCCCGAGGATGTACTTGTTTCGCGCCTTGGCGAGCTCCCTCCCGAGCACCATCATGATGGCCCGCTCGCGGTAGAGGTCGGGCGCCGCCCGGAAGGCGGGAGCCTGCCCGAGCACCTTGGCGGCGTTGCCGCGCGCGTCCATGAGCAGCTTCCAGCGCTTCGCGCGAGCCGCGGAGATCACGCTTGCCGCGGCCGCACGGGACTCGAGAAGGATCGACTCCACGAGCGCACGCTGCTCGAGCGCTGCCGGCGCCTCGCGCCCGAGCTCCCGATCGAGCTGGCGGAGCCTGTTGATGGCTGCGGCGGCACGGTCCGCAGTGTCGGCGCTGCCGACCATCATCGCCATCGACGTGCTGGCGAGGCGCTGCGCCTCCTGCACGAGCTGCCGCGCGTTCTGCGTGTCGATCGAAAGCTCCTCAAACATGCCTGCGGCGTCGCCTGCCGGCGGACGCAGCGTCGGAATGAGCACGCTCACGACCTCCACGCCGGACTCGAGGCGGTCGTATGCCCCCTGGATACGCTCGCGGAGCTGACGCACCATCGAGTCGCCCTGCGGCGAGAGCACCTGGTCAATCGTCTGTGTCGAGAGGAACTGGCTCGTCTCGCGCATCGCCACGGCCTTGAGCACACGCTCACGCATGTCCAGCGGCGAGCGACGCGAGCGGGTGTCGTTGGAGAACGAGAGGAAGTCGAGCAGGCCATCGGCCTTTATCCGGTAGTTCACGAGCACGTCGGCGTCGACAAGCGCGAACTGGCTGGAGACGCGTCCCGCCAGCGCATCATCGGCAGTCGCATCGGCAACAGCGGGCTGGATGGCCAGCATCACACCACTGCCGTTCGCGGCGGCTGGCGCGGCACCCGACATGCTCGCGGCTTGGGCGGCGAACGAGCCAGCCCCAAGGTCGACGGACGCCTGCGCTGCCAGGCTGCTCGCAAGCACAATGAAGGGCTGGCGGTCTGCGGTTGCGGCAGCGTTGTCGACGGGCCAGAAGTTCACTGAGCTGGTGTCGAAGGGCTTGGGGCCCACGACAAGCGAGCGGATGCGCGCCGTGCTGAAACGCTCCACCGTCTCGAAGGGCCACGGCAGCTTCCACATGAGCGCGCCCTGCACGGGCTCGCCGACCACGCGGCCACCACGGAGCCGCACCGCCTGCTCGCCAGGCTGCACCACCACGATCGTCGAGAGCAGCACCATCACCACTGCCGCAAGACCCGCGAGCCAGGCCACGCTGCGCAGCATCAGCTGGTATCCCCACGAGCTCGTGATATCGAACCCGAACTGGTAGTTGACGGCCTCGTTGATCGTGCGCACCAGCGAGTCTGGCGCCGCGAGCAGTCCGAGCACCTTCGAATCGAACGCTGGGCGCGGCGTCTCGCCCGGCCGGCGTGGCCGGTAGAGGTTGAGGACCAGGTTGAGCGCAGTCTCGGACGCCACGAGGATCATGAAGATCCCGATGCCGCGCGCGACGCCCTCGAGCACGCCAGTCTTCTGGAAGACCTGGAACACCACACCGACGGCGACCGCGAGCAGCACCAGCGCGTTGCCCACCATGATGCCGGCGCCGCCCCTGAGGTTCTGCCACGCGCCCTGCGTAGACATCCCCGCCACGAACCGGGAGAAGATGAAGGCGATCAGCGAGAGACCGGCGCAGGTCGCCACCTGCCAACCGAGCGCGGATCCGATCCTGAAGGTGGTGGCGTTGCCCCCGGTGTCGTCGAGCTGCGCCATCCAGCTGAGCGACCACCATGCCGCGAGCGCCAGAAGCGCCGCATACGCGAGGCTGACGATCGGCATGAGCCACTGGTGCATCAGCCGCAGCCGGATCGCTGCCGCAGTGCTCTGCTCGCGGTCTCCCTCAAAAACGCTGCGGGCGTCGCCACGGATGGCGGCGATCTCGTCGTTCTCGAGCACCTCCAGCCGCTCAAGCCGGTGCTGGTGGAAGACCACCGTGAGCGCGACCCAGGGAAGGATGCCGATCGCCACAAACACCGCGCCAAAGACGAGGGTCGTGTCCTGCCCGATGCGACCGAACAGGAACACCCCCAAGGCCATGGCGACCTGGAGGAGGATGCCGATTCCGGCGACGCGGGTCGCCTGCTGGTAGGCGAAGTGGTCGTGTCTCATATCCGAGAGCCTGAGGTGGGCCGGTGGGGCCCGAGAGATGAATCGAGATTCTAGGCGCTTGCGGCTGAACCTGCACCCATGCCGCGTGCCGCCCTCCAGGCATGCACACGGATAGCATTCCCCCCTACGACCCTCGCCTTCACGGTGTTCGGTCCTGCAGCGCCCACGTCAATCATGGTCTTCCTCGAACAGGTCTGGGCCATCGCCCGCAACACCTTCCTGGAGTGCATCCGGCAGCCGGTCACCCTGGTGGTCGTGATCGCCGCGTGCCTGCTCGTGATCCTCAGCAACCCATTCTCGGCGTTCACGCTCGAGGATGACCAGCGGATGTACGTTGACATCGGGCTCTCGACGATCTTCATCGCTGGCACCGTCCTCAGCGCGTTCCTCGCCACAAGCGTGATCGACCGCGAGATCAGCAACCGCACGGTGCTGACGGTGGTGTCGAAGCCTGTGGCACGGGCGACGTTCGTGCTGGGCAAGTACCTCGGGCTCGCGATTGCGCTGGTGGCTGCCGTCAGCGTCGCCACCCTGGTCTTCTCGATCGTCGAGGTGCACGGCGTGATCCAGACGGCGGCCACTCCCGTCCGTTGGCCCGCCGTGGCCTTCGGCGCGGGGGCTGCGGTGCTGGCGACAGCGACCGCGGTGTGGGCCAACTACCTCTACGGCAAGAGCTTCCCCGCCACGCTGATCGTCACCGCGGTGCCCCTGCTCGCCGTGGCATACGTGCTCACGATGGTCTTCGACCCGGAGTGGGCCGCGGTCCCGATCAGCGAGGAGTTCCGCCCCGATGTGTGGGTCGCTGCGGGCCTCATGTCGGTTGGCCTGCTGATCCTTGCGGCGATCTCGGTCGCCGCAAGCACGCGGCTTGGCCAGGTGCCGACAATCATTGTCACGATCGGCTTCCTGCTCGCGGGCCTGCTCAGCGACTGGTTCATCGGCCGACGCATCGCATCGTTCGAGAAGGCGATGGCCGCCGGCAATGCGCTACCCGAAGGTGGAGCCCCGCTCTACTGGAGCTGCAAGGCCGCGTATGCGGCGATCCCGAACTTCCAGGTCTTCTGGGTCGTCGACGCCGTCAACCAGAACCAGTCGATTCCCGCGGACTACCTCGCCAATGCGCTGTCCTACGCCGGTGCGATGGTCGTGGTCGCGCTCGCGGTTGCGGTGGCGCTGTTCCAGCGCCGCGAGGTCGGCTGACCGTTCAGTCCGACCAGAGCGCCCACTCGTCGCGCCGGCGCCGGCTCGTCAGGAAGAACCCGGCGAAGAGCGGCATCGCGGACACCGCCGCCGTGTTGAACGCGATCGAGCCCACCTGCATGGCGTAGTACGCGGAGTCTCGCTGCGCCACAGGCTCGGGAGACGACTGGGGCGGCCCGCCACCTCCGCCCGTGCGCATGCCGCCTCGCCCTCGGCGACCGCCACCACCCATTCCGGGCGGAGGTCCGGACACGGCCTGCTCAGCACGGCGAAGCTCGGCCTGCCGCACTGCCTCCTCGACCTCGGAGGACCACTGCACGTTGTTCTTCAGCATGAGCAGGCCAACTGCCAGGCCGACCAGCGCGAGCGCGAGCCTCAGCATGACCCAGCGCTGAACGAGGCGCACGCCGCTGATGCGGCGCTGGCGCATCCGCCATGCGCCCCTCACCAGGATCACGCCCACTGCGATGCCCACGAATGCCATCACCGACGTGGCAACCGTAAGCGCAAGCGGCGGACCAGGCATCTCGACACCGAGCGCCCACTTCATGGCGGGTGCGTACCAGTGAAGCGAGACCGCACCGCACAGGTTCGCGCCAATGCCGAGGATGCCGAACACCGTGAGCACCCAGCCGAGCGACACAGGCCACCTGGCCGGGTCGGGCGGGAGGTCGACAAACTCTGCGGGCACATTTGGCGGCTGCGCAGTTGCGTCAGCCGGCACGCCAATCTGATCCATCGCTCTCAGGCGCCGCCCTGGTTCTGGCTGTTCAGGCGCGCGAGCTCACGGCGCATCTCCGCGATCTGCTTCTGGATCTCCTCTTTGGCCTGCGGCGGGACATTGAGCTCGTACTGCATGACGTCGGGCGCACGCTCGATCCATCGGATCAGCTCCTGCGCGTTCTTGATGCGGCTCTGGAGGATCACCCGCTGGTCGCCAGAACCTGTGCCCTCGATCTGCAGCTTGCGCATCAGCAGCGGCACCTCCTCCTGCGCCCGCTTGATGAGGGCCTGGTAGTCCTTGTAGATCTTGTGGCCCGCGTCGTTGACCACGAAGCGCTCCGGATTGTCAAGGTCGAGCAGCTTGAGGAGCTCCTCCTCGGTGGCCGCGGTTCCGTCGGAGAACCCGCAGTGCAGCGCATTGGTGGCGTTGAGCGTGAGGTTCTCGCCCTTCTTGGACAGGATGTGCTTGCCCTTGAGGCTCGGGTAGAAGGTGACCTTCCCGGTCTTCTCATCCTTGTCGTAGGAGAGCTCCTCCTCCGAGTACACCATCGCCCGCCCGATCTGGGGGTGCCGGCCACCGAGGGCAGCGACCTCGGCCACGCGCTCCTTCCAGGGATCGCGCGCCTGCGTGACCTCGGTGGTACCCGACATCATGGTGATCGAGCCAAGCGACCCCTCAGGGGTGAAGTAGAGCTCGTCCGCGTGCATGCCCGTGAAGGCACCACCGGAGATCGCCTTCTCGATCCACGCGACGAGGCGGTGCTTCTGCTTGATGCGCGAGAGCGTGACGTTGATCTCGTCGCCTTCGATCACGAGTCCGCCATTGGAGTTGATGCGGATGATGAAGATCTGGCCCGGGCCGAAGGTGTCGGCGATCTTCTCGAGCTTCTCCATCTCCTCGTTGCGGAGCCCGACGCCGACGGTGCCCTCGAGCGGGAGCACAAAGACCTGCGTCTTTGGGCGATCAGCATCGGCCGACCCGTCCGACGCGGCATCGGAAGACTTCTTCCCCGAAGAGGCCTTGGAGGACTTGGCCTTCGAGGACGATGACTTCTTCGTCGATCCCTGCGTCGACTTGCCCGTGCCCTGCGAGGTCCCTTGCTGGCCCGAGCCCTTGGACGGGTCCGAGCCCTGCGCCGATGCCGGCAATGCGAGCGCCATCGCGCACGTGATTGCACCCATCACCTTCAGGAGACTCGGCGAACTGTTGGTCATCTGCATCATGGTCATGTCACTCCGTGTTCACGTGTTCAGCGTGTCGCCCTTGCGCACCTGGAATCGGCCGCGCGTGCGACCGTCATCGGCCCAGTCCGCGGCCTCCGCCTCCGAACCCACGGTTGCCTCGGCTTCCGCCGCCGCCAGTGGCGCCCTGATCCTGCTGGCTCTGGGAGAGCGCCCTGATCTGCTCGTTGAGGCGAAGCAGCTCCGTCTCGACCGCAAGGATGCTGGTGCCTTCCATCTGGAGACGCACCTTGACGGGCGGGTACTTCTTCATGAGCCCCAGCACACGCGTGAGGGCCGACTTCGCCTTGTTCAGGTTTCCCTTGGGGTTCGAGCTTTGCGCATCCTCCTGGGCGACGTTGGACTCCTCGATGAGCTTGCCGCACTGGTCATATGCCTTGCGCCACTCGTCCACGTACTTCTTGTGCAGCGCCTCCCCGTCATCGGGCACGCGGTCGAACTCGCGGATCCCCAGCACGAACAGCAGCTCGTCGAGCGAGTCGGCGGAACCCTTGGAGAGCCCCAGCTCCTCGGCGCTCTCGGCAGAGAATCCAGCGGTCGCGTCGTCGCGGCCATCGACCACCCAGTGGCCCTTGGTGTCCTCGCGCCACTCGATCTTTCGCCCCTTGTAGCTCGCGCTCAGGAGCATCTCGGGCCGCAGCATCGCCTCGCCGATCTTGAGGTCATAGCCGCCTGAGGAGAGGAACCCGTTGATGATCGCCACAGCCGCCTCGCGGAACTTCGCGCGCACCTCCGGATCCTCGACGCGCGTCCAGAAGCTCGCCACCCGGCTCAGCCCGAACAGGCGCGCGTTTGGCGCCATGTACATGTTCGGCCACGAGAAGGCGAGCAGCGATCCGTAGCCGACCGAGTCCTTCACCCACATGTACTGCTGCGCATAGCTGTGCTTGTCCTTGAAGTCCCGGAGCATCTTCCTCATCATCGTGTCATCGCTGGCTGCACTGAAGACACCCGCGTTGCTCGGATCCTCGCCCATGTACTCGACTCGGTCGATGTCCGCGGATTCGAGCTCGAAGATGATGATGTCGGGACGCTTGGCCTCGAGGTCCTTCAGGATCTCGTCGTAGCACGCAGGGTGGATGTCGGTGCCGAACTGCCCCTTGAAGGGAACTACGTAGACAGACTTGAGCTTCTCGGCAGGCGCCGCGGCGGGCGAGGCCTCCTTCGGGTCCGACGACTTCGAGGATGCCTTTGCGGCGCCCTTCTTGGCCTGCGACGGCTTGGAGGAGGATCCCGCGGGCGGCTTCTGCGACCCCTTGGGGCTCGTCCCCTGCGCGACCTGGGCAACTGTTCCAGCGCCGGTCGACACGTCCGCGAACGCGAGCGCCGCCAGCGAGAGCGCACACGCCCCTGTCAGGGCACGCAGCGCGAAGCGAAGAGGAGTCGCCGTTCGGGGGTGGGCAATCCGCATGAAGCAAGTCTAGCCGCTATCCGCGGATTTCCCGAATCGCAGCCGCCAATGCCTCTTCCCGGGACCTCACCTCGCACTCGAGCTGGCGGTCGTAGGCCCGCTCGAGCAGGTCCTTGAACTGAGGACCTGCCTTGAGACCCGCAGCGATCAGGTCGTCCCCAGAGACATAGGGCACCGGCGCAAGGCCGGCAGGGTCGCTCCGGAGCGCATCCACAACGGCCTGGACGTCACCCGCATGGGATTGATCCTCCGCCGAGCGGATCGCGACGGCCGCCGCGAATGCCGGCTGTGACGCGCGCCGCTTCCGGGCCGAGGTGCGCGCGCCGGACCACGACGCGCGGATCCACTCCACAAGCGCGACAGTCTCGGCCATGTCCGCCGCCTCCCGGTTGGAGAGCACCAGCGCAGCCGTCCAGTCGCCAGGCGATGGAGGATCCGTACGGGACAGCCGGTCGACCCTCCACGCCGCGAGGGACTCCGCGAATGACGCGTGCGCGGGAAGCGCGGCCACGCGCGAGAGCTCGCCCGTCGAGTGACGCTCCGCAAGCGCGGGCGCATCGAGCGCCCACGCCTCCACGAGCGCCAGGCCAGCCGCACGAGTCGGATGCGCGAGCATCTTGCGCAGCTCCTGGCCCACGCGCTCGCGGCTCACGCCCGCAAGGTCGGGTGCGTAGCGGCGCGCGGCATCTGCGGTGGCGGAATCCACGGACAGCGAGAAGCGCGCCGCGAAGCGGGCAGCACGGAGCGTGCGCAGCCGATCCTCGCGGAAGCGCGCGTCGGGGTCGCCTATCGCCCGGAGCCGGCGCGCGGCGATGTCGGACTGACCCTCCACGTAATCGATCACCGTGCCTGTGACGGGA
>CAYPOZ010000033.1:5855-15981 GCA_964412415.1 uncultured Isosphaeraceae bacterium | reverse complement strand
GGAGCCGTCCTCGAGTCCGGGGATGACCTCCGGGATCTCGTTGGGGTCAGGGGGGTTCTCGTGGTGGTCCTGGAGCGCCTGCGCGAGTCGCTCCTTGCGGCGACGTTCCGCCTCGTCGCGCGCATCGGAGTGCGTGAAGAGTGCCGTCGGGTCGCCGATCCCAAAGGATCGCGCGATCACGGGAACGCCGACGAAGAGATGCAGCCCGACCGCGATCGCGAATCCCACCACGAGCGGGCGATTGTCGGTGGCGCGGGCCTCGAGCACGCCCCGATCCTATGCCATGGCTTCGCGAGTCCGCGCTCAGGGCTGGGCTGGCGGTGCAGGAGATGCAGCTGGCGAAGCGGGAGATGCGGCCGGCGGTGCAGGAGATGCAGCTGGCGTCGCCGCTGGCGCGGATCCGCGGCCCGGAGCGGCATCGTCGCGGTCGATGCGCCTGCCCACAAGGTTGACTGTGAGCCCGGATCGGCGCAGCCGCTCCCACACGTCCTGCAGGATGGGCGCACGGTCGACGGTGCCCTCGCCGTCGGCAACAGCCACGTAGACGACGGTGCGCTCATCCTCCTTGCGGCTTGCGGCGATGCGCTCGGGGAGCCCATCGAGGTCCACCGGCTCGCGGTCGTAGAAGAGCTTGCCGTCAAGGTCGATCGAGATCGTGGCCGCAGGCGCCGGCTTTGCGTCCTGCGCGCTCGCGAAGTTGCGCAGCTCCATCGGCACCACGCTCACGCGCACGGCCAGCGCCTGCGAGTAGATGAAGAACGACAGCAGGAACATCATGACGTCGATGAGCGGGATCACCTCGATCCGTGGCTCGTGCGGCACGCGCCTCAGTCGCAGCGTTGGCATCGCGGCAGTCCGCTCAGAGGCCCAGTCGCACTGCGGCGAGCGCGGTCGACACGTCGTCGTTGAAGTGGAAGACCTTGTCGAGGCCGGTCGTCAGCATGACGCTCCACACCTCGTCGCTCACCGAGCAGATCCTCATCGACCGGTGCGACGACACCACATGCCTGCGAAGCCGCAGCAGCTGCGCGATGTTCGACGAGTTGAGGTGCGTGATGCGCGACATGTCGAGCACGACGTGCGGCGCGCTCGCAGGGTCGCGCTCGATCCTGCGCCGCAGCTCGGTCAGGTCCTCGCCGAGCGCGGGCTCGTCCTGCAGCTCGCCCACGACCACATCATCTGCCCAATCGTTGAGCGACATGGCGCGAGGATAGTGCGTGGCTCAGGTTGCGTCGGTCGCAGCGCCGCCGTCGGTCACGCCGCCGTCAGTCGCGCCGCCGTCGGTCCCGTCATCCGCCGCCTCCGACGGCACTTCCGTCGGTGCCTCGTCGCCCTCGGCCTCGAACCGTGCCGCGGCCATCAGCGCATCGCCGTCCTGCAGCTTCACCACCCGCACGCCCTTGGTGTTGCGCCCGATCAGCCGAACGTCCGACGCGCGGATGCGCACCACCATGCCGCCGCGCGAGATGAACAGGATCTGGTCGGGCTCGTGCACGCAGTGGACCGCCACGACGGAACCGTTGCGGCCGCCGGTCTGGATGTCGATGCGCCCCTTTCCGCCGCGCGACTGAACGCGCGTGGTGCCATCCTCCTGGTGCACGAGGTACTCGGTCATGGGCGTGCGCTTGCCGAACCCGCTCTCGGTGCAGGTGAAGAGGCATGCGGTGTCGTCGCAGCGCACGAGGCCGACGACGCGGTCGTCGTCGGCAAGGTCGATGCCGATCACTCCCGCCGTGTCGCGGCCCATCACGCGCGCGTCGTTCTCGTCGAACCGGATCGACATGCCGGTGGCGGTAGCCAGCAGCACGTGGTCCTTGCCCGACACGTGGAGCACGTTCACGAGGCTGTCGCCGTCGTTGAGCTTCAGCGCGATGATGCCCGTGCGGTTCACGTTTCCGTAGTCGCGGAGCGCGGTGCGCTTGACGCGGCCGAGGCTCGTCGCAAAGAGCAGGAAGTCCTCGGCCTTCTCGAAGTCGGCCACAGGCAGGTAGGCGCACACCGTCTCGCCCGGCTTGAGCTCGACGATGTTCTGCACCGAACGGCCCTTGGCGGTGCGCGACATCTCAGGGACCTGCCACACCTTGATGACGTACACGCGGCCCGTGTTCGTGAAGCAGAGCAGGTCGTTGTGGGAGCTCGTGACAAGCACCCGCTCGATGTAGTCGCCGTCCTTCGCGTCGGAGCCGCGCACGCCCACGCCGCCCCGGCCCTGCGTGCGGAAGGTGTCCACGGGCACGCGCTTGATGAAGCCCTGCTTGCTGACGACGACGGCCACGTCGTGCTCCTGGATGAGCTCCGCCATGTCGTAGTCGCCGGCCTCGCCCTCGGCGATCTCGGTGCGGCGCACGTCGCCGAGGCGCTCGGCGAGCTCGAGCACGTCCTCGCGGATGATGTCGAGCACGAGACGGTCGTCGGCCAGGATGCGCTCGTGCCCGTCGATCTCGTCGAGGAGCTTCGAGAACTCCGCCGCAAGCTTCTCGATCTCGAGGCCCACCAGCTGCATCAGGCGCAGTGCGCCGATCGCCTCGGCCTGCACGCGAGTGAGGTGCACGCCGTCGCCGGAGCGGCTGGCGGCCGCGACGCGCTCGGGCACCAGCGCGGCACGCGGGTGGTCGGGCGCAATGCGGAACGCCCGCTGCATGAGCCGCTCGATGGCCTCCTCGCGGGTGGACGAGGACCGGATGATCCGGATCACCTCGTCGATGTCGCACACGGCGTACATCAGCCCCTCGAGCTTGTGCGCCTGCTGGCGCGCCTGACGGAGCAGGAACTCGGTGCGCCGGCGGATCACCTCGCGGCGGTGCGAGATGTAGCAGTCGATCATCGACCGCAGCGGAAGCGTGCGCGGCTGGCCGTTGACGAGGGCGATGTTGATGACGCTGAAGGTTGTCTGCAGCGGCGTGTACTCGTAGAGCTGGCGCTCGACGACCGCAGGGTCCGCGCCCTTGCGCAGCACGACCATGATGCGCGTCTGCGCGTCGCGGCCCGAGTGGTTGCGCACGTCGGCGATGTCGGGGATGCGCTCGTCCTTCTTGGCCTCGACGATCTTCTCGATGAGCTGGCTCTGCACGACCTGGTAGGGGATCTGCTCGATCACCAGGATGTCGCGGCCATCCTTCTCGATGTGCGAGATCTTGCCGCGGACGGTGAGCCGTCCGCGTCCAGTGGCGTACGCATCGACGATGCCGCGGCGCCCGATGATCGATCCGCCGGTGGGAAAGTCAGGGCCAGGCACGATGCGCAGCAGCTCCTCGAGCGTCAGCGCAGGGTTGTCGATCACGGCCGCGATGGCGGTGGCGATCTCGCGCAAGTTGTGCGGCGGCATCGAGCTCGCCATGCCGACGGCGATGCCCGAGCTTCCGTTGACGAGCAGGTTCGGGAAGCGCGCAGGCAGCACGACCGGCTCCTGGAGGCGGTCGTCGTAGTTGGGCTTGAAGTCGACGGTCTCCCTGTCGAGGTCCTCGAGCATCGCCACCGCGGCCGAGGTCATGCGCGCCTCGGTGTAACGCATGGCGGCCGGCGGGTCACCCTCGATGGAGCCGAAGTTTCCCTGCTTGTCCACGAGCAGGCAACGCGTCTTCCACGACTGGCCCAGGTTCACGAGCGTCGGGTAGATGACGCTCTCGCCGTGCGGGTGGTAGTTGCCGCTGGTGTCGCCGCAGATCTTGGCGCACTTGATGTGCTTGCGCCCGGGTGAGAGGTTGAGGTCGTTCATCGCGACCAGGATGCGCCGCTGGCTGGGCTTGAGGCCGTCACGGACATCGGGCAGCGCCCGGTCCATGATCGTGCTCATCGCGTACACGAGGTAGGAGTCGTGCAGCTCGCGGTCGATCGCCTGGTCGAGGATGCGGTCGGCCGGGGTCTCCGGCGCTGGCTCGGCGGGCGGGGGGGTCTTCATGCGCGTGTGCGGCCGCGTTGCAGCCGATCGCGAATCATACTAATGAACGCGCGCGTGCGCACGCGCGCGAGGCCAATCGGAGCAGGCAGAGGTGCTCCACATTGCCTGCTGCGCCCGTCTTGCCGCCCGTCAGCGGGCTTCGCGCATCGCCGGCCACATCCACACCCAGCTGCGGAAGTTCCGCCAGCAGCCGCCCAATGACGCGGTCTGCGGCCTCGGGCGGCAACGCGCCCCTTCGCATGCCTGCGCGCTCCTCGTCCCGCGCCTCGTAGTGCGGCTTGATGAGGGCAACGATGAGCCCGGCGCCCGACTCGCCTCGCGCCGCAAGCCAGCGCAGCGCCGCGGGCACGGAGAGCCGAAGGGGAGTCCAGGCCATGTCGATCACCACGAGGTCGACGCCACCTTGGGGCGGGTCAGCGTGCAGCGCGTTCGTCCGCTCGCGCACGCTCACGCGCGGGTCGTTGCGCAGCGTCCACGCGAGCGCGCCGTAGCCGGTGTCCACCGCATGCACGTGCGCAGCGCCGCGCTGGAGCAGGCAATCGGCGAATCCGCCCACGTTGCATCCAAAGTCCGCGCACGTCCAGCCTGCCGGCGAGACCGCAAACGCATCAAGCGCGTGCGCGAGCTTGGCGCCCGCACGCGACACGTAGCGCGGCGCGCTGTCGCTCACGGCGCGCGGCCTGCGGATGCAGGTTCGTGCGCGCCGCCATCGAGGCCAATCACCGCGATGCCTGCGCGGTCCGCGGCCGCAAGCACGGCGTGACGGTCAATCAGGATCACGCGGCCTGCGCCGAGCGCGATGGCTCGAGCCCGGTTCCTCGCGAGGCGCTCGATGGTCTGCACGCCGATGGTGGGTACGTCCGCACGCATGTCGTGCGCCGGTCCCGCGGTCTTGAGCATCGTCCAGCCGCCGGCACGGCACAGCGATCCGGCGCGATCGACCATCGCATCGGTGCCCTCGATCGCCTCGACCGCAAGCACATCGCGGTCGCGCACGGCAATGCACTGCCCGATGCCGAGGCGCGATGACTCGAGCAGCACGCGCCATCCGAACTCCACATCGCGCGTGACTTCCGGCGATGGTGCCACGGATCCCATGACTCCAGCGCTGGCCATGTGATCTGAAATGTGCGTGGTCGAGTCGATGAGCCTCACTCCGCCAGTCAGGAGCTCGTCCGCAACCGCAGCAAGCAGCGCAGGGCTGCGCCGGTCGTGGCGCGCGCGCAGATAGTAGACGCGCGCTGCGCGCCAGTCGGGAACCTGCCGCAGCATCCTGAAGGGCTGGTGGAAACGGGCCTTCGCGACGCGGCCCACCATCACCGCGTCGCGCGCGCCCATGCGCCGAAGGTGGCGGATCCAGCGTCCGAGCTGCAGCACGCCAGCCACGCGGAACTCGTCGCAGTGCGCAGGCAGGGCAGGGTCGTAGCAGCCGTAGAGGCCGACGCACGCAACGCGCATGCCGCGCGAGCGGATGCCGTCAGCGACCAGGATCGGCAAGCGGCCTTCGCCCGCGATCAGGCCTACGGCGCCCAGGCCGCCTGCAGTCATGCCGGCCTCCGCTGCGCGCACGTTGCCGTCCACGTCATCACTGCGTGACGCCCCCATACCCGTGCATCGGCAGCATGCGCCTGGGGTCATGCGGCACCGGATGCGCGCCCGCGTCGAGCAGCGCATCGAGAAGGTCCTCCGGTGCATCGCGCACCACCATCAGCTCGCGCACCGCGTCGCGCACGAAGTGGCTGGTGATGCCGTGCTCCACGAGCTCCACAAGCGGCGAGTAGTAGCCCGCCGCATTGAGCACGCCGATGGGCTTGCTGTGGCGGCCGATCACTCGGCCGACAAGCGTCTCGAAGAACTCCTCGTAGGTGCCGAGGCCCCCGGGCAGCACGGCGAACGCATCGCCGCGCTCCTCAAGCTGCTGCTTGCGCTCGCGCATGCCGGGCACGATGACCATCTCGTCGCAGCCGTCCCACCCTTGCTCGAGCCGCATGAACTGCTCGGTGATGATGCCGGTGACCGCTCCGCCTGCGGCCTTGGCGGACCGCGCGATCGCGCCCATCAGTCCGATGCCCCCGCCTCCGTACACCAGCGCTGTGCCGCGCTCGGCCATCGCCGCGCCAAGGCGCGTCGCGCAGGCCATGAAGAGCGGATCGCATCCGGGCGCACTTCCGCAGTAGACGGTCACGGCGCGCACGGGACCGCGATCCGGGGCAGGAGGTGGCATGCGTTCCTACGATAGCCGCCACGATGCTTGCCTTCGTGGCACTGCTCGCGGCGATCGGGTGGCTGGTCGCTGCGTCGGGCACCGCGCTCCTGGTGCGACTCGGACATCGCGTCGGCGCGCTTGATTCGCCGGGCGCAGCAGGCCATGCGAAGCGGCTCCGAAGGGTGCCCAACATCGGCGGGGTCGCAATTGCCGTCGCCACGCTGCTGCCGCTGGCTGCTGGACTTGCCGCAGCGTCCGTCGATCCGCTGCTCATGGCGCGCCTTGTGCCCGCGCTTGCGCCCTACGCCGAGCGCGTGGCGAGCGAGTCGGGCGTCTGGTGGGCGATCCTCGCAGGAGGCGCGATCATGCATGCGTTAGGGCTCGTCGATGACAGGCGCCCGCTCTCGGCATGGCCAAAGTTCGTGGCGCAGGTCGGCATCGCGGCGGCCGTCACCATCTCGTGTGGCCTTCAGATGATCCCGATGCCCCAGGCGTGGGGTGGCGCTGGGGTGGCGCTTGGCATCGCGATGACGACGGCATGGGTCGTGGTGGTGGTGAACGCGATCAACTTCCTCGACAACATGGATGGCCTCGCGGGCGGCGTGGCGCTCGTGGGGGCGCTGGTGCTGTGCACAGCGTCGTTCCTGGTGTCCCAGTGGTTCGTGGCCGGCGCGCTTGCGCTCCTCTCAGGCGCGCTCGCGGGATTCCTCCTCTTCAATGCGCCGTGGCGCGCCGGCTCAAGCGCGCGCATCTTCATGGGCGATGGGGGATCCCTCTTCACCGGATGGATGCTCGCGATGCTGTCGGTGCGGCTCACGTGCGCAGACCCGACCGACCCCGCGTACGCGCTCGGCGGCGCCTGGTACGGGTGGCTGCTGCCTGCGCTTGCGCTCGCGGTCCCTCTCTACGACCTGCTCGTGGTCAGCTCGATCCGCATCGCCCAGGGCCGCCCTCCGTGGCTGGGCGACCAGCAGCACTTCTCGCACCGGCTCGTCGAGCGCGGGTTCTCGCCGCGCGGAGCTGTCATGCTGATCTGGCTCGTTGCGGCCATCGTCGGTGCAGGGGGGCTCATGATCGGTTCGCTGAAGCCGTGGCAGGCGCTCCTTGTCGGCGTGCAGGCGATCGCGGCGCTTGGCGTGCTGGCGATGCTTGAGGCCGGGCCCGGCCGCCTCTCCGGCGGCGCCGCGCGCGGGCGGGGGCGGGACCGCGCGTGAACCTTGCGCTCGCGCTCATGCTTGCGTCGCTCTGCGCACGTGCGCTGGTGATGTGGATCCCGATGCCGGTCTTCGACATCGATCCCGCGCTCGATCCCTCGCCCTTTGCGGGCGCGGGCCCCGCGCTGGGATGCGCGCTCGACGGGGTCGTGCTGCTCTGTGCCGTCGCGCTCATCGGGCGCGCGCACCGGTGCGGCGGTCGCGCTGCGCTGCGTGTGGCGATGCCGGTGCTGGTCCTTGCGCTGCCGCTCGCGGTGGTGGGCGGATGGTGGGGCATCGCCGATGGCGAGCAGCTCTGGCGGGCATCGTCCTGGCTTGCGGGCGTGGTGGCTGTGGCGGCGCTGCTCGCGCTCGCTGGCGCCGATGCGCGAACCGCGCGCGTTTGCTCGGCTGCCGCGGTCGCGGCAGTCTGCGGAACGCTTGCGATTCTCGCCGTGCGCGGCGCATCGCAGGTGCTCAGCGAGCATCCATCGACGGTGGCCCACTACGACGCGAACCGGGAGTCAGTGCTTGCGTCGCAAGGGTGGAGTTCCGGATCGCCGCAGGCCATCGCATACGAGCGGCGGCTTCGCCAGCGCGAGGCCACCGGATGGTTCGGGTTCTCCAATGTCTACGCGTCGATCGCCGCGTCGGGTGCCGTGCTGCTCGCTGGCGTGGCGCTCGTGCGTACGGGCGGAAGGCGTGCGCTGCTGGCGGGAACCGTCGGGGTCGCGCTCGTTGCGCTTGTCGCGGTCAGCGGCAGCAAGGGCGGCATCGCGGCGATCGCCATCGGATTCGGCGCTGCCGCTCTGGCGATGGCAGTGTCGGGCCGTGCGGCGTCAGTGCCCCTCATGCGAACGGCACTGCTCGCTGCGCCCCTGTGCGCGCTGGCGCTGCCGTGGGTGCGCTGGTACGCAGGTGGCCTGGAGTGGGGCGAGCGAAGCCTGCTCGTGCGCGCCGGCTACCTGCACTCGGCGTGGGAGGCGGTGCGCGCCTCGCCGCTCTACGGATGGGGACCCGCAGGATTCCAGCTCGCCGACATCTCGTTCAGGCCATCGTGGAGCGTGGAGGAGGTGTCGAGCGCGCACGCCGCGGTCGCGGACTGGTGCGCGGCGCTCGGCGTGTCCGCGGGACTCTCCCTTGTCGCTGCGCTGGCGGTGATCGTGTGGCGCGTGCCGCTGGCCCTCTCGGCGCCGGCGGCGCGTCCGGATGCTTCGGAGCGTGTCGAGGACGCTCGGAGCGCATCGCGCACGGCGATGGCGGCCGTAGCGGTGGCGTGGCTGATCGGCGTCGGATGCGAGCTCGCCGCGCTTGACGCGGCAGCGCTCCTTCTGCGCGTCGTCGCGCTTGCGGTGGCGCTCTGGGTCGTTCGCGAGGCTGGGAGCGCAGCGACCTTCCCCCAGCAGGCTGCGCTTGGCGCGTGCACCGTGGGTGCGTGCGCTGCGCTGCTGGCGCACGGCCAGATCGACATGACGTTCTGGCTGCCGGCGAGCGCGCCTGTCGCATGGCTGCTGCTCGGCTCCTGCGCAGCGCTCGGGTGCGCGCGCACCGCACCGGAAGAGCCTGCACTCGAGTCGCCCTCACGTGCGCGCCACGGCGACGCGGATCCGGTGCCATGGCCTGCTCGACTCGTACGCGCGACGGTCGCGGCATGCGCAATCGCGCTGCTCGTCGCGGGCGGATCGCTCGCGCGCCAGGACTACGTGATGGTCCGCGCTGCAGAGGATGTGAGCGCCGGGGGCGGCGATGCGGCAGCCCGTGCACGCGCCACGGAGCAGCTGCTGCATGCGTGGACGATCGAGCCGGCGCGCTCGCCCATCGCGGTGGCCGCAGCGAAGCAGGCATTCGCGGCGATCCGCGCGCTTCCCTTGGATGCAGCACGCGACGACGCTGACCGCATCCGTGCCGCAGTCCACGACGCGCACGAGGCGGCAGGCACCGCGGGCGAGCTCAACGCATCCGCATTTGCGGCGGCGCAGGTGCGTGCGCGGCTTGCGGTGGCCGCCGCGAAGCGCCAGTGGATGGGATGGGCAGCCGCGCTCGAGAGCTGTGAGCATGCGGTCTCGCTCGACCCGCGCAGCGTTGGCTCATGGATCACGTTGGCCGAGGCCCGCGAGGGCGCGCGCGACCGGAAGGGCGCCGCGGATGCCATCGACCGCGCCCTGGAGGCGGACGCCTCCTATGCGCTTGACCCGGTCCGGCAGATGGGCGATGCGCGCCGACGCGCGTGGGAGTCAAGGGCGCGCGCGCTTCGTGGGGAATAGCGCACTCTGGGACTCTGGCACGTGCGGGGGGGAGCCTGCGCGGTGCGCGTGCCGCTCACCGTGCGCCGACGGCCTGGTCGATGGCCGCGACCACCTGCGACGGCGTGTAGAGGTCCGACTCGAGCGTGGGCGTGCCGTTCGGCGCGTACACCACAAGGAAGGGAATCGTCACGCGGCCCGCCTCCTTCAGCTTCGCGCGCCCGGGATCGTTGCTGCCGGTGATGTCGACCTTCATCGGCACGACTCCACCCTTGGCGATGCGTGCCACCACAGGCGAGCTTTCGAGCACTGTCTTCTCGAGCGTCTTGCAGTTGAGGCACCACTCCGCGGTGAAGTCGAGCATCACCGCATCGCCGCGCGCGAGTGCCTCCGCGAACCGCTCTGGCGTGTAGTAGGTCCACGGGATCGGCCCCTTGTCCGTCATGCGCACACCGACGCCTACGGAGATCGCCACGATGAGCGCGCTGGCCGCACCAAGCACCACGCGGGCGCGGATCGACTTCGCCAGCGCCATCGTGCGCGCAAACATGTAGGCGCCGGCCCCGGTCGCGCACGCGGCCACGGC
>CAYPOZ010000033.1:3338-5845 GCA_964412415.1 uncultured Isosphaeraceae bacterium | reverse complement strand
CGACGAAGTACACGGCGGCCGCCAGCAGCAGCAGGCCCATCGTCGTCTTGAGCGCATCGCTCGCAGGCCCGCTGCGAGGCACTCGCTCCACCAGCGACGGCTTTGCCGACAGGATGAGGTAGGGGAGCGCCATCCCTGCGCCAATGGAGCCGAAGACGCTCAGCACGGTGGCGGGCGATTCGGTCACGGCCCATGCGGCCGCCGCGCCCATGAGCGGTGCGGTGCAGGGCGTCGAGAGGACCGCCGTCATGACGCCGAATCCCACGGCCCCTGGCAGCGTGTCCTTCTTGGTCTCGACCATGTACACGCGCTGCGGCAGCACGATGCTGAAGGCGCCGCACATGCCCAGCGCCATCACGGCGATCACCACCCCGACGCCAATCGTGAAGAGGGGGTACTGGAAGAGCTGGTTGGCGCTCGTGAATCCCGAGATGAGGCTCATTGCCGCGCCGAGCGCAAGCCAGAACAGCACCACGCCTGCCGAGAGCGCAAGGCCAAGCTGCAGGCACCGCCGGGGATGTCCAGCCGCTCGCCAGAGCGACAGGATCTTCAGCGGGATCACCGGCAGCACGCAGGGCGTGAAGTTCAGCAGCGCGCCGCCGGCGGCGGCGACGAGCAGCAGCGCGAAGAAGCCTGTGCCGGTGGGGTCGATGTCGAAGGTGCGGCCGAAGATGTCAAAGCGCACGGCGGTGGCGCCTGGCTTGCCGGAGTGGATCGTCGCGAAGATCGCAGGATCGAAGGATGCGAAGCGCGCACCAGCGGCTCCCATCATCGCGCCAGGCTCCACAGTCACCGTCACCGTGAAGGGGATGTCCGCGGGTGCCACGCAGGTCGAGTCATCGCACGCCTGAAGTTGCACGTAGCCGCTGAGCGTTGCAGTGCCTGCCGGCGCGTCGGCGGCGACCACGAGCGGCAGGTAGATGACGGTCTGCTCCGAAAACACCGCGTACGGCTTCTTCCCCTCGCCGACGTCCGCCTCGATCGTCGAATAGGCGGGCCACTGCACGAGGGCAGCCGCGGTGCCGTCAGGTGGCGGCATGCCAGGACGCATGGGTGCAGGTGCGGCGGTTGAGCGAAGCGCACCTGCGCCGAGGGAGCCAGTGGCCACATGCACGCTGGTGTGGATCGCGCCGTCGAAGCGCGCCACGCTCCCAGGGAGAGTGCGGTCATCGCTCCACGCGTGCCACGTGGGACGGAAGTCGAGCACGATCGCGACGGGAAGGTCCGCGCCGGGGGCCACCCGAGTGGCCGCGGGCTCCACGGTGACCCGCACCGCATCCTCGGACGACCGCACAGGTCCGGAATCGAATGCCGACCCTTGGGTTGCGGCGGCCGAAGGGGGGTTTAGGAGCGCCGAAAGCCCCCACAGGGATCCAGCAGCCATCACCATGCGTATCAGCGGGTTCGCGAACATGGCCCAGAATCCTATTGATCGTGCGTTCCGGGCGCAGCATTGCGGATTGCCCCCAAATTGGCTACAATTCCCGATTCGGAGCCGCGTGGCTTCGAGCCTGTCCGCACCGACGACCAGACCCCATGATGCACGCCAACGCAACAGCTCAGCGCATGCTCCCCATGGGGTTCCCCACGAGCCTCGGATGACGCGTTCCTGCGTCATCCTCGCCCGTGCGGTCGGCGCTGCCGTGCCGGAGGCCCTGATGGGCTGACCCGGCACCGCTGCTCGGTTCGGACGGGCCATGGGCGTGACCGCGCGTCCATGGCCCGAGTTGTTTTTGGCGCGGTCTTGCGCAACGACATCCAAACATCCCATCACGACAATCCAAGGAACTGCACGCAATGAACGACAACGTCATCCGACTGGTGGACACCGTGGCACGCGAGAAGGGCGTGGACCGCGAGCTGGTGTTCCAGAACCTCGAGCAGGCCATGATGAGCGCGGCCCGCAAGTACTTCAACTCCCTCGACCTCGAGGAGTTCGGATGCGCCATTGACCGGATCACGGGCCAGATCTCGCTGTGGCGCAACCACGAGGACGGCATGCGCGAGGAGATCAACGATCCGCAGAAGCTCGGCCGAATCGCGGCGCAGACCGCCAAGCAGGTGATGATCCAGCGCAACCGCGAGAACGAGCGCAACTCGCTGCTCGACGAGTACACCAAGCGGCGCGGCGAGCTCGTGACCGGGCTTGCGCAGCGCTACGAGGGCAATGCGCTCATCGTGCAGGTCGACCGAGCCGAGGGATTCATGCCGCGCTCGGAGCAGATCCCGGGCGAGCAGTTCCAGCCGGGCGACCGCGTGCGCTGCCTGCTGCTCGACGTGCGTGACGCCGGGCACCAGGTGAAGATCGTGCTCTCGCGCGCGCATCCGGACTTCATCCGCAAGCTCTTCGAGGCCGAGGTGCCTGAGGTCGCCGAGCGCACTATCGACATCAAGGCGATGGCCCGCGAGCCAGGCTTCCGCACGAAGCTCGCGGTGTCGAGCGTCGACGCGAAGGTCGATGCCGTCGGCGCGTGCGTCGGCGTGCGCGGGTCGCGCATCCGCAACAT
>CAYPOZ010000033.1:0-3202 GCA_964412415.1 uncultured Isosphaeraceae bacterium | reverse complement strand
GATCGGCCGCCGCGGCCAGAACGTGCGCCTCGCGGCGCGCCTGACTGGCTGGGACGTCGACATCCTCACGCCGCCCGAGTTCCAGAAGGGCCTTCAGATCCTCGAGGAGACCGTGCGCACCGTGCCCGGCATCACCGACGAGATGCTCGACCGCATGGGCGCGCTCGGCATGATCAGCGTCTTCGACGTCGAGGAGGTCGGCGAGCCTGTGCTCGTGCAGGAGTGCGGCATGCCGCCAGAGATGGCGCAGCACGTCGTCTCGACGTGCGCCGAGCGCGGCCGAGCTGTGGCCGAGCAGATGGCGCAGGAGAAGGCAGCCGAGGAGGCACGGCGCGCCGAGGAGGGCGCACAGGCCGATGCGCTGCTCGGCGGCGAGGGCGCAGTCGCGACCGACGCCGAGAGCGAGGCAGCCGCGGACAGCATCCTCGGCATCACAAGCGACGAGCCCGCGCAGGGCTGAGCGTTGGGGAACATTCACTGACTGACGGGCATACGACACACGGAGCAACGATTGACGACGAAAACCACCAAGAAGGTCCGCATCTCGGCACTGGCGAAGGAGCTTGGCGTCACGTCCAAGGACGTGATCGAGAAGTGCACGCGAGAGGGGATCGGCGAAGTGTCGAATCCCCAGTCCACGGTGTCGATCGGGCTTTCGCAGACCATCCGCGAGTGGTTCGGCGGGGTCGACGGGTCGTCGACGGCGGTCGAGACTGCGGAACGCGTGGACGTGGATGCGGCGCGCGAGCGTGCCGAGAAGATCGCGCCCAAGCGCGGCAGGTTGAAGAAGGGTCAGGCTGATGAGGGTGCCGCTGCGGCCGCCGTGGCTGAGGCTGCGGTGGAGGCGGCTCCCGCTCCAGCCGAGCCCGCCCCGGCGCCGGTGCCACCATCGGCACCGGTTCGGATGCCTGAGGTGCCACGCGTTGCGGCGCCTGCACCTGCGGTGTCTCCTTCCGCAGCCGCGCCAGCGCCAGCTGCGGCGCCTCCGGTGACGCGTGGACCGGAGGTCACTGCACCATCCGTGACTCCCGCACCCCGAGTCGCAGCGCCATCTGCCGGACCGCTGCGTCCTCCCGTCACTGCACGAGGCACCGCCGCGCCTGGAGCCCCGGCTCCCGGCGCTCCAGGCATGCGTCCCACGGAAGGAAACCGGCCGATGGGCTCTCGGTTCTTCCCGGGTCCTTCCGCGGCGCCGAACGTGCCCGTTCGCCCGCGTGATGTTGGACCAGTGGGTCCCCGTCTCGAGCAGCCCGAGAAGTCGCGCCTGTCCGGGCCGAAGGTGGTGCGAGTCGACGCCCCTGACAACCTGCCCGCGCCGCGCGCGCGCTTCGGAGGTCCAGGCCCTGGTGCACGCACACCGACCGGCGGAGGCGGCGTCACGGGACGCTTCGGACCTCCGGGCGCTCGCCCTGGAGTGGCTGGCCGGCCGGATGACCGCAAGCGCGGACCTGACACCCGACGCCGCGGCGACGCGGGACGGACTGGCCGTGCGGGCGAGGCTGGCGGAGGCGACCGCTTCAGCGGGCAGGACCTGATCGAGCGCGAGGAGCGCCTCAGCCGCAGCGGCGGCTGGCTGAAGAAGCACCGCGACAGCGACCGGCGGCTTGGCGGCATGCAGCAGCGCGGGACCGTGAAGCCGCAGGGTCCGGCGAAGATCCCGGATCCGGTCTCCATCAAGGAGCTGTCGGCGATCACGGGCGTGAAGAGCGTGGACATCCTGAAGAAGCTGTTCCTCAAGGGCACCCCGCTGACCATCAACAGCTTCATCGATGGCGAGCGCGCCGCCGAGATCATGATGGACTTCGACATCGAGGTGGTCGTCGACACCGCGCAGTCCGCGCAGGACCAGATCGAGGCGACCTTCGCTGCGCGCGAGCGCACCGACGAGCGCGTGCGCCCGCCGGTCGTCACGGTCCTGGGCCACGTCGACCACGGCAAGACGAGCCTGCTCGACCGCATCCGAAACACCAACGTGGCCTCCGGTGAGGCGGGCGGCATCACGCAGTCCACGCGCGCGTTCCAGACTCCGCTGCACGCGGGCGATCGCGACCGCGTGATCACGTTCATCGACACGCCGGGCCACGAGGCGTTCACGGCGATGCGCGCGCGCGGCGCGAAGGTCACCGACATCGCGGTGATCGTCGTCGCTGCCGACGACGGCGTCATGCCGCAGACGATCGAGTCGATCAACCACGCCAAGGCGGCGGGCGTGTCGATCGTGGTGGCGCTCAACAAGATCGACAAGCCCGAGGCCACGGAGAACAACATCCAGCGCATCTACGGGCAGCTTGCCGAGCACGGGCTCAACCCGGTCGTGTGGGGTGGCTCGACCGAGGTCGTGGCCACCAGCGCCGTGAAGGGCACCGGAATCCAGGAGCTGCTCGAGGTCATCGCGCTTACCGCCGACATGCTCGAGCTGAAGGCCGACTTCGCCGGGCACGCGCAGGGCACAGTGCTCGAGGCGCGCATGGAGGAGGGCCGCGGCGCAGTCGCGCAGCTCATCGTCCAGGAGGGCGTGCTCACCCGCGGGGACTTCATCGTGGTGGGCCGTGCCTTCGGGCGCGTGCGCGACATCATGAACGACCGCGGCGAGCGCATCATGGAGGCTGGCCCGAGCACGCCGGTGGCCATCTCCGGCATCGACGAGCTGCCCGACGCGGGCGACAAGTTCTACGTGACCGACGACCACAAGGCGGCCGAGCAGGCCGCGCTCGACCACCGCGCGCACGAGCGCGAGCGCGAGCTTGCGACGCCGAAGATCACCCTCGACAACATCTTCGAGCACCTCGGCAAGAGCAAGAGGCGCGAGCTTCCGCTGGTCGTCAAGGGTGACGTTCAGGGCTCGGTCGAGACGCTCAAGGCTGTGCTGTCCAAGCTCGCGGCCGAGGAGGTCACGGTGGCCGTCAAGCACTGCGCGGTCGGCGGCGTGAACGAGAGCGACGTGCTGCTCGCGGAGGCGACCGGCGCGATCATCGTCGGCTTCAACGTGACGAGCAACGCCAAGGCCCGCGGCCTCGCCGAGGCCAAGGGCGTCGACATCCGCCTCTACGACGTCATCTACGACATCACCGATGACCTCACCAAGGCGATGCGCGGCATGCTCGACCCGCAGGTCAAGCTCGAGGTGCTCGGCCACGCCGAGGTCCGCCAGGTCTTCCGCATCAGCAAGGTTGGAGCCGTGGCAGGCTGCTACGTCACCGAC
>CAYPOZ010000032.1:3627-16120 GCA_964412415.1 uncultured Isosphaeraceae bacterium | reverse complement strand
ATCGACGAAGGCGATCGTGCTCTCGACGCACATCCTCGAGGAGGTCGAGGCGATCTGCACGCGCGCGGTGGTGATCGCGGGCGGGCGGACGGTCTTCGACGGCACGCCCGCGCAGATGGAGTCGCGCGCGCCGGCTGCCGTCACGCGCAATCGGCTTGACCACGTGTTCCGCGAGCTCACCGGCGCGACGGCGGAGATTTCGATGGGGTCGAGCGGCGGGTCGGGCGCATCCAAGGCGGAGGTGGCGGCATGAGCGCACTTCGAGTGGTCTTCGCGCGCGAGCTGCGCGCCTACTTTGCGACGCCGCTGGCTGCGGTGTTCCTTGTGGTGTTCCTGTTCCTGGCGGGGCTCTTCACCTTCTCGGTGGGGAACCTCTACGACCGCGGGCAGGCTGACCTGCGCCCCTTCTTCCAGTTCGTGCCGTGGATGTTCCTGTTTCTGGCGCCTGCGGTGAGCATGCGTCTGTGGGCAGAGGAGCGGCGCCTGGGCACGATCGAGGGCCTCGCGACGCTGCCGCTTCCGCTGTGGCAGGTGGTGAGCGCGAAGTTCCTCGCGGCGTGGGCCTTCTGCGGTATCGCGCTTGCGCTGACGCTGCCGCTGTGGCTGACGGTGAACTGGCTCGGTGACCCTGACCAGGGCGCGATCGTTGCGGGGTACCTCGCGAGCCTGCTGCTCGCGGGCGCGTACCTGGCGGTCGGGTCCGTGCTGAGCGCGTGCACCAAGAACCAGGTCGTGGCCTTCGTGCTCACGGTGGTGGCGTGCTTCCTGCTGCTGCTGGCCGGGTTCCCGCTCGTGCTCGACTTCGTGCAAGGGTGGGTGCCCGAGGGCGTGCGCGATGCGCTCGCGGGCATCTCGGTGCTCTCGCACTTCGAGTCGATCTCGCGCGGCGTGATCGACCTTCGCGACATCATCTACTTCGTGGCGCTGATCGCGGCGATGCTCGTCGCGAACACGCTGCTCATCGACTGGCGAAAGGCGGCCTGACATGCGACACGCATCACGACGCACCATCGCCCTTGTCGGCACCGCGCTCTCGCTGGTGGCCTTTGTCGCGCTGGTGGCGATCACCAGCGTCACGCGGCTGCCGCGGCTGGATCTCACCGCCGACGGCAACTACACGCTCTCGCCCGGGCTTCGCGCGGTGGTGCAGGGGCTCGACGAGCCCGTGCGCATCGACCTCTACTGGTCGAAGGAGGCCGCGCGCGACGTGCCCATGGTGGTGACGCACGCGCAGCGCGTGCAGGAGTTCCTGCGCGAGGTGGCTGACGCGTCGGGCGGCAAGGTCGAGCTGCAGGTCTTCGATCCGCAGCCATACTCGGAAGCCGAGGATGCCGCGCGCGTGAACGGCATCGCCGCGATGGCGGTGGATGGCCTCGGGCGCACGGTGACGCTCGGCCTTGTGGTGACCGGACCCACCGACCGCAAGGAGGCGCTGCCCTGGCTGAACCCGGGCGACGAGGCGTTCCTCGAGTACGACATCGCGCGGGCGATCGTGTCGGCCTCGCGCGCGAGCAAGGCGAAGGTCGCGGTGGTGACGGCACTGCCGATGGACTCTGGGTTCGATCCGCAGGCGCGGCGGATGACGCCGCCGTGGCAGTTCCTGGTGCAGATGCGGCAGCTCTTTGACGTGGAGGTGGTGCAGCCCACGGCCGACAGGCTGCCCGACGGCATCGCGGCGCTGGTGATTGCGCATCCGTACGGGATGAGCGAGAGCCTGCTCAAGTCGATCGACTCGTATGCGATGCTCGGCGGCAGCATCCTGCTCTTCATGGATCCGCTGTGCGAGAGTTCGGCGCAGCCTGGTGGGCCAGATGCGTTTGCGAACGCGCCGCAGGCGAGCGACCTCGGGCCGCTGCTGCCGGCGTGGGGCATCGCGTGGGATTCGGGCAAGGTGGTCGGCGACCGCCAGTACGCGCAGCGCGTGCGTGCGCGGTCGGCGACTGGGCTCGCGACGCTCGAGTACATCGCGTGGCTCATCGTGCCCAAGGAGGGCATCGACACGTCGGAGCCCGCGTGCGGCGCGCTGGCGAACCTGACGATGCTGTCGGCCGGCGCCGTGGGCGCGGTCGAGGGCAGCGGCATGACGATGACGCCGCTCGTGCGCGCATCGGACCAGACGCAGCTCATCGACAGCTCGAAGCTCGGCGCGTTTGCGGATCCGCAGGCGCTGCTGCGCGAGTTTGCGGCTGATGGCGTGAAGCGTGTGCTCGCGGCGCGGTTCACGGGGCTCGTGAAGAGCGCGTACGGGATCGAGCGTGCGCCCGACGGCGCGCCCAAGCCTGCGACGATCGTCATGGTGGGCGATGCCGACATGCTGCGCGACGAGGCGTGGACGCAGGAGCAGCGCCTGGGCAACCTCTCGCTGGGGTGGCGCGTGTTTGCCGACAACGGTCCGCTCGCCTTCAACACGGTGGAGCAGCTCACGGGCGACAAGGCGCTGCTGTCGCTGCGCGCGCGCGGCACCACGCAGCGGCCCTTCGAGGTCGTGAAGGAGCTGCGCCGTCAGGCCGAGGAGCGCTACCTCAAGCGCGAGCAGGAGCTGCAGGAGCGCGTGAAGGCCGCGGAGCAGCGCATCAACGAGATGCAGGTGCAGAAGTCGACCGACCAGGTGATGGTGCTCTCGCCCGAGCAGCAGGAGCAGCTGAAGGAGCTTCAGACCGAGCTCGTGAGCGCGCGTGCCGAGCTGCGCCAGGTGCAGAGCGGACTGCGCGAGGACATCGAGTCGCTCGGCCACCGGCTGATGCTCGCGAACGTCGTCGGCTGGCCGATCGCCGTCGCGTTCGTCGCATCCATCTTCGGCCTCCGCCGCGTGGTTCGGCGGAAGGGGTGAGGCAGCTGTCCCGATCGCATCTTCGAACGCACACCCACCCACACACACAGAGAGATCCGCAATGAGAAGCCAGCGAATCCTGACTCTGATGGCCAGCGTGACCGCGGCCCTCGTCCTCATTGCCGTGCTCATGCGCGGCGGCTTGGATCTCCAGCCAGGAGGCGAGGGCAGCTTCACTGGTGCGGGCGGCACCAACAGCGGCGGCAGCGCGGGCACGGGCGCCGCCGGCGGCAAGGCGACCGACCTGCTCGTTGACCTCACGTCGATGGCCGACCGCATCACCGCGGTCGAGGTGCAGTCCACCAACGACACGACGCGCATCGAGCGCCGCGACGGCACGTGGGTCGTGGCCTCGCGCGACGGATTCCCGGCGCAGACCGAATCGGTGGTGGGTGTGCTGCGCGGGCTCTCGAACCTGCGCAAGTCGCAGAAGCTCACGGCGAAGCCGGAGCGCCACGCCGACCTTGGCCTGGCATGGCCCGACACGACCAACGAGTCGAAGCTCGTCAGCATCTACGCGGGTGGCGAGACGCCGGTCGCGCAGGTGGTGGTGGGGCGGGGCGTCTTCCAGCCCGATGGCGTGTACGCGCGGCTGCTGTCGGAGCCGCAGACGTGGCGTTGCGCGGGATCGCTGAATGTGGCCGCCACGCCGCAGACCTGGATCGTCAATCCCGTCGCCGATGTCGCGGCCGAATCGATCAAGACGATCTCCGGCTGTGACATGACCGGCCGCACGATCACCCTGACCCGCGACGACAAGGGGATGTGGGCGTCCGACAAGCAGGCCGACGATTCGGTCGCGGAGGGCTTCAAGTCTGCGATCCCGTCGCTGGTGGTGGGGATGCAGGCCGAGGAGGTGCGCCGCGCGACCCCCGAGGACTCGACCCGCCCCAACACCGTTACCGTCACCTACGGCATCGGCGAGAACGCCAACGTCCACGCCCGACTCTGGCGCGACGGCGAGACCTACTTCGTCATGCTCGACGCAGCGCTGCCCGAGCCGGCGGCAGCCAACGCAGCCGCCACCGACGGTGCGGTAGCGAAGTCTTCGGACGAATCCTCCACTAAGGCGCCCGAGGATCCCTTCACGAAGGTGCGAACGCAGTCCGCAACATGGAGCGGCTGGGTCTTCACCGTTCCATCCTGGCGAGCGAGTCAGCTCGGCCGCCTCTTCGGCGATCCGGCCCCAGCTGCGCCATCCGCGCCCGGCATGCCCGGCGCCCCCATGATGACCATGCCCGGCGGATCATCCCCACCGATGTTGCTGCCGCCAACTGCTGCAGGCCCGTAAACCTCAAACCACCCTCCACCAGGGGGCGGCGAGGATTCCCGGGAGGATCCACGACGTCTCCTCGCCGCAGTGCAGCAGCAGCCCCGGGCACGATCGCTGCGGCTGGGCGCGGCGAAACGCAGCAATGCCCGATGCTTCAGAGACAGATGGCCGCTCGGCGGTGGTTACCGCAATGGGCATGAGCTTGTTGCGCTGGTCGATCACAAAGTCGACCCCGACCCCCACGTAGGACTCCCAAAAGCACACATCGGCCGGCCAAACCTGCGCATCGCGCCACGCAAGTAAGTCGAGGAGCACCAGTGATTTCAAGTGCGAGGCATTGGGCTCAGGCCAGTCGGCCAAGTGAAGGCCGACAGCCGTATCCATGCAGTAAAGCCGTGGCCTTCGCGTACTGCGCAGGTACCAGCTCGGAAGGAGTGGATAAAGCCTCACCAGCATGTAGGACTGCGCCAGAAGATTGAGGTGGCGATGCATGGTCGGCTGCGGCACACTGAGACTTCGCCCAAAGTGCGACTGGTTCACAAGCTCCCCGTTCCGAAGCGCGAGCTCACGCATGATGCGGCGCAGATCAGGGAGCGATGCGATGTTTGAAAGCGCACGCAAGTCTCGCTCCAGGTAGCTGGTGATATAGCTCTCCAGCCAGATCGCACGTTCGCTCCATGTCTTGAGCCTCAGGGCTGGTGTCGGCAATCCGCCATGAGCCACCCAAACCCGCCAATCCTCCGGACCCACGGGGTCGGCAGCAACCAGATCGAGCCACTGTGGCTCGGGGGTGCCGAGTAGCTCGCTCCACACCCCCGCACGACCGAGCCCCAGCAGCTCTCGTCGGGTCATGGGCCACAGCGTGAGATGGGAGACCCGGCCCACTTGGCCCCCGATAGAGTCATGCGCAACCGCCTGATCGACCGGTGTGGTGAGCAGGACTCGGCCGCGGCCTTCACTGCGTTCCGCCTCTTGCACGAGCCTCTGGAGCAGATGCGGAGCCCGCTGGATCTCGGCGATGGTCAATGGCGCCTCGCCCCGGAACAGCGACTCCGGCTGCCTCGCGAGCCGTCCAATGGCCTGGTCGTCAAGGGTCACGAACGATCGGCTCGGTCCCCCGACGAGCTGAGCAAGTGTGGCCTTGCCGGTTTGTCGGGCCCCTCGCAGAGTCGTCACCTGCATCGCCGTGAGGTGTTGCTGGAGGGTCGGGGCCGCGGCCCTAGGCACATATGCGCTATTCACGGCGTGAATAGATTTCATTCACGGCGTGAATTGCTCAGACGGCCGTTGCTGGCGCGTCCCGGACTGCCTTGCGAGCGCCTATCACGCGGAGTTCCTGTGCCCGCGCGCCTTGTGCCAGCGCCCGAGCGAGACGGTACGTACGGTGTGACCATTTGAGGCCATTGTCCGCCGATAGACGATCGATCACGAAAGTGATGCCAAATGGCATCGAAATCAGTCGATCTGCAACCTATCAGTACCGATTACGATCATTCGAATTCTCGAAGATCAGTCGCAACTTCAGCATGTTCGCACCAGTTTCGCATCCGATCTCATAAAGATCGACATATTGGCACGATAATAGCCGATATACACCACAAAAGACGGGAAGTTCGCCAATCATGATGGTGTTCGAGTGGCAGCTCGCTCTACGGCAGCAGCAGCGCGAGCAGGGCGCCGCGGACGGCAGCCACGGAGAGCATGGAGAGGCCGAAGGCATCGGCCAGCGCTGGCTCGAGCGGAAGCCACATCAGAGCTGCGGTGATCATGGCGCAGACCGCCGCGCGCGCGGCGAAGCCGATCGTCGGGCGCATGATGACCATGCGAGATGCGCCGAGCGCGCCGGCCGCGAGGGCGACCGAGCCCGCGAGCGCCGGCAGCACGAAGATGACGCTGGCGCCGGGCGCGACGATGGCGATTGCCAGCGCGAGCGCGCCCCAGATCCCCAGCGCCACGAGCACGTGGACCCAGCGCGCGTTCACTTCGGGGTCGCGGCCAGTTGGCATGAACACCGGTTGCCTGGCGGTGGCTGAGGGCTTGGCGCTGCGTGGTTGGCGCGTACGTAGCCCGAGCGAGCGCAGCCCGAGTGCGATCACCGCACCGAGCAGCATCATGCCTGCGCTGATCCACAGGTATCCCTGCGGCCAGATCCATGACTGCTGGCGCGCGAGCCCCTTGAGTTCGTTGTCGATGAGCGTCGCGCGCGCGAGGCTCGTCGCGCCCCAGCCTGCGAGCGCAGCGAGCGCGATCGCGGCGACGGCCGCACCGATCCCGATCATGATGCCGGACCAGCGGATCCAGCGGCACCTCAGCGCGATGATTGCCGAGAAGAGCGTCAGCAGCAGCGCCATGAGGGCGCCTGGCTGCATCCACGCGATCGGCAGATGCGCGACCCCGAACCCGAGAAGGTCGAACCATGCGGACTGCGGGGCGGGGGAGTTGGGCGAGGCAGGGGAGGCTGCCTTAGGCGCCGATGCCAGGCCCTCGACGAGCGCGAGCGCGGTGTCGGCCATGTGCTGCGCGGAGAGCGGGTCGACGTTGTCAGGCGTGTCGCTCGGCTGGTGGTAGTTGCGGGGCGAGCCGATGCACGCGACGTTGAACCCGGTCATGCCCGCCTCGCGGAAGACGGTGAAGTCGGTGCCATTGGGCATGTAGTCGTAGATCGTCGCCGCCACGCTCGTGGTGCGCGGGTGCGGCACGCGCGACGCCATGATCTCGGCGAGCGCAGTGGTGTCTGGGCCCGTCTCGAAGATGAACGCGGGACCGCTGGTGCCGCGGCTATCGAGGTTGACGACTGCGCCGATGCGCTCGGCCAGCGGGTGCTCGCGGCAGAAGAGCTCCGCGCCGAGCAGCCCGAGCTCCTCGCCGTCTGTGATCACGAGCACGACCTCGCGCGGGTAGGGGTCACGGTCCGTCGCGCCCGCGCCCGCGCCTGCACGTGCACGGAGCGCGCGCGCGACCTCGAGTGCGCTCGCCACGCCGAGCGCGTCGTCGCCCGCGCCTGGCGCGCCAGGCACCGAATCGATGTGCGCCGCGATGGCGACGTACTCGTCCGCCCCCTCCGGCCCCACGCCGAGCGGCGCGATGATGTTCACGAGCTGCACGCTCTCGGTGCGCTTGAAGCGGTTGGGCATCTCGCCGCGCTGCAGCTGCGCCGTCACGCCCATGGCCTTCAACTCGTCCACCACGTACTGCACCGCGCGCGCGTGGGCCTCGCTGCCGATCGTGCGCGGCTGACCCGCGCCGCCCTCCGCATCTCCCACCACGCCGCGCACGCCCGCCATCACGCGCGCACCGCTCACCTCGGTGGCTGGCGCATCGGCGGGCGCCACGCGCGCCGGCATCAGCCGCCACGACGCGAACACGGCAATCAGCAGCACGCCCACGAGCGCTGAGGTGCGCATCCGCAGGACGGGGTCTCCCGGCATCATCATGGTTCAGTCTCCGGTTGGGATTCCGTGGCTCACGCCTGTGATCTCGCCGTGCCTGCGAAGGTACTTCGCGACCACAATCATGTACGTCGCGTGGCTCCAGGTGAGCGGGCTCACGCTCACCTGCGCACCTGTGTACGGATCAAACTGCTCCGCGAGCACGCCGCTGGGCAGCGCGCGCTGGTGCGTCCACTCAAGCAGCGGCAGCGTCTCCTGCAGCTCCTCGAGGGTGCGCGCGCGCTCGACGAGCCACTGCGCGTACCACAGCGTGCAGATGACCCATGGGTTGCCGGGCACGCGCGCGATGTCCTGGCGCTCCACCGCGTGGTAGTGGTCGTGCTCGTAGCGCGCGAGGCCGCCGACGGATGTCTGCACCCACAGCCGCTCGCCGATCGCGCGCATGTGCCGCTCCACGCGCTCGTCGCGCGCATCGAGCGCACCGAACGCGAACAGCGCGAAGGCGCTCGCATCGAGCGTGAAGTCGAGCCTGTACGAGCCGTCATCGAGAGGAGTCGCCATGCGCGCAAATCGCCCGCGCCCCTCGTCCCACATCACGCGGATCATGGCGCGCGTCATGCTCTCGGCGCCGGCACGGAACTCCTCGGCGCGGTCGAGCGCGCCCATGTCGCGCGCGAAGTCGTGCGCCGCGCGCAGCGCTCCGATCGTCGAGCACACCGTGAAGAGGTGCACGCCGCGGCGCTCCTCCCACAGGTCCCAGCTGGGCTTGGGCAGCCCGCTGGGGTCGCGGAAGTCGAGCATCCACTCCGCGGCGTCGATCACGAGCGGGTTGTAGAGGTCGCGCACGAACTCCACGTCGCGGAACACCAGGAAGTGCCGCCGCAGCGCCCACGTCACGAGCGCCGTCTCGTCCTGCTGGATCGGCAGCGTCTTGCGCCCCTCGATCACCCACGGGTGCCAGCTCGAGGCGAGCGTGCCGGTGGGGTTGTACTTGTGCAGGAAGTAGCCCTCGGGCTCGATCACCCGCTGCGCGAAGCGGAAGAACGCGCGCGAGAGCTCGCCCTGGTGCGCGAGCACCAGCGCATGCGACACCATCGCGCCGTCGCGCGGCCACATGTACGAGTAGGTGTCGCCCGCGAAGTGGGTGATGTCGTAGTCGTTGGCGGCGATGATCGCGCCGCCCTTGTCGATCTGCGTGCGCACGATGAGCGCACTGCGCACGTAGAGGTCGCGCAGGTGCCCAGGCAGCGGCGAGAAGTCCACCTTCTCCTTGCACGCCCACCAGCGCCAGTAGGCCTCGGTGCGCACGATCATGCGCTGCGGCGACTTCTCGCGGATCTTGCGGTCAAGCTGCTTGATGGCGCGGTAGTCGTTGCCGGCCGCGATCCAGTAGTGGATCGTGCCGCTTCCGTTGGGCGCAAGCGCGAGCCCGAACCCCACGGTCGAGTCCACGCTGCCCTGCGCGATCGAGTTGCGCGACAGCAGCCCGTCCTCCGCATCGCGCCACGTGCCCTCCGCGTCGCCGATGCGCTTCTGGCCGCATGCCCACGTGTCGGCACCGAACCCGCGCGCACCGCAGCCGTTGATGAGGAAGTAGGTCGCGTCCTTGTAGTGCACGAGGCCGCCCGTCGCGGGGTCGTAGTTCACGGTGTCGCCCACCGCGCTCTCGCCGATCGACAGGTCCTGGTGGAAGAAGACGCGCACGTCGCGCGGGTATCCCGCCATGTCCGTGACGCGCACGCTGCGCAGGTACACCGGGCTCCAGTAGTCGACTGCGTCCTGGCACAGCAGCTCGATGCCGAGCCGCTCGTTGCGCAGCCGCACCTGCGTGACCATCGAGTCGCGCACGTAGCGCAGGTCGCGCTCCCACCCTGGCGCATCGACCCACGCGAACTGCCCGTCCACCCATACGCCAAAGCGCTGCAGGTGCCCGCACGTGTGGTTGGGCATGCCCACATTGGGCCAGTGCAGGTCGCGGATGCGGTACAGGTCGTCAAAGGCGACCAGCATCTCTCCGTTGCCGACCGGGATGTTGCGAGGCACGTTCGCTCAGCCCCTGAAGCGGGAGAACACGAGGCTCGTGTTGTGTCCGCCGAAGCCGAACGAGTTGTTGATGCCGTGCTCGAGCGCGCGCTGCCGCGCGGTGTTGGGCACGAAGTCGAGGTCGAAGCCCTCGTCGGGCTTCTCGAGGTTGATTGTGGGGGGCAGGATGCCGTGGTGGATCGCGAGGATCGTGGCCACGCTCTCGATGCCGCCGGCCGCGCCAAGGCAGTGGCCGGTGCAGCTCTTCGTGGAGCTGACGGCGAGCTTCTTCGCATGGTCGCCGAAGAGGCTCTTCACGGCAGCGACCTCGGCCGCGTCGCCAAGAGGCGTCGACGTGCCATGCGCGTTGATGTAGCCGATCTGGTCGAGGTTGAGCTGCGCGTCGGTGATCGCGTTGAGCATCGCGCGCCGCGCGCCGGAGCCCTGCTCGTCGGGCGCCGCAATGTGGTGCGCATCGCCCGAGGTTCCGAAGCCCGTGACCTCGGCGTAGATGCGGGCACCACGCGCCTTCGCGTGCTCGAGGCTCTCGAGCACGATGACCGCCGCGCCTGCGCCCTTCAGCGCATCGACGTAGGGCTGCAAAGCCCGCGTGGGCTCGTCGTTGCGCGTGGACAGCGCCTTCATCGCAGCGACCGCGCCCACGCACAGCGGCGTGACCGCGGCCTCCGCGCCGCCAGCGAGCATTACGTCGGCGTCGCCGCGCTGGATCAGGTGGTATGCGGCGCCGATCGCGTGCGAACCCGTCGCGCACGCCGTCGCGGTGGCGATGTTCGCGCCGCGCAGGTTGAACCGGATCGACACCTGCCCCGCGGCCGCATTCACCATCAGCCTTGGCACGGTGAAGGGGCTCACCTTGCGCGGGCCGTTCTTGATCAGGTTGACGTGGCCGTTCTCGATCGTGTCGATGCCGCCGATACCGCTGCCGATCGCCACGCCGTGGCGGTAGGGGTCGCCCGAGGTGGGTGACCATCCGCTGTCACGCACCGCCTCATCAGCGGCAAGCAGCCCGAGCACGGCAAAGCGGTCCATCCGCTTCACCTCGCGCACGTCCGCCACCGGGGTGTGGTCCATGTTCTTCACCTCGCCGGCGAAGCGGACACCCCAGTCGTAGTTCTGGTCGAAGAGCGTGATGGGACCGATGCCCGAACGGCCATTAATGAGCCCGTCCCATGTCGACGGGACATCGGGCCCCACATCCGTGACCGCACCAAGGCCGGTCACGACGACACGTCGGAGCGTGATCGTCCGCATCTGCGGCGCTCAGCTGCCCGAGGTGGCAGCGCCGCCCTGGTTCTTCATGATGTAGGTGATCGCGTCACCGACGGTCAGGATCTTCTCAGCCTGATCGTCCGGGATCGTGGTTCCGAACTGGTCCTCGAACTCCATGACGAGCTCGACCCGGTCGAGGCTGTCGGCGTTCAGGTCATTCGCGAAGCTGCTCTCGCGCTTGATCTCTGCCTTATCGACACCCATCTGCTCGGCAACGATGGCAATGACCTTCGTCTCGACTTCCGCTTCTGTCACGTGTGGAGCCTCCATAGGGGTATACGGCGTTGATGCCGCGGGGCGAGAGTATAGCGGTGCGTCCCAAAGTGGGTGGTGGCCGATAGACTTGCCCCCAATCTCATGTCAAACGCCATTGACCGCCGTGTCGCCTTTGTGACGGGGGCCAGCCGAGGCATCGGCAAGGCCATCGCCCTACGCCTCGCCGCCGATGGGCGCCACGTGGTGTGCGTCGCCCGGAATGCCGACCAGCTTCAGGCCGTGGTGGGGGAGATCGCCGCCGCGGGGGGTGCCGCCGAGCCTCTGGCCTGCGATGTGGGCGACGGCGAGGCGCTTGCCGCCGCAATCGATGGGGTCGCCGAGCGCTGCGGGCGCCTGGACATCCTGGTCAACAATGCCGGAATCACCCGGGACGGCCTGCTGATGCGCATGTCCGACGCTGATTTCGATGACGTGATCCGGGTCAACCTGAGGTCGGCGTTCGTGGCCTGCCGCGCCGCCGCCCGCCCGATGATGCGCGCCCGCTTCGGCCGCATCATCAACATGGCAAGCATCGCGGGAATCATGGGAAATCCCGGGCAGGCGAACTACGCCGCCAGCAAGGCGGGCCTCATCGGCATGACCAAGTCGATCGCGAAGGAGATCGGGTCCAAGGGGATCACCGCGAACGTGGTCGCCCCCGGATTCATCCAGACCGACATGACCGAGGTGCTGCCTCAGGCGCTCAAGGATGCGGTGATGCCGAACATCCCGCTGCGCTCGTTCGGCCAGGCCAGCGACATTGCCGCGGCCGTGTCGTATCTCGCGTCAGATGGCGCGGGCTACGTGACCGGCCACGTGCTGCAGGTCGACGGCGGACTCGCGATGTGATCAGGGGCGCGACGCGCGCACCACGCACGGTTGGGTGATCTTGACTGAGCGCGGGGCGAAACCCGCGCGAGGTCAGCTGCCGGGGCCGCCAGGCGGACCCTGCGGAACCTTCACTGGATCCTTCGGCACGGGACGGCGCATCTTGGGCGCGCCGGCGCCTGTGCCGCCGCCGCCACCGCCGCTGCTCGAGCCCTCGACGCTGGTCGTCTGCACATCCTCCTGCGCGATCTCGATGACCTCGTCAGGAAGCTCAGCCTTCGCGAGCAGTTCCTTGATGTAGGTGCGCCAGGCGCCGATCTGGTCTGCGCCGGAGAGCTGCTCCATGATGTCGGGAGTGGCAGGAAATGCGGTGAAAACACCGCTTTCTGGGCTCATGTCGCAGTCCCAGAGCATGGGCGACTCGTCGTCGCCCGCGCGCACGATGCCCATTGTGGCGAAGTTCGCGCCGTCGTCTGCGCACACGACCTCGATCTGCTCGAGCTGGGACGTGATCGCGGGCCACGCGCCGTTGGCGACGAGCGCCTCGAGCGTGACCTTGTCCTCAACGCTCATCGTCTTGCCCGCCTTGTCCGCATCGCCGACGGC
>CAYPOZ010000032.1:0-3617 GCA_964412415.1 uncultured Isosphaeraceae bacterium | reverse complement strand
GAACAAGGCCATCGCGGCGATCGCTTCTCAGACGAATCTCCTCGCGATGAACGCGGCGATCGAGGCTGCGCATGCGGGAGAGGCCGGCGCGGGATTCTCGGTGGTGGCCGGAGCGTCAAAATATGAGAGCTTCACGCGCGGGTCGATGCCGAGCTCCTGCATCAGCTCCGCGATCGTCTTGATCTGCGGCAGTGGCGGTGGCGGCGGTGGCGGGGGCGGCGCGGCCACGATGGGCGGCGGCGGAGGCGCTTCCTCTTCGCCGCATCCTGCGATCGAGAGCGATGCCGCGGCAGTCGCGACGAGCGCGAGCGCGAGGTCAGGCAGTCGGTGCGGGCTGTACGGGCTGTGCCGGTTGATCATGGGTCTTCACCTCAAGCGAGCGGTCGATGCGACGCATGAGACCCTTGAGGACCGAGCCGGGCGCCATCTCGAGCGCAACCGGACGGCCTTCGCCCGCGGGCAATCCCGCGGCAAGGGCCTGCATGGACTGGCTCCATCGTACCGGGCTGGTGATCTGCTCTACCAGAAGTTTGCGCAGGGTTCCGATATCCGTAGGGTGGTGCGGCTTCGCGGTGACGTTGCTCCACACGTCGCACTGCAGCGGGCGGAAGTCCACGTGCTCGAGCGCGCGGGCCATGCCCTCGGCAGCGGGGGCCATCAGCGGGCTGTGGAAGGCGCCGGCCACGGTGAGCCGCGTCGCGCGCAGGCCCATCTTGGATGCGACATCGACGGCCCGGTCGCATGCACCGGCCGAACCCGAGAGCACGATCTGCCCCGGTGCGTTGAAGTTCGCGCACACGAGCACCTCGCTGCCCTTGGCATCGTCGCACACCTGCTGCGCCTGCGCCTCGTCTGCGACGATGAGCGCCACCATGCCGCCCTTCGATGCCCCAGCGGCCTGCTGCATGAGGCGGCCGCGCGTGGCGACAAGACGGAGACCGTCCAGGAACGTGAACGCGCCCGCAAGATGCAGCGCCGTGTACTCGCCGAGCGAGAGTCCCGCGCACGAGTGCAGCGGCAGCTGGCCGTGCGTCTCGCAGAGCGCGCGCCAGCATGCGATGCCGCAGGTGTAGAGGGCGGGCTGGCTTGCGTCGGTGCGGTTGAGGATGTCGGCGGGCCCGCGGAAGCACGTCTCGGAGAGCGATGCCGCGCCTGCGCCGCACGCGGATAGGTCAACGGCCTGGTCTGCCTCGGCGAAGGTCTGCGCCGCGGCGGGGCTCGCATCGCGCCATGCCAGGCCCATGCCGACGGCCTGCGCGCCCTGGCCCGGGCAGAGTGCGATCACGGAGTTCGTGTGGGTGCTCATGGATTCAGATCCTCCAGACGCTGCTTGCCCAGGTGAGCCCGCCGCCGAACGCAACGAGCACGACGGCGTCGTTGGGCTTGATCTTGCCCGCGCGGTTGAGCTCGTCGAAGCAGAGGCCCACGCTGCCGGAGCTGCTGTTGCCGCAGCGGTCGATGTTCACGTAGACCTTCTCGGGCGGGATGCCGATCTTCTCTCGCGCGGCATCGATGATGCGGATGTTCGACTGGTGGCACACGACCTGCGACACCGTTTCCGGCGTGAGGCCCGTGTTGCGCAGCGCGTCCTCGATCACCTCGCGGAACTTGGTGACCGCAAAGCGGAACACTTCCTTGCCGTTCATGCGCAGGTATCCGAGGCGGATGGGGTTGTTCACGTCATCGGGCGGCACTTCCTGCATGCGCTTGGGCAGGTAGAGCGCGTTCCATCCGCCGCCGTCTGCGCCCATCGCCTGGTAGAGGCATCCGCGCGAGGGGCTGTCGTCGCGCACGAGCACCACGGATCCGGCCGCATCGCCGAAGAGGATCGACACGGTGCGGTCCGTGTAGTCGACGATGCTGCTCATGATGTCGCAGCCGACGACGCCGACGGAACGGAAGCGGCCCGAGCGGATCAGCGCCTCGGCGACGTTCAGCGCGTAGACGAATCCGCTGCATGCGGCCTGCAGGTCGAAGGCGGGCGCGGGTGTCGCGCCGATCGCTGCCGCGACGCGGCACGCCGTCGAGGGGCATGGCATCTCGCCCGAGACCGTCGCGACGATGACGAGGTCGAGGTCCTTGCCGGTCATGCCCGCCATCTCGAGCGCGCGCGAGAGCGCATCGCGAGAGAGCGTGAAGCAGCCTTCGGTCTCGGGGTTGCAGACCTGGCGCTGGCGGATGCCGGTGCGCTGGAAGATCCACTCGTCGGTGGTGTCGACGAGCTTCTCGAAGTCAGCGTTGGTGAGCGTGCGCGAGGGGAGGCACGAGCCGGTTCCCGCGATGCGGACACCGTGGGTCCACGCGGGCTGGCTCATGCTTCGGCGAACTGCGCCGCCTCGAGGCGGCGGACGATGGCGTCGTTGATGCCGAGCTCCACGAAGTTGCGCGCGCGGCGGACTGCGTTGGTGATCGTGCGCGCGACGCTCGAGCCGTGGCTGATGAGGCACACGCCGTTCACGCCCAGAAGCGGCGCGCCGCCGTACTCGTGGTAGTCGTGCTTGGCGTAGAGGCTCTTGACGACTGGGTCGAGGCGTCCGGCAAGCGAAGGGTCGATCTCGAAGACCTCGCGTGCGAGCGCCTTGAAGATGCCCGAGGAGAGGCCCTCGGCGAGCTTGAGCATCACGTTGCCGACGACGCCGTCAGTGATGACCACGTCAGCGTCTCCGAGGGCCTCGACGAACCCGATGAAGTTCACGTCGCCGACGCCGCGCAGCATGTCGCGCGCATCGCGCATCTCCTGCGTGCCCTTCTGCTCCTCGCCGCCAACGTTCATGAGCGCCACGCGCGGGTTCGAGATGCCCAGCACCTCGCGCGCGTAGATCTCGCCCATCAGGCCGTACTGCGCGAGGTGGCTTGCCTTGGGCTCGATGTTTGCGCCGACGTCGAGCAGCACGATCGGGCCGCTGAATGTGGGCACAGTGACTGCGATGCCGGGGCGCACGACGCCGGGCAGGCGGCGCATGTGCATCTGCGCGGCGGTGACGCACGCGCCCGTGTTTCCTGCGCTGATCACGGCATCGAGCCGGTTGGGGTCCTTGGGGGAACCCATCTTGCCCATCACCGCAATCGAGCTGTTCTTCTTGGTGCGGACCGCGTCGACCGGCGGCTCGTCCATCTCGATGACTTCCGTGGTCGCGACGATCTCGAGCTTCTTGCCCGCATTGATGCCGCGCTCCTCGAGCGTCTCGGCGATGAGCGGTCCGTCACCGATCAGCACAAGGGTGTCGTCGGCGTGGAGGGTCTCCACGGCCGCGATGCAGCCCTTCAGGATCTCGTCGGGGGCATTGTCGCCCCCCATCACGTCGACGCCGATGCGCATGGCGCGGGGTCGGGGATGGGTCAGCTGGCGTCAGACTGCAGGGACTTCATCTGAAGCCCTGGGCGGACGTAGCCGCAGCCGGCGCACGCAGCGTGGGGACGCTTGGTGTTGCCGCAGTTAGGGCACAGCACGGTGTGGGCCGGGCGCAGGGCCTGGTGGTTGCGGCGGCGGCGGGTACGACCGGGGGAGGTGCGGAATGCGGGTTGCATGGTGTTCCTATGGAAAAGCCGCCCAGCGGTGGGCGGAGGGACGATTCTACGGGGAGGGGGGGTAGTGCCAAGATCCTGAGGGACACCCA
>CAYPOZ010000031.1:5953-16528 GCA_964412415.1 uncultured Isosphaeraceae bacterium | reverse complement strand
CTCCAGGCACTGAATCCCAAACGCCAGCTATTGAAAAAACACCAACCAAAACCGCCATAAAAACACCGAATCGAATCAATCCGATGAAAAATGGTTTCCATCGCCTCGCGACGGTCGGCTTCCCCGTCCGCATCGCCAGCTCGCTCGCCGCCCTCGCCCTCGCTCCCGCCGCTGCGCGCGCCTGGCTTTCGCGGCATCCCGACAAGCGCGAGGTCGAGCTGTCGGGCGGAGGTGTCGACCGCAGCGATGGTCACCTCCACCTCGTCGCCGAGCCCGATCGAGAGCCCGCTGCGTGAAGCGTGCAGTCGTCCTGTCGCGGGATTGAGCTCCCACCGGTCCGCAGTCGCCAGTCGCGATGGCTGGCCGGCGCGCGAAGGCGAGCTCGACATGGAGAGGTCGCGCGAGCGGATCATGCCGTCGACGAGGTACTTCTCGAGCGTGACAAAGACACCGCCGCCGCCTGGCGCAATGCCTGTCACGATCGCAGGCAGGCGCTCGCCCATGTGGTGCTCCGCAAGGAACTGAAGCACCAGGAACGTGCGCAGGTCGCGCTCGGCGCGCTCCGCGTTGACCTCGGTCTCGGAGCACTGCATCGCCAGCGCCGAGAGCGCCTCGGGCGGCTCGGCGCGGGAGTCGCTCTCGATCGCCTCGATCGCCTCGATGCGGCGCCGCCCGCCTGGCGGATGCCTGCCGTTGTCGGACGCATCGAGCCATGCGTCGAGCGTGCGGTGCACCTGAAGGTCGGGGTAGCGGCGGATCGGGCTCGTGAAGTGGCAGTAGTGCTCGCTCGCGAGCGCAAAGTGGCCGAGCATCGCGGAGGAGTACACCGCCTTCGAGAGCGAGCGGAGCACCGCAAGGTGCACGGCGCGCTCCGCGTCGGTGCCCCGCGTGGCGTCGACGAGCGCCTGGAGGTCCTGGCGCGTCGGCTCGTCGGGCAGCCTGAACTTTGCGGCGCGCGCGTAGATGCGCAGCTCCTCGACGCTGTGGAACTCCGGGTCAGGATGGATGCGCCGCAGCACTGGGATGCCCAGCCCGGAGAAGAGACGCGCCACAGCCTCGTTCGCCTCGACCATGCACATCTCGATGAGGGTGTGCGTGAACGCGCTGTCCTCGGGCACCACGTCGCTGACCTTGCCGTCGTCGGCGAACACAAGCTCGGAGTCGGGCAGCGACAGCGAGATCATGCCCTCGCGCATGCGGCGCCGTCGCAGCACCTTCGCCAGCGCATTGCACATCCGCAGCTCCTCGACGAGTAGGTCGTCGGGCACCGTCTCGGTGCGCGCGTGCGTGCGGGCAGCGCTGACATCGCCGTCGATGATCGCCTGCGCCTCGAGGTACGTCATGCGCTTGCGCGAGCGGATCACCGTGCTCGCGAAGCGCTCGCCGACTGGGTTGCCCTCGGAGTCGAAGGTGATCCACACGCTCTTGGCCAGCCGCGCCACGCCCTCCTGCAGCGAGCACACGCCGTTGCTGAGCGTCTCGGGCAGCATCGGCACGACGCGGCGGGGGAGGTACGCGCTGTTGCCGCGCGCGCGCGCCTCGGCATCGAGCGCGCTGCCGCGCGGCACGAACGCACTTACGTCGGCGATGTGCACGCCAAGCTCCCACGTGCCCGCAGCGTGGTCGCGCCTGATGCTGATGGCGTCGTCGAAGTCACGCGCGTCCGGCGGGTCGATGGTGAAGATGGACTGGTGCTGCAGGTCCTCGCGGCCTTGCGCGAACTCGCCCGGCGACTCCGCGTAGCGCCGCGCGGCCGCGCCGGCCTCGTCAAGCACCTGCTCGGGGAAGTCCCCGCGCAGGCCGTATGCGAGCATTGTCGATGCGGTCTCGACATCGGCCTGGCCTGCGACGCCCAGGCGCTCGGTGATCACGCCTTCGGCGGCGTGTGTCGCACTGGGGAAGCGGATGATGTCGACAACGACCTTGTCGCCGGCGCGCGCATCCTTCGCGCCAGGGTCACGCACCACGATCTCTGACCGGAGCGCGCGACCATCAGGCACAACGATCCACTCTCGGCCGTCACGGCGCAGCGTGCCCGGGAATCGCGTGCGGGCCCGCGTGAGCACCTCGATCACGCGTCCGCTCGGCGCGGCGTCAGGCGAGCTGTCCCAGTCAGCGCCCCGCCGCGTGATGCGCACGCGGACTCGGTCTCCGGACACTGCGTCACCGGTCGCGCCGTCGGCGATGCGAAGGTCGCCCTCGCGTGTGGGGACATCGGGCACGAACCACCCTCCGCCGCGCGCCATCAGCTTGATGATGCCAGTGGCCTCGTCGCCTGCACGCGCCAGACGCACGACCTCGTCGCGGCCGATCTCGATGGTGCCGTCGTGCGAGAGCTCGGAGATCACCCGCCGCCACTCTGCGGACTCGGTCTCGCGGATGCGCATCTGGCGCTCGACGTCGCGGAGCTTGGATGGCCGATACCCGGCGTGCGAAAGATGGTCGAGGATGCGCGAACGGAATCCGTGATCCATCGGGGTGATCCTATGGGTGGGGCGGAAGCGCCGCCCTGCCCTTTGCCGCGATGCGCGCAGCGCGCGTCAGCGGCGCTTTCCGCGCGCCCTGGGCGTTGCGCTGCGGCTCGCCGCTGGCTTGGCGCCTGCGCTGCCCTTTCGCACGCCACCGGAGCCAGCGCCCCGTCCAAGCGCGAGGATGTTGCCGATGCCGCGGCCCTCGCGTGCGTGGCTCTTGCGGGGCTTGGATCCGCCGTCGGCCTTCGCGCCAGCGTCGGACTTCGATGCGCCCGAGCCGCCGGCCGAGTCCTTCGCGGGCACCGCGTCAGGCTTCTCGGCCTTCGCATCGCCAGCAGCCTTCGCACTGCCGGCCGCCTTCGCCTCCCTTGAGGGCTTCGTGTCCTTGGCCTTGGCATCGCCGGATGCGCCATCGGACTTCGATCCCGACTCGCGCTCGGCCCTCTCCGCCTTCGAGTAGCTCTCGCTTCGGTAGTCAGTCTCGTAGAAGCCGCCGCCCCTGAAGAGGACACCCGCCCCGATGCCGATCTTGCGCTCGACCTTTCGCTTGCCGCACTTGGGGCAGGTGCGCACAGGATCCGCGGTGATCGACTGGAACCGCTCGAACTCGTGGCCGCATGCGCGGCAGACGTATTCGTACGTCGGCACGGCTCAGGACTCCTTCGGTGTAACCGCGACCTTCGCTGACCGAAGCGCGACATCGCCGAACCGGTATCCCGCCTGGAAGCACGCGGCGATGCGTCCGGGCTCGACGCCCTCGGCTGGCTGCTGCATCACGGCCTCATGCTGCATCGGGTCGAACTCGTCGCCACGCTTGGGATCGACACGCGTGATGCCCTGACCCTCAAGCGCCTTGACGAGCTCGCGGCGGATCATGTCGACAGCGCCCGCGAGCTTCGCGGAGTCCATCGCAGTGAGGTCATGGCCGAGCGCAAGGTCCATCTGCTCGAGCACCGGAACCAGCGCGCGAGCCACCTGCGCCACGCCGCGGTCCTTGGCGCGGACCTCGTTCTCGCCGGCGCGGCGCTGGAAGTTCTGGAAGTCGGCGAGGGCGCGCAGGTACGCCGACTGGCGCTCGTCGACCTGCCTTCTCAGCTCGTCGATCGTCGACTCGTCGGTGACCGGCTCCATGCTGGTGCCGTCGCCTGCGCGCTCCTCAGACGCATCGCCGGATCCCTTGGTGCCGCTTGTCGTGTCAGTCGTGTGCATGGCTCGCTCCAGGCTGCCGGCTCACTCGCCGACGATGGTGTCCTTGATCTTCTCCCACACGCCCTTGTCCTTCGAATTGCCCTTCCTGCGGCCGCCAGCGGCCTTGCCGGTGGCGGCACCCTGCGCAGGCGCGCTGCCGGACCGGCGCTCGTCGATCGAGCCGCCTTCCGTGGACGCAAGCTCTCGAAGCAGCTCTCGCTGGCGGTCGCTCAGCTTCCGGGGCACCTCCACGAGCACGTGCACGATGAGGTCGCCGCGGCGCGATGGTGTCCTCAAGTTCGGCATGCCTGCACCGCGGATCCTGAACTGCTCGCCGTGCTGCGTGCCTGCAGGCAGCTCAAGCGTCAGGGCTCCGTCAATCCCGTCGATCGAGATGCGCGCGCCGAGCGCGGCGTCCGCGAATGGCGCCGTCTGCGCAGTGATGAGGTCGTCTCCGTCGCGCTCGAAGCGATCATGCGCCTCGACGCGGATCACCACATGGAGGTCGCCGCGCGGACCTGTGCCGTTGGCGGAGACCTCCGGCGGCGGCGGCTCTCCCTCTCCCGCGATACGGAAGACCTGGCCATCCTGTATGCCCGCAGGGATCTTCACCGACAGCGTGCGCGCCTTCTGCACTCGGCCCTGGCCACGGCACTCTCCACACGCCTCTGCGACCACGCTCCCGCGCCCGCGGCAGTTGGGGCATGTGGTCACCATGCGGAACATGCCCCCGAGGCCGGTCTGCGCGACCTGGCCCTGGCCACCGCAGGTGGGGCACCGCAGCGGCTGCGTGCCGGGCTTGGCGCCCGTGCCGGTGCAGGTGCCGCACACGTCGCGCCTGCGGAACGACACCTCGACCTCGCGCCCCGTGAGCGCCTCCTCGAGCATGATCGCGACGGACGTCTCGAGGTCGAATCCCCGCGCGCGCGCGCGGCGACCGCGGCCACCTGCAGCATCGCCGAAGATGTCGGCGAACATCGAGAAGATGTCGTCGACCTGCATGCGCGAGAAGTCGTGCGCCGGCGTCTGCCTGAGACCGGCATGGCCGAACTGGTCGTAGCGCGTGCGGCGTTCAGGATCCGAGAGCACCTCGTACGCCTCGGCGCACACCTTGAACTCAGTCTCGGCCTTCGCGTCGCCCGGATTGCGGTCCGGATGCCACTTCATCGCCAAGCGCCGGTACGAGCGCTTGATCTCGGCCCCCGAGGAGGTCCGCTCGACCCCAAGGACCTCGTAGTAGCAGCGCTCGACGGCCATGGTTCAGGTGCTCCGATGGGCGTGAAAGCACGGAGGACCGGACCGGCCGCGTGGCGGCGCAATCCGGTCCTCCGCTCAATCCAGGGGACTGTTCAGGAGACCGCGCCCTCGACGGGCTCGGACTCCTCCTTGAGCTCGGTCACGATGACATCGGTGGTGAGCATGAGGCCCGCGATGCTGGCCGCATTCTCGATCGCCGTCTTGGCCACGAGCGCAGGGTCGATGATGCCAGCCCTCACGAGGTCGACGTACGTCTGGGTCGATGCGTTGAAGCCGTACCCCTCGCTGCCCTCGAGCACCTTCTCGACGACAAGGTCGCCGTCGACGCCCGCGTTCATCGCGATCTGCCATGTGGGGCGGCGCAGTGCCTCGGCCACGATCTGGTAGCCGAAGGCCTCGTCGCCCTCCGCCTTCTTGCCGGCGTTGGTCACGGCCTTGATCGCGCGGAGGAACGCCACGCCGCCGCCGGGCACGTAGCCCTCCTTGGCGGCTGCGCGCGTCGCGTGGAGCGCGTCGTCAACGCGGTCCTTCTTCTCCTTCATCGCGATCTCGGTCGCTGCGCCCACGGAGATGATGGCAACGCCGCCGGTGAGCTTGGCCAGGCGCTCCATCAGCTTCTCGCGGTCATAGTCGGACGTGCTCTTCTCGTGGAGCGTGCGGATCTGCTCCGCGCGCGCCTCGATGTCCTTCTTCTTGCCGCCGCCCTCGATGACCGTGCAGTCATCCTTGGTGATGACGATGCGGCGCGCAGTGCCGAGCTCGGAGACCTGGACGTCCGCGAGGTTGCGTCCGAGGTCCTCGGCGATGAACGTGCCGCCCGTGAGGGTGGCGATGTCGCCGAGCATGGCCTTGCGGCGGTCGCCGAAGCCGGGCGCCTTGACGGCGCACACCTGCAGCACGCCGCGCAGGCGGTTGACGACGAGCGCAGCGAGCGCCTCGTTCTCGACCTCCTCGGCGATCACGAGCAGCGGCTTGTTCGCCGTCGCGACCTTGTTGAGCAGGGGAAGCAGGTCCGCGAGGTTGGAGATCTTCTTCTCGTGGATGAGGATCAGCGCGTTCTCGAGGACGCACTCGGCCCGCTTGGGGTCGGTCATGAAGTACGGGGACAGGTAGCCCTTGTCGAAGGACATGCCCTCGACGTAGTCGAGCGTGGTCTCCGCGGTCTTGCCCTCCTCGACCTCGCACACGCCATCGGCGCCAACCTTGTCGATTGCCTCGGAGATGATCGTGCCGATCGTGGTGTCGTGGTTCGCGCTGACGGTGGCGACCTTCATGAGGTCAGCCTTGCCCTTGCACTTCACGGCCATCTCGCCAATCGTCTCGGCCACGAGCCGGGCCGCGGAGTTGATGCCGCGCTGGATCGCGACGGCGCTCGCGCCAGTCGAGATGAACTTGAGGCCGCCGTTGAAGATGGCCGCAGCGAGCACGGTGGCGGCAGTGGTGCCGTCGCCCGCAACGTCAGCGGTCTTCTTCGCGACCTGGTGCACGAGCTTGGCGCCCATGTTCTGGAAGGGCTCCGGAAGCTCGACCTCCTTGGCCACGCTCACGCCGTCCTTGGTGACGTGCGGGTTGCCGTAGGACTTCTGCACGACGACGTTGCGCCCGGTGGGGCCCATCGTCACGGCGACCGCCTGCGCGATCGCGTCGACGCCGCGCTTGAACTCCGCGTGCGCGGCCGTCGAGAACTTCATCTGCTTGGTGGACATGGGTATCTCCGTTGGTGGTGCGTCGGCGTCAGCCCTCGATCACGCCGAGCAGCTCGGACTCGCGGATGATCAGGTGCGGGACGTTCTTGATCTCGATCTCGGTGCCGGCGTACTTGCCGTACACCACGGTGTCGCCCTTGCGGACGGAGGGGTTCAGGCGCGTGCCGTTGTCGAGCAGCTTGCCTGGGCCGACTGCCACGACCTTGCCCTGCATGGGCTTCTCCTTGGCGGTCTCGGGCAGGAAGATGCCGGATGCCGTCTTGGTCTGGGGGTCGATGGGCTTGACGAGGATGCGGTCTTCGAGTGGCTGAACGTTGCTCATGTTCGTATCTCCGTGATTTGGTTCGTGTTGGTGTGCGAGTTCGTGTGTGCGTGCGTGTGCGTTGAGGTCCGGTGCGCGGATCAGAAGCCCATGCCTCCCGTGCCGCCCATGCCGGACGTTCCGCCCATGCCTCCCATGCCTCCCATGCCACCGCCGTGGTCATGGCCATGGCCGGCACCGGCGTCATCCTTGTCCTTGGGCGCCTCGGTGATGATGCAGTCCGTCAGGAGCAGCATCGAGGCGACGCTCGCCGCGTTCTGAAGCGCGGTGCGGTCGACCTTGGCAGGGGTGATGACGCCCTGGCGCATGAGGTCGCCGTAGGTGCGCGTCAGCGCATTGAAGCCCTGGTTGCCCTCGAGCGCCTGCACCTTCGCAACCACCACGGAACCCTTGGCGCCGGCGTTCTCGGCGATCGTGCGCAGGGGCACGACGCAGGCCTCAGCGACGATGTCGACGCCTGTCGCCTCGTCGCCCTCAAGCGTGCCGCGAAGCTTCTTCAGTGCGGGCAGCGCGCGGACGAACGAGACCCCGCCGCCGACGACGACGCCCTCGGCGACTGCTGCGCGCGTGGCGTGCAGCGCGTCCTCGATGCGCGACTTCTTCTCCTTGAGCTCAGTCTCGCTGCTGGCGCCAACCTTGATCTGCGCGACGCCGCCGGCGAGCTTCGCGAGGCGCTCCTGGAGCTTCTCGCGGTCGTAGTCGCTGCTGGTCACGTCGATCTGGCCCTTGATCTGCTCGATGCGGCCCTGGATGTCCTTGGTCTTGCCGCCGCCCTCGACGAGGGTGCAGTTGTCCTTGTCGACGGTGATCTTCTTCGCGCGGCCGAGCTCGTTGAGCGCCATGCTCTCGAGGTTGATGCCGAGCTCCTCCATGATGGCGGTGCCGCCGGTGAGGACCGCGATGTCCTCGAGCATCGCCTTGCGGCGATCGCCGAAGCCAGGGGCCTTCACTGCGCAGACCTTGAGCACGCCGCGGAGGCGGTTGACCACGAGGGTCGCAAGGGCCTCGCCCTCGATGTCCTCGGCGACGATGAGCAGGCTCTTGCCGCTCTCGGCGATCTTGCCGAGCAGCGGGAGCATGTCCTTGGCGCTCGAGATCTTCTTCTCGTGGATCAGCACGTAGGCGTCCTCGAGCACGCACTCCATCGCGGCCGGGTTGGTCACGAAGTGCGGGCTGAGGTAGCCCTTGTCGAACTGCATGCCCTCGAGGAGCTCAACCTCGGTCTCGAGGCTCGTGCCTTCCTCGACCGTGATCACGCCGTCCTTGCCGACCTTGTCCATCGCCTCGGCGATGATGCCGCCGACCTGCGTGTCCTGGTTCGCAGAGCAGGTGCCGACCTGCGCGATCTCCTTCGAGTCCTTGACAGGCTTGGACATCCGCTTGAGCTCGGACACGACGGTGTCGACCGCCTTGTCGATGCCGCGCTTGACCGCGTTGGCGTTCGCGCCCGCGGTGATGTTCTTGAGGCCCTCCTGGAAGATGGCCTCCGCGTAGACCGTCGCGGTCGTGGTGCCGTCGCCAGCATCCTTCGATGCCTTGCCGGCCACTTCCTTCACCATCTGCGCGCCGATGTTCTCGTAGGCGTCCTCGAGCTCGATCTCCTTGGCGACGGTGACGCCGTCCTTGGTGACCGTGGGGGCTCCGAAGGACTTCTCGAGGATCACCACGCGGCCCGAAGGACCGAGCGTGACCTTGACGGCCTTCGCGAGCTTCTGCACGCCGCGGAGGATCTTCTCGCGCGCGTCGTTGTCGTATGAGATGTGCTTAGCTGGCATATGTGTGTCTCCGTGTGTTGTCTGGTGGGTGGGATCAGCTGATGACGCCGAGGATGTCTTCCTCGGTCATGATGAGGTAGGTCTCGCCGTCAATCTTGACCTCGGTGCCCGAGTAGGTCGTGAAGATGACGGTGTCGCCCTTCTTGACGGTGAACGGCATGCGCGTGCCCTTCTCCTTGTTGAGCGGGCCGTCGCCGAGGGCGATGACCTTGCCCTGCTTGGGCTTCTCCTTGCTGGACTCCGGCAGGAAGATGCCTGAGTCAGTCTTGGTCTGCGGATCGTCGCGCTTGACGAGGATCTTGTCTCCGAGGGGCCGAACCTTCATTGCCATGGTGCTGTCTCCGTTATCGAAAGTGTGAAGTGAGAAGAAGGATGTGGAGACCCGTCACGCGACGGGCCAGTGCCCGCCGTGCTGCCGCGCAAGCACGCGGCGGAGCACTTCGAGCATTGATTCGAGAGGGCATGGCTGGTCGAGCACCGCGAAGGCGCCTTGGCGCAGCGCATCATTGAGCGAACGGCTCGCATCGCGCATCACTGGGCTGCGCGGACGCACAACGACGGTTGCAGGCGGCGCGGCCATGCGGCGCAGAAGCTCAAGGACGAGCGGCCCGCCAGCCTGCGCGCGGCCGGACTTGGACTCGTCGACGGGCGTCTCGACATCGATCACCGCAATGTGGATGCGCTCGCGTGCCGCAAGTGCGCGCTCCGCGATGACGGTGGCTTCGCGTGCGGTGCGCGCGAGCAGGCAGTGCACGCCCATCGGGGCGAGCAGCGGCGGGAGCTGGTCTGCGAAGCTCGGGGTGCGCCAGCCGCTGTCAGCGAGAAGGAGGTTGAGGCGGCCGCCGTGGGCACCATGACCTGAGCTCCCAGCGTCACCGCCATGGGCATGACCGGCGCCGCCGGGGAGCGGGCCGTCGGGGATCAGGTATCGGAGTGCGAAGCCCATGGGTACTGCTCGGACCTTGCTAGTAGTGCAAATCGCGTGCCAGCGACAGGTCCTTTGGTTGGCGCGGATTGCCGCTATCGGCGGTACGCGCGATGCCCTAGTGAGCGCCCCCTGCCGCCATGTCAGGTTTGACAGCGAATTACTGTCATATGCATCATGTGTCAGTATATTACTGTCATAACAATGCCACGCCCCTCCCCGCTTAACTGGGTGCCCGATGCGGCGATGTCCATCGATCAGGCGGTCGAGCGTGCCAATGCGCTTCTCGCCGCGGCAACGAGCCCGCAGCCCGATGGCCGGGTCCGGCCCACACTCGATGGCCGCACCATGCGCTACTACCAGACGCTCGGCATCGTGCCCCCACCGCGCCGAGCAGGTGGGCGCCGCGCGGTGTACCGATCGACGCACCTCGTGCGTGCAGTCATGACCAAGCTGCTCCAGGCGGGAGGCGCGCGCCTTGGGGATGTTGCCCGCAGCTTGGCGAATCGGTCGGACCAGGAACTGTGGCAGCAGGTCGGGGACCTGCTGCAGTCGGGGTCGATGGGCACGACCGATGGGCCAAGTGGCTTGCCCGCATCGGTAAGTTCAGGCACGCGGGGACAAGAGCCGGCGCACCTTCAGCAGACACCGCCTGCCGCAGCGCGCATCGCTGGTGCGGGTGCCGGTGCCGACCCAACTCAGCCCCACGCGGTCACGATCATGCCGGGAGTGCATCTGCTGATCGAGGCCAGCGCATCACAGGACCCCGATGAGCTGCGTGACGCGATGCGCACGTTCCTTGCACGCATGGACAGGCCGTAGCGCGATCGCGACCCCCTACTCTCTGCGCACCATGATTGACGCCTCGGTCGCATCGATCTTCCGCGAGCACTCCAACTACCTGGGCAAGCAGGTGCGCGTGAAGGGCTGG
>CAYPOZ010000031.1:0-5943 GCA_964412415.1 uncultured Isosphaeraceae bacterium | reverse complement strand
TGTCCGACGGATCGTGCTTCGATGCATTCCAGGTCGTGGCGCCCAACGCGCTTGCGAACTATGCATCGGAAGTGATGAAGCTCACGGCAGGATGCGCGGTCATCGCCGAGGGCGAGATCGTGCCAAGCCAGGGCAAGGGCCAGCCTGTCGAGATGCAGGCATCGACCATCGAGGTCGTCGGTTGGGTTGAGAACCCGGACACCTACCCGATCCAGCCCAAGCCGCACACCTTCGAGTACCTGCGTGAGGTCGCGCACCTGCGCCCGCGCACGAATACCTTCGGCGCGATCGGACGCGTGCGCCACTGCCTGGCGATGGCAGTGCACCGCTTCTTCCACGAGCGCGGGTTCTTCTGGATCCATACGCCGATCGTCACCGGCAGCGACTGCGAGGGCGCAGGCCAGATGTTCCGGGTGTCGACCCTCGACCTCGCGAACATCCCGCGCACTCCGGAAGGCAAGGTGGACTTCGCGCAGGACTTTTTCGGCCGCGAGACGCACCTCACAGTGTCAGGCCAGCTCAATGTGGAGACGTGGGCGTGCGCGCTCAGCAAGGTCTACACCTTCGGTCCCACGTTCCGCGCGGAGAACTCCAACACCGCGCGCCATCTCGCGGAGTTCTGGATGATCGAGCCCGAGATCGCGTTCGCCACGCTCGTGGAGGATGCGCAGCTCGCCGAGGACCTGCTCAAGTACATGTTCCGGGCTCTGCTCGAGGAGCGCGGCGACGACCTGAAGTTCTTCGCGGACCGCATCGACAAGGGCTGCATTGCGCGGCTTGAGGCGCTCGTGGGCGCATCCTTCGAGCGCATGGACTACGGCGAGGGAATCCGCCACCTCGAGGCGGCCATCGCGAAGGGACGGAAGTTCGAGTTCCCCGTGTCGTGGGGCTGTGACCTGCAGAGCGAGCACGAGCGCTACCTCACTGAGGAGCTCGTCGGCCGGCCAGTCATCCTGATGAACTACCCCAAGGACATCAAGGCCTTCTACATGCGCATGAACGAGGATGGACGGACGGTTGCCGCCATGGACATCCTGGCGCCGGGCATCGGCGAGATCGTCGGCGGCAGCCAGCGCGAGGAGCGGCTCGACATGCTCGACCGAAGGCTCGACGAGATGAAGCTCGACAAGGACGCGTACTGGTGGTACCGGGATCTGCGCCGCTACGGCACGGTGCCGCACGCAGGCTTTGGCCTGGGCTTCGAGCGCACGGTGATCTATGCGACCGGGATGGCCAACATCCGCGACGCGATCCCCTTCCCGCGCACGCCCAAGAGCTGCGACTTCTGATTACGACTGCGGGATCAGCGAGCGGTTGATGATCGGCGGGATCACGCCGGGAAGCAGTCGCTCGCGGAAGTGCATCCAGTCCTGCCGCCACGGGCTTCCGGGCGAGTCGGGCGGCTGCGCGTAGTTGTGGTCCGCGCCTGGGAAGGGCGGACCGACGATCGCACGTTCCACGTTTGGGTTGATCATCTGGTACGACTCGGTCGACCCGTCTACGTAGCTGTACGTGATGTACTTCGAGTCCCAGAAGGCGGGCCAGTCGATCCAGCCGCTCCAGCCGCCGGCGATGCACGAGCCCTGATTGGGCGTGCCTGCAGGCGCACGGGGATCGATCACCCATCCGTTGTTGTTGAAGTAGTTGCCGCTGCTCGCTCCGGCAAGACGAGTGTCGTCCTCGATGATCGACATGATCGTCTTGGATGGCTGCGGGATCTTGGAGCGCTTCGTGGTGTTGAACTCACCAGGCGCGATGCCCTTGCACCCGATCCAGCTTGCCCAGTTCTGGATGTAGTAGGCGGCGTCCTCAGGGACGGTCGAACCCACGAAGGAGTTGATCGAATAGCTGCGCAGGCGCTTGGTCGGGTCGTAGGGCGACCTGTAGCTGCCCACGCTTCCGATGTACGGATAGAGCGCGCCGGAGGTGATGGCCGACTCGCGCTCGGTCTGGCCCTGGCCCGGCACGTTGTAGACATTGGCGCCATAGGTGCGTACCCAGCAGTGGTAGCGGTCCTGGTTGGTGTTGCCGTTGTTCAGGAGATAGGGGTAAGCCGTGCCGTTGATGTTGACTGTGAACGACACCTGGCTCCACTGGCTGCCGCCGCTCAGGCCCTCCGTGCGGTTGCTGGCGAAGGCATCGTTGTTGTCGCTGGCATAGGCCGACTGCGCATTGGTGATGGCGCGCTGCTGGCTCAGGTCCTTTGAGACGCGGGCAAGGGTCACCACCTTCTGTGCACCGAGGACCACGATGGTCACGAGAAGCGCGATGATGCCGATGACCACCAGCAGCTCAGTGACCGTGAATGCCCTGTGGTTGGCCTGCGATCGGTGCATTTGTGCGAGGATATCAGCGCCCTTCGGGCCAACGAATGCCCGAGCAGTACCATTCCTCATCATGGATCTTCGCTTCAGATGCGTCGCGGTTGCGCTCGGTTGCTCCGGTTTGGCGATGATTTCCGCCGGTTGCGGCAAGGACGAGACGCCTGCGCCGGCCGTTGCGTCTGACTCCGGTGGCGCTGCCGCCGGCACGTCTTCGGCTGCCGGCAGTGCTGCGACGCAGTCGACTCCGCCAGCACCTGCCAGCTCGGTGGCCGCCGGCGCCTCTGCCACGACCCCTCCGCCGGCTGCACCGAAGGCTGCGGCCCCGAGCGGGTCCACGAGCGCGACCGCATCCAGTGCAGCGCCTTCCTCTGGCGCATCGGCGACTGCTGCTGCACAAGGCGCAGCGACCCCATCTGGTTCGGGTTCGGCAGCGAGCGCGGGATCGGCGCAGGCGGGCGCCGCACCGAAGTCTGGTACAGCCACGCAGCCTGATGCTGCACCGAAGTCGGGTGCGGCACCGCAGGCTGGCGCTGCGCCCGCAGCGGCGTCGAGCTCCTCATCCGCACAAGGCTCCGACGATGTCGGAGGTACCGACTCGACAGATCCCGAGACGCGGCGGCTTGCGACGCGCGCGCGAGATGGCCGCTTCGCACCCTACCGACGCATGGCAAAGGAGCGCCTAGCCGCACAGATGCGGATGGCGGCGTTCCAGGTCGACACCTCCTCCGAGGCCGCGCTCGAGTCGAGCCGCAAGGAGTACGCGCGCCTCCGCGCCGAGTATGACCTTCACAGCGCGGCGATGGACAAGTTCATGACGAGCCAGAAGTGGTCCGACGAGGACTATGCCGTGATGGGGTTCATCATGGCGCAGGTCGAGTCCTCGCGCACATCGAAGTGAACGTGGAGCGCCCATGCCACTGACCTGCAACATCGACCGCTCTGGCCGCCGCATCCGGCTCTTCGCGGGCATCATCGTGGAAGCGGCGGGAGCGATCGTCATCCTGCTGCGCGCTGCTGGGGTCCTTGATGGCAACTGGCCGTGGATCGTCGGCCTCAGCGCCATTGTCGGCGGATCGTTCATGATCTTCGAGGGCGTGATGGGCTGGTGTGCGGTGCGCGCGCTCGGCTTCCGCACGCCTGTGTGAAGAATGGGCGCCCGCTGCGGACATTCCGTGGCGGATAGCCCGCTCGCGACGCATGCGCCCGCTGCCCACGGCAGCCTGTGGCGTGCGGTGCTGGCCGATCCTGACCTTGTGACTGCGCTCATCTGCGGAGCGCTGCTGCTCGCCGGCTGGATCTGCTCCCTCTCCGGGGTGCCTGAGCCTGCAGTGATGGGGCTCTATGTCGCAAGCTGCCTGGCGGGCGGGTGGCGCACCACGATCCATGCGGTGCAGCAGCTGCTGAAGCTTTCGCTCGATGTCGACATGCTGATGCTGGTGGCGGCGCTCGGTGCAGTGGCGCTCGGCCGCCCGGGCGAGGGCGCGATGCTGCTGTTCCTGTTCTCGCTTGGCCATGGCCTCGAGGGATTCGCCACGGACCGCGCGCGCAACGCCATCCGCGCGCTCGGGCAGCTCACGCCGAAGTTCGCGCGCGTGGTGCGGCAGGGCGTCGAGCAGGAGCTGCCGGTCGAGGCGCTGCGTGCAGGCGATGTGGTGCGCGTGGCGCCGGGCGACCGGCTCCCCGTGGACGGAGTGATCGAGGATGGCTCATCAAGCATCGACCAGTCGCCGATCACCGGCGAAAGCGTGCCCGTGCACAGGGCCGTGGGCGATGGCGTGTTCGCAGGCACCGTCAACGGCGATGGTGCGCTGCGCATCCGCATGACGCGGCCCGCATCTGAGAGCACGATGGCGCGCATGATCCGCCTCGTAGAGGAGAGCCAGCAGAACAAGGGCCAGACGCAGCGCATGACGGAGCGCTTCACGCGCATCTACACGCCCATCGTGCTGGTGTCGGTGCCTGTGCTTGTGGGCGTGCTGATAGGGGTGTTCGGCATGACGTTCGCCGATGCGTTCATCCGCGCGATGGCGGTGCTTGTGGGCGCAAGCCCATGTGCACTGGTGATCTCGACGCCGAGCGCGATGCTGGCGGGCATTGCGCAGGCTGCACGCAAGGGTGTGCTGATCAAGGGCGGTGCGCACCTCGAGAGCCTGGGCACGGTGCGCGCGATCGCCTTCGACAAGACCGGCACACTGACGCGCGGAAAGCCTGAGGCCACCGACGTGATCGCGGCGGAGGGAGCCACCGAGCCTGAGGTGCTGGCTGTGGCGGCAGCGGTCGACAGCTCGTCATCGCATCCGCTTGCGCAGGCGATCGTTCGGCGCGCGCGCGCCGAACGCGCACTCGTGCTCGAGGCCTCCGATGTGCGGCTTCTCTCCGGCAAGGGGATGGAGGGCGTGGTGGGCGGACGGCGCGCCATCGTGTGCTCGCCCGGAATGCTTGATGGCACTCAGGCGCCAGCGATGCCTGATGACCTCGCACCGCGTGTGCGTGCGCTGCAGGACCAGGCCAAGACCGTGAGCATGGTGGTGCACGGGGACCGGGTCATTGGCGCTGTCGCGCTGGCCGACACGGTGCGCCCCGGTGCGCGGGAGATGCTTGCCGGACTGCGCCGCGCCGGAGTGTCACGGCTCGTGATGCTCACCGGCGACAACGAGCGCGTCGCCCGCTCCATCGGCACGCAGGTGGGCATCGATGACGTCAAGTCCGGGCTGCTGCCTGAGCAGAAGATCGGCGAGGTACGCGCGCTGCTGGCGTCGCACGGGCGCGTGGCGATGGTGGGCGACGGCGTGAACGATGCCCCTGCGCTTGCGGCGGCGACCGTCGGTGTCGCAATGGGAGCTGGGGGCACCGATGTGGCGCTCGAGGCCGCGGACGTCGCGCTCATGGCCGATGACCTCAGCAAGGTCGGCTTCGTGATCGGGCTGTCGCGCGCGGCACGACGCATCGTGATCCAGAATGTCACCATCTCGATGGGCGTCGTGGCCGTGCTGGTGCCGCTTGCGGCGCTTGACATCGTCAACCTCGCAGGTGCCGTCGTGCTGCATGAGGGCAGCACTGTGGTGGTTGCGTTCAACGCCCTCCGTCTTCTCGGGTACCGGCATCATGCATAGTCGATTCGATTCGCGTCACGTCTCGCTGGTCAGCTCACTCGTGTGCGTGGCGGCCGGTGTCGCTGGCTGCACAGGCGTTTCCCCCGGGGGCGATGCACCTGCTTCAGTTGCGTCGCCATCAGGTACGGGAGCGCATGCGCACGCGGCTGCCGGCGTGCACCCATGCGATGCGATCGACGCAGACTTGATCCGCGCCGACATCGCCGAGCTCGCATCTGATGAGATGAACGGCCGCCACTGGCGATCAGAGGATGGATGGCGTGCGGCACGCTGGGTGGCGGCGCGATTCGCGGGTGCCGGCCTCGAGCCGCTTCCTGGCCGAACCGACATGTTCGTGGCGGTCACGGACGATGTGTCCGCGTCGCCGAATGTGGTCGCGTGGATCCCGCCCGCGGCCACTGGTGCGCGCCGGATGCCGCTCGATGGCACCTCGCAATCCACCGGACCCGTCGTAGCCATCTCGGCGCACTTCGACCACCTCCGGCCTGCACGCCGCGGCGAGGACC
>CAYPOZ010000030.1:8347-16973 GCA_964412415.1 uncultured Isosphaeraceae bacterium | reverse complement strand
CCTCGTGCAGCGGATGTTCTCGGCGATCGCCGGCAGCTACGACCTCAACAACAGGCTTCATTCGTTCTGGCAGGACCAGGCATGGAGGCGCGCTGCAGTCCGGCTCGTGCGGCCGATGTCCACAGATCGGGTGCTCGATGTCGCGTGCGGCACGGGCGACCTGACGCTGGCCTTTGCGCGGGCGAACCCGGCGCCAGCTGCAGTGACGGGACTCGACTTCACGGCGCCAATGCTCGATGTGGCGCGCACAAAGGCGAAGCCGGCGGAAGCGTCCTTTGTGGAGGGCGATGCCATGAGCCTGCCGTTCGCCGACGCATCCTTCGATGTGCTCTCGATCGCGTTCGGCATCAGGAACGTCTCCGATCCTGCGCGCGCGCTGCGCGAGTTCCGGCGCGTGCTTTCGCCGGGCGGGCGCCTCGTGATCCTTGAGTTCGGCGAACCCAAGCAGGGCGTGCTCCGCTGGCTCAACAGCGTCTACACGCACCGGGTGATGCCGCTCACGGCAAGCATCATTGCGCGCGACAGGTCCGGGGCATACCGCTACCTGCCAAGGAGCGTGGCCTCCTTCCTTGAGCCTGCGGCGCTCGCGAGGGCTGTGGCCGAAGCCGGATTTGCCGACGTGAGGCAGCACCCGCTGACCTTCGGGGTATGCGTGGCGACCACGGCACGGGTCCCTGAAACCACTACACTCGACGGCATCCGATGATCGTTGACGTCCTTACCCGGATCTGGCACTCGCCCGACCAGCTTGGCATGGAGCTGTCGGATGCCGTGCGCCGCAGTGGTGTCCAGGCCGGCTCTCCCATGCAGGTGGACGGCACGATCGGTGCCCACGCCCGCGAGACCGCGTGCGAGACCGTCACCCTCGTGCATGGGTTCCGCTCGAACCTGCTTGGTGCGCTTGTGCCCAACGAGTTCGTGGCCGACCACGTGCGCCGCCACCCGGACCGCATGCTCGGCATCGCGGGCATCGACCCCCTCGCACCCGACGCCATCGACGAGCTTGAGCGCGCGCGCACGCTCGGCCTTGTTGGAGTCTCCATCTCGCCATCGGCACAGGGATTCCACGCCGCGAACTCATCCGCGATGCGCCTCTACGAGCGCTGCGAGTCGCTCGGCATGCCCGTGTTTGCGGCACGACTTGGCCGCTCCACCGCGAGCTGCATCATGGAGTTCGACAGGCCCGCGACCTTTGATGAGGTGATGCGCGCGTTCCCTCGGCTCAAGCTTGTGCTCGGGGAGATCGGCTTCCCGTGGGTCGACGAGGCCCTTGCGCTCATGGCCAAGCACACGGGCGTGTTTGCGGACACCTCTGGCATGGTGTCCCGCCCATGGCAGCTGTACGGAGTGCTGCTCAACGCATCCGCGCTAGGCGTGATCGACCGCATCATGCTCGGCAGCGGCTTCCCCTTCGAGCGCCCCGCATCGGCTGTCGAGACGATCCTCTCGCTCAACTCCTACGCGCTCGGCACTCCGCTTCCCGCGATCCCGCGTGCGTCGCTGCGCGGCATCGTGGAGCGCGATGCGGTGGCGGTGCTGGGCCTGCCATCGACGCTTGGCCCGGGCTCGGCCTCGCGGATTGCGGGCCGGACCGCGAGCCCCCTCGGGCCGTCCGGCACGCCGCCCCGCGGCGTCCGGCCACAGTGACCTGAGCGCCATGCTGTCCTGGCAGCACATGATGCCCCCGGCGCGACGCGTGAAGCGCACAGCCTGCACAGGCATTGCGCTGCTTTGCGCCTCGGCTGCTGCGTTGGCAACAGCGGGCTGCGGAACCGTCGGAGAGGTGGGCACCGTCGAGCTCACCTGCCTTGGCGGCACGGCGCGAACGCTCCGGCCCGTGCTGGGCACCGGCACCTATGCGCAGGAGGCCGCGCAGTCGTCGTTCATCTTGAGCGACGTCGACTTCTCCCAGCTCGAGTCGGGCACTCCGGTCTACGGCTACGTGCTGCACATCAACCTGCTCTGGGTCCCCAAGGCTGGCCGCACGGCAGTGGATCCCACCGCGACCAACACCAGCATCAGGCTCGTTGTGATCGCGGGAAGCGAGCTCGGCGTCTACGGCGGCGGCGGCTTCGCGTGGCCAGATGGCGAGCTCGGGGAGCCTGAGTTCACCCTCGAGCTCGTGGGCTCCAACATGTCACTGATCGCATGCACTCCAGGCTTCCAGGACCTGATGAGCCCGGCATCGCTCACCGGAACGCTCACGGCGACGCTCGACGACGCCGCGACGCGACGCATGCGCAGGTCGGCGAGCCAGTACGTCACCAATGCAACGCGCAGCGTGCGCTGGGTGAAGGCGCCACAGGGCGACGTGTCACTTGATGCGCTGCTGCTGAGCCTTGCCGACGCGCCGCCTTCGGCGCGCTAGCGGCGCCCGTCACCGGCAACTTCACCCGTACTTGGGAGGGCATCAGGGGCGGCCTTCGCGCACCTGCGTGAGTGCGCACCACGGGATCAGCTCGCACATCTGCTCGGCGCACGGCGACAGCCCGGCGGGAAGCGCATTCGGCTCGCACATGGCCAGCGTCGAGTACTCCCATCCGGGTGCGGCATCGGGCGGCTGGCGCATCGGGAGGTCGTGGACGATCTCCCATGCCTGCACAACAGGATCGAACAGAAGCGCGACCGCGCGTGCAGGTGCCGCGGCCTCGACTCCGCACTCCTCGACAAGTTCGCGCATGATGCCCGCATCAGGCGGCTCGCCGATCTCCACTCCACCCCCGGGCGCAAACTCCCACATGAGCGGGTAGGCGTTCACGTGCGCTGATCGCAGTCCAATCAGCACCTTCCCGCCGACATGCGCGATCGCCTTCGTGCCGAGCCCGCGGAACCCGGTCTCGATGCCGCGCCGCCGCACCGCGCCCATCCGGTAGCTCGCGCGCACCGCGTGGATCGTCGCACCGCCATGGCCATCGCGGTGCACGCCCACCACATGAAGGCAGGCCCCGTCGGTGAACTTCGGGTTGCCGGACACGATCTCGTCCCACACCGCATCCACGTCATCGAGCGGAACCGCCGGCACGAAAGCCGAGTCGTCGACGAGGATGCGCGGCGGCCTACGGAGCCGGATCAGCCTCGCGGGCAACGGGTGCGCGGTCATTCGGGAGGCCGGCTCGGCGGATGCGGCACCGCGGGCTCCTCGGCCTGCATGTAGTCACGCGGCCTGTACAGCAGCCCGACCACGATGAAGACCACGGCCGCCACAGCCATCATCTTCGTGAAGAACCAGTAGTAGTCGGCGCCCACAAGCGTCGAGTTGCCGTCGGCATCCTTGGTCAAGCGGTTCACCAGCGCAATGATCACGTTGCCCGCGGAGACGCTCAGCAGGTAGAGGCTCATGATGAAGGATTTCATCTGCGGCGGCGCCTGCGTGTAGCTGAACTCGAGGCAGGTGATCGACACGAGCACCTCCGCTGCGGTGATGACCACGTAGGCGAGCAGCTGCCAGGAGATCGACGGCTTCGCCGCACGCTCGACGGCGCCCGACTGGCTGACCACGATGCCACCCTGCGCCAGAGCTGCCGCCATCGCGGCCATGTCTGGCGCCGGCTGCTGCTCGGCCGGCACGCCCTCGCGCACGCCGCTGGCCGCGACGAGCGCCGACGCCACGGCGTTCAGCCGCTCGTCCTTCAGGGCCTCGATGGTGCGCGTCACATCCACGTCGCCGCGCTCGATCGCAGCTTCGACGCTCACCCGGAACTGCGCCTGCGCGGCGCCGATCCGCTCCTCGGCCGTGGCCGAGATGCTGAACGCGGCCACCGTAAGGAAGAACCCGATGCCGATCTTCCGGATCGGCGTCAGCCTGAACACGCGGCCCACGAGCGGGAAGACCACATACGACGCGAGCGGGATGAAGATCAGGATCAGCAGCGGGTTGATCGCCTGGATCTGCGACTCCATCCAGTCGATGCCCAGGAAGTTGCGGTCCATCTGCTGGGCCTGCATGACCCACGCGCCGCCGGTCTGGTCATAGAGCGCCCAGAACACAGCCACGAACGCATAGACGGGCACCAGCTTCCCGATCGTCACGAGGCCCTCGCCCGAGAAGGTCTCGCGCACGAAGTCCATGCCGCGCGGCGGGATGTGCACAAACTTGTGGCGTCCCATCCAGAAGACGACTGTCGCGATGGCCATCAGGATGCCAGGCACGCCGAAGGCCCATGCCGCGCCGTACCTGTCGAGCAGCCATGGCGTCAGCAGCGTCGAGAAGAACGACCCGAAGTTGATCGAGAAGTAGAACCACCCGAAGACGCGCGTCAGCAGGTGCTTGTTGGTCTCCCCGAACTGGTCGCCCACGTGCGCGGACACGCATGGCTTGATGCCGCCCGACCCGAGCGCGATCAGGAAGAGACCCGCCATCAGCCACGACTTGGGCTCCATGGTTGCCTTGAGGCCCGCCGGCGGAAGGTCCATCAGCGCCAGCGCGAGGTGGCCTGCGCAGTAGAGCCACGACAGCAGCAGGATCGTGCGGTACTTGCCCAGCAGCGCATCGGCCACGATGGCGCCGATGACCGGGAAGAAGTAGGCGCTCGCCACGAACCATGCCACCCATTCCCGCGCCTCCGTCTGGGTCATGTAGTCCGGCGTTCCCGTGGACGAGAGCAGGAACTGGGTCATGAAGACCATCAGGATCGTCTTCATCCCATAGAAGGAGAACCGCTCCGCCGCCTCGTTCCCGACGATGTAGGGGATGCCCTTGGGCATGGCCGTTGTGGGGGCCGGCGCTGTCCGGTACGGGATGGCGGTCATGGGCGGCGAGTGTAGAAGCGGACCTACATCACGAACTTTTTGCGCGCCGCGCGCGCCCCCCGCGACCACTAGGGATGGTGTGCCTGCACGCAGCGCCCCTCCATCGGTCGTCATGTGCCACACCATGGCTCGAGTTGCACGCCTGCGGTGACCCTCTCTCGGCATTTATCGCCTCCACATCCGCAGTCGCCAACGCCGATGACCACGCTCGCATGGATGCAACATCAACGACGTGCTCGGCCACCACGCACTCCCGACTGGTTGATGCGGTGCTCGAGGCGAACCCGACCGCCGACAGGGCATGGTTGCTCTGCTTCGAGATCCCGGAGCTCGAGAGCTACCTCGAGCGGCTCTGCCGCACGTCCGAGACCGGCCCCGACTCCCTCTGCTGGGAGCGCGTCGCCGACACCCCTGCCATCGTCTACCGCAGCGCGGCCTGACGCCTCATCACAGCACTACCCCTGGCGACGAGCCGCGGCATGCGCATGGATGCGCGTGGGGCGGAGCGTTGCCATTGGGCAGAACGCCGACAGTCGGTCGGACCGTCGCGAGTTGAGGGTTGAAGGCGCCGCGAGGGGCGAAAGGTCACCGGCCACCGTCGCCGGCCAGAAACTGCGCCAGCTTGCGCTTGACCAGGCGGAGCTTCAGGAGCCCAGTCGTGCGGGCCACCAGCTCAACCTTGTTGACGGGCTTGGAGATGAAGTCGTCGCAGCCGCACTCGACGGCCCGCTCCATGTCCCCCACCTCGTGGAGCGCGGTGACCATGACGACCACCGTGTCCCGAGTCGCCGGGTTCGACTTGACCTTCTGGCAGACCTCGAACCCTGACATTCGGGGCATCATGACATCCAGCAGGACCAGGTCGGGCTTCTCCCTCTCGATCGCCGCCATCGCCTCGATGCCGTCACGGGCAGCCAGGATGCGGCAGGGCAGCGACTCCAGGTAAGCCTGGACAAGCTCTAGGTTCTGCTCGTTGTCGTCTACGACCAGGACTGTGGCCTCGGAGAGGTCCACCGCCGAGGTGTCGATGTCGAACGAGGGGGTTGGTCCGGTTCCCGCTGGGGACATTCCGGGAATCCTAGCGCCTTCCCCGGCCAGGATCCCCCGCCAGCGCCTTATGGGCAACTTGAACGGGATGAAGCGCCCCTACGGACGCGCCATCGCGGATCTGGTGGCGACAGCTCGTGCCTGCAGCCACCAGAGTCGCACCCGGCGCGAGCGACCGGGCCGCCGGCAGCACACCAAGCTCGCCTATGCGCATCGACAGCTCAAAGCGATCCTTGCCGAAGCCGAACGCGCCCGCCATGCCGCAGCACCCGGTCTCGAGCGTGCGCACCTGGTCGCCGAAGATCCTGCGAAGAAGCGCGCCTGCGCCAGCGGTACCGAGCAGCGTCTTCTGGTGGCAGTGCACGTGCACGTCGCATGGCCCTTGGGCGTCGCGGAACGAAGGACGCCGCGGGTGCACGTCCCACTGCGCATCGAGCCACACCTCCACGAGGTGCGACATCGATGCGATGCGCGCGACCGCGTCATCGGCGACGGCCGTCCGGAGGTCAGTCCAGTCGTCCACGACTGCGGAGTGGCACGATGGCTCGAGCATCAGGATCGCACGTGCGCTGTGGCGTTTGACGAGATCCGCGAGCGATGCGGCAGTCCGCTCGATGGTGCGTGCCGCATCATCGAGCGCCCCGCAGGAGATCGCCGCACGAGCGCAGCAGCCGGCATCCGCGACGATCACCCGGTAGCCGAACGCCTCGAGCAGCTCGACGGCGTCTCGCCCGATCTCGCTCTCGCCGAATGCGCTGAAGCAGTCGCCGAAGAGGATCACCGAAGGGGCGCCATCGGCAACGACATCGCGCCGTCGACGTGCCCACCTGAAGAGGCTGGCGCCGAAGGGCGGGAGCGACCGGCGCGCATCGAATCCCATCGCTGCGGCCACGGCACGGCGTGCCACACCGATGCGCCCCGCCGCATTGGCGAGTGGCCACAGTGCCGACCCGACCCGCGACAGCGCGCGCACATTGGCCAGCATGCGCGTACGCCAGTCGACTCCGCCACGCGCGATGTGCCCCTGGTGGAGGTACTCGGCCTTGAGCTTGGAGATGTCGACATTGCTTGGGCACTCGGACTTGCACGCCTTGCACGAGAGGCAGAGGCCCAGCGTCTCGAGCGTGGCAGGGTCGTTCCAGCGGCCCCCCGCGGCGGCAGTGGCAGCATCCGCGCCGAACTGGCCCGTGGAGGCAAGCCGCAGCGCATTGCCCCGGCCGCGCGTCGAGTGGCGCTCGTCAAGCGTCGCACGGTAGCTCGGGCACATCGTGCCGCCCGCGGGCGAGAGGCGCCTGCAGAGGCCCGCACCGTTGTACGACGACACCGCGTGCGAGAAGCCGCCCTCGGGCCCGTACCTGAATGCCGTATTCGTCCCAGCGGGCACATGCGCGAAGTTCGCATCGTCGGGGCGCACGCGCAGGCTCATCACGATGCGGCGAGGCTCGCTCGTCTCGGTGAGGTTGCCTGGATTCATGATCCCCTGCGCATCGAACACTCGCTTGACGCGGCGCACCGCATCACACACTGCCGGACCAAGGACCCGGTCAAGCATCGGCGTGCGCACGCGTCCGTCGCCATGCTCGCCCGAGAGCGCACCGCCGTGGCGCACCACAAGATCGGCGATCTCCGTCGAGAGCGCCACCATCGCATCAAGGTCCCGCGGGTCATCGAGCGCAATGAGCGGACGGATGTGAAGGCACCCGACGCTCGCGTGGGCGTAGTAGGCAGCGGTCGTGCCGTGGCGCGCCACAACCTGCCGGAACTCCTCCACGAACGCGGGAAGCCGCGATGGGTCGACGGCGGTGTCCTCGACGAAGGTGACTGGCTTGCGGTGTCCGGGCACGGCGTGCAGCAGCGGCTCGCCGGCCTTGCGCAGCCGCCACGCGCGGTCCATCGACGGCGCGTCGCGGTACTCGGCGATCACGGCACCGGGCAGCGCGCGCCGAAGCTCCGCGAAGCGCGCATCGATCTCGTCGGGGCGGTCCGCGAAGTACTGCACGTACATCACCGCGCCAGGAAGGTTGCCGCCCGGGCGAGGCATGATCTCCACATCGCCGCGGTACGCCGTGTTGCGAAGCGCCATCGCGATGACGACATCATCGACGAGCTCCACGGCGGAGGGTCCGGTCGCCAGCATCGCGCCCAGCGGCGCGAGCGCCTCCCGGACACCCGGGAAACCCGCGATCGCCAGCCCAATCGCAGCAGGCACCGGCACGAGCGCCACCTCCGCGCGCAGGATGGTGCACAGCGTCCCTTCGGATCCGCACACCAGGTGTGCGAGGTTCACGGCATCGAAGGTGCCGGGCGTGGACGCCCGAAGCTGCCGCAGCATGATGTCGAGGTTGAGGCCATCGACATGGCGGAGGATCTTGGGGAATCGCGCGTCGATCTCTCCGGCCATCGGCAGCACGACCTCGGCGATGGCCGCAGCGATTGCGCGCTGCCTCGGATCGCGGTCGCACGAGCCGGCCTCGAGGCGCATCGCTTCGCCCGACGGCAGCACCACATCGAGCGCGATCACATGGTCGACCGTGCGCCCGTAGAGGATCGAGTTCGCGCCGGAGGAGTTGTTGCCGACCATGCCGCCGATGGTCGCGTGCGATCCGGTGGCCACATCGGGCCCGAAGCGGAGGCCGTGCGGCGCCGCCGCACGGTTGAGCTGGTCGAGCACGACGCCAGGCTCGACCACCGCTCGGCGCGCTGCAGCGTCAAGCGAGAGGATCCCCCTGCAGTGGCGGCTGAAATCGACGATGACCGCGCGGTTGACGCTCTGTCCCGCCAGCGCCGTGCCCCCGCCACGCGGAAGCACAGGCACGCCGCGCGCCGCGCA
>CAYPOZ010000030.1:5128-8337 GCA_964412415.1 uncultured Isosphaeraceae bacterium | reverse complement strand
TTATAGAGCAGGTTGCCGCGCGCGTCGCCGGGTGCGCGGCGTGACGACGCCGATCGGCTCGACCTGGTAGATGCTTGCGTCGGTCGAGTACAGCATCCTGCTGTGCGCGTCGAAGAGCACCTCACCGGCCGTGAGGGCCGCCAGCTCGCGGGCGAGCTGCGCGGCAGCGTCCCCTCCAATGTCGCGGACGGTCGGCACCGCCATCACGACCCTGCAGTCGTGCGCGCGTGCACGTGACGGAGCCGCTCAAGGAGGCCAGGTCCCGGTGCCGCGCCTCGGCGCGCCATCGCCGCCCGCATGACCTCCTCGAACTTCGGCCAACGGAACGATGCGCTGCGCTCCGACGAGAGCCAGGCGAAGCGGTCAACGACCAGCGGCGGCCGCGCCACGGCGACCATCGCGCAAGTGCCGATCGACGTGCCGGTGCCGATCGCCGTGAGGATCGCGATCTTCGTGTGGTCGCCGATCGTGCACCCGTAGAAGTTTCGGCCGGTGCGGCTGATGGGCGCATCGGCATCGAGCCTCGTCATCACCTCACCATAGGTGTTGAGCAGGTTCGAGTTGCATGTGCCTGCGCCGATGTTCACCCACTCGCCGACGATTGCGTCGCCGAGGTGGCCGTCGTGGACCTTGTTGGAGTTGCCGTGGAACACGCACGAGCCCACCTCGCCACCCACCTTGCACGACGGCCCGATCACGCTGCGCGCCTTGATGAGCGACCGCTCGGCGATCGTCGAGCCTGCGAGCACCGCCACCGGACCGACAAGCACGGAGCCCGGACGGATGGTCGCGCCATCGGCGATCACCACAGGTCCGCCCGCGGCGTCGATCACCGTGCCTGGCCATACGCGCGCGCGCTCATGCACGCTGACGAGGCCATCCCCGACCACCGTCACGCCGGCGGGAAGGCCATCGGGCGCGCCTGACCCTGCCTTCCACCGCCGCATCCCTGCGGCCGCAGCCACAACGGCGGCATCGGCCCGCATCGCCGCATCGAGCCCGTTCAGCAGCGCCCACGGGGTCCGTATCGGCTCCTCCGTTGGAGTGGCCGTGTGGACCCTCGCTGCGCAATCGTGCGCTGCAATGGTGCCCTGACCTGCGCGCGAAAGCACGCGTGAGGCCTCATCGCGCGAAAGCCTGCACGCGACAAGCCCACCAGCGGAATCCGCGATCGCCTCGCCTTGGGCAAGCGCCACCGCGCGCGACCAGTCGGCGCACGCGCCGCTGATGCAGAGCAGCTCCGCCGCGTTGCCGCACATGCGTACAGGCACCGGCACATGCCGCTCGCGCGTGCACGCCTCGAGATCGTCGGATGGCCACAGCGAGTCGAGGGCACCCAGCATCCGTGCGCGCTCAGCTGCCGTCAGGATGCCGAGCCGCTGGTCGAACACCGCGCGCAGGTCTGACAGCGGACCGAACCCGCACAACCCGTCGTCGAAGATCGCGATCGGTGAAACGGCCGTCACGACCTTGAGGCTACGGCAAAGCGCGCCCCTCCGGCCGTCGCGGGGAACGACCACCAAGGCATCAGCTTCAGCATCGCCCACCCGATCGGGAGCGCCGCGCATGCCGAAAGAGCGGTGCTCAGCGCTTCCCCTCCAAGCGCGCCAAGCGCCGAGCCATCGCCCCAGGGAACCGATCCCTGCGGAAACCAGCCGCGAAGCGCCCACACGAACGTCCACACCACATCCGAAAGCGCACCAACAGCGAGCGTTGCCGTCATGAGCACCAGCAGGCTGCGCTTCTTGAGCGCTCCCCGGATCTGGACCACCGCACTTGTGCCCAAGGCAAGCCCCAGCGCGTGCGGCCCTATCAGGTAGAGCGGCGCGACGGGTCCCGTGATCGACGGACCCGTGAGGTCGGCAAGGCTGCCCGCAACAAGCGCCGCCCAGAGTGCCGCGCGACGCTCTGCCAGCAGCGCAAGGAACGCCACCACCGGGAGCGCGAACGACGGCGTCGATCCCCACACCGAGAACATCGGCGCAAGCGACACATCAAGCGCGGACGTAACCACAAGCAGGCCGATGGCCAGCCACCACCTCATGGCGATGGGCCTCCCGTGACCTTCACGACAACCTCAGAGAGCCGAGCAGGATCGGCCGCTGGAGTCACCTCGACCATCCCCCGCAGGGGCTGCTCGTCCTTTCGCCGCACGTCACGCACGGTGCCGAGGCGCATGCCGCGCGCACCCGCCTGCCAACCAGCGTCCGCAAGGCGAACCACATCGCCAGGACGGACGCCAGCGTCGAGGTCGATGTCGCCCACCAGCGCGTCGCCGCGCGCCACAAGCTGCACAGGCGTTCCTCCTGTCACGATCCCACGCGCGTCATCTGCAGCAGCGATCACCACAGCATCGAGACGGCCGACCGACCGGTCCGTCAGCGGCACGAGCACGCTCTGGCGTGCGGTCACGTCAGGCGCGATCCGGCCCACGAGCGCATCGCCCTGTACCACTGCGCAGTCTCCCGGCTGGACGCCCTCGCGCGCGCCAACCGACAGCCGCAGGCCCCCACGCGGCAGGACCGCGGTGACGCGCGCCGACGCGTATCCCACGGAGGCACCTGATGCGCGATCGAGGCGCACCGTGACATCCATCGCATCGAGCCGCGACTGGAGGTCCTCGGCCCGCTGGCGCTCCTGGTGGTAGAGGCCGCGGAAGCGGTCCCGCTCGTCCCGGAGCATGAGCGCATCTCCCGCCGGCTCGGCGACCGAAGGCCTGAGCCAGTGCCGCGCACCTGTGCCAACCCACGCGACAGGGGCAAGCGGGATCCAGGCAACTTGCGCAAGGACCGACGTCACCGGAGCGACCCACGTCGTGGGCAGCAGCGATGCGCACACCAGCCCTCCGATGGCGCACGTGATGGGCCGCGGCATCCGCACGATGCGCCCCCCGGGGGACTAGAACTCCCCGTCGGCCGACTCGAGGGTTGCCTTGTACTGCTCGAGGTTCTCGAGGTAGACCTCAGTGCCCTTGGCCACGCACTCGAGCGGGTCGGGAGCGACCTTGACGGTGAGGGTGGTTCGGTCCGAGAGGAACGTGTCGATGCCCCTCAGCAGAGCGCCGCCGCCCGCGAGCGTGATTCCGTTGTTCGGAAGGTCGGGGTTCACGAGGCCGCCGGCGAGCTCAGGATCGGCCTCGCGCAGCGTCTTGATCACTTCCTTCGCGATGCGGTCGAGGTTCGGGGTCGGCGCGACGTCCTTGAGCGGGC
>CAYPOZ010000030.1:4744-5118 GCA_964412415.1 uncultured Isosphaeraceae bacterium | reverse complement strand
AGCTCCTCGTCGAGCGGCCAGGCGCTTCCGATGCGGGTCTTGATGCTCTCGGCGGTCTGCTCGCCGATCGTGAGGCCCCGCTGCTGCTCCACGTACTCGATGATGGCGCGGTCGAATGCGTCGCCCGCCACGCGCAGCGTGCTCGCCTTCGCGATGTCGCCGAGGCTGATGATTGCGATGTCGGTCGTGCCGCCACCGATGTCAACGATCATGCTCGCTGTGGGCTCGTCGACTGGAAGGCCAGCGCCGATCGCGGCCGCCATCGGCTCCTCGAGCAGGAACACCTTGCGAGCGCCGGCGCGCTCTGCGCTGTCGAGCACCGCTCGCTTCTCGACTGCGGTCGATCCGCCTGGCACGGCGATCACCACCCGAGG
>CAYPOZ010000030.1:4212-4734 GCA_964412415.1 uncultured Isosphaeraceae bacterium | reverse complement strand
TGCCGAGCATCTCCTTCGCGGCGTGCCCTACCGCAGCGCCATTGTTGAGCACCTTGTTCGTGCCCTTGCGCACGGCGACAACGGATGGCTCGTTGAGCACAATCCCCTCGCCGCGCACGCACACAAGAGTGTTGCAGGTGCCGAGGTCGATGCCTACATCGACACTGAACCAACCGAGCAGTCTTTGGGTAACCATGGGGCCTTCTCCTTGGCCAAGCGGATAGAGCCGCATCTTTCGCCCGCACTACGGCACGGGCCCTGTTGGGTCGGAGGATATCGCACAACGCGACAGGCTGGCGGACGAAACCTCCGCGAAACCCCTGACCGCCAGTTCGCGCGGACGCTCAGCGGCCGCTCATGACGGCGAACGGGTTGCCCTCGTCCGCCGTGCCGGCGACCGCATCCATGTTCGTCATGGCGATCATGGCGGCACCCGTGCCAAGCACGAGCATGGCCGCAAGCAGGACCCCGGTGTACACGTTCAGCTCGCCCCCGCCGCCAGACTTGGCCTTCGCAGCCTTC
>CAYPOZ010000030.1:2826-4202 GCA_964412415.1 uncultured Isosphaeraceae bacterium | reverse complement strand
TGCTTGTGGATCTTTTCTTCCTTAACCTCCTTAACCTCCTTAACCTCCTTAACCTTCTTAACCTCCTTTTGGCCCGAGGGGGCCTTGGAAACCTTTTCCTTCTTGGGCTTCTCGGCCTTGGGCTTCGCGGGCGCCTCAGCGGCGGCTCCGTCACCCTTCTTGCCGATGTTCATTCCGAAGAGCTTCATGGTGTGACCTGGGTTCTGGAACGACGTGAATGCGCTCAGGCGCCCTTGCGCGCCACAACGCGCTGGCCAGCCTTGACGGGGCCGCGCTCCGAGGGCTCCTCGAGCTCGACCGTTCCGACTGAACGGTTCGGATCCACCGTCGTGATGCGGAGGCGGCCAATGAACCGGTCCCCATCGCTGATGGTCATGACCCACCCCTCACGGACGCCGTCCCGGCTGCCCGCATCAATCTCGGCGTAGACGGCCTCAGGGCTCCGGCGCACATTGACGACGCGCGCCACGAGGTCCTTGTCGACGAACGTTGCGGCCGCGGCGCTTCCCGGAAGCACGCCAGCGGAAGCCGGAGAGCCTGGGACGCCCGCGGACGATGCGTCTGCGAGACGGCCGTAGCGACCCTCGTACTGAGACAGTCGCTGGTCAGCTGTTGCCTTGAGCTCCTCGAGCGCCGCCATCTGCTCCTTCAGGTCCCGGACAGCACTTTGGGCGACCTCGAGGTCGGCGTCAGCCTTGGTCACGCGCTGCTCAAGGTCGATGCGGATCTTCTCGGCATCCGTCAGGCGACCGCGGAGCTTCTCGAGCTCGTCATTGAGTGCCTTGGTGAGATCGGTCTTGGTCCGGTCGGTCTCGGTGAGCACGGCGACCTGCTGCTGGACCGTGGCCTGCGCGATGCGCATCTGCGCGATCTCCGCATCGAGACCCTTGACTCGCGCGTCGCGCTGGGCGACATCAGCGACCAGGCGCGACTTCTCGCCGTCGAGGTCGCGCACCTGCATCTGGAGCTCGTTCTCGGTCTTGGAACGGAGCGCCCGCTCCGCGTCAAGGTCACGGCGCAGGCCAGACAGCGACGCATCGCGGTCCTGGACCTGCTGCTTGAGGACCGCTTGATTCTGGCTCTGCACCACGGCAAGGGGCACGATGGCCACCGCAAGCAGGGAGACCAGCACGACGAAGATCTTGGTGATGATGTGCACAGTTCGTTTCCTGTCAGGACACCGGGGCCAGCGTGGGGGTCGGGCCCTGTGTCGGACCAAAGGGCCCGAACGGTGTTTTGTACCGACCCGCCGTGAGTGGTGTCAATCAGCCGCCGCCGACGGGCAATGAGCCCGATCGCGCATCGGGTCCCGTATCGAGGCCGGGAAGTGGCTGACGCGGCTCCGGGACGCGCCCCCGCAGAGCATCGCTGCGCAG
>CAYPOZ010000030.1:0-2786 GCA_964412415.1 uncultured Isosphaeraceae bacterium | reverse complement strand
CGGGTCGGGGGCGCTTTGCACCATGCGGGTCATGACGAGCACAGGGCGCATGTCAGGCTCACCAAGGCGAGCCAGCGCCGTCGCCGCCGCGAGTCGGATCTCCGGTGGCCGAAGCGAGCCGCCCTCCGCGTTCCACAGCCTCATCAGCGCGCCGCGGGAACCCTCATCCCGAATCTCACCCACGATCTGGCACGCGAGCGCGATCAGCTCCGCCTGTTCGCTCGGCGCAAAGAGTGCGGCCCGGATCGGATCGAGCGCCTGGCGCTGGCCGAGCTTCGCGAGAGCCTCGGCGCACTGAAGGTCGACGATGCGAGCCCGGCTCACGTCGCCCGACTTGAGCGGCCGGCCCGCCACGGCCTCGACGAGCGCAGTGGCGCTAGGGTCGCCGAGCTCGCCGAGCACGAGGACCGCGTTCCCGCGCACCTCGGGGTCATCGCTCATGGCGAGTGCCGCCAGCGGAGTGAGGTCCACGCGGCGTCCCAGCCGCGAGAGCGCAAAGAGCGCGGCCGCACGCACGGACCCGCTCTCGTCGAGCGCGAGCGGCTCGATGAGGTTGCCCATCGACTCCAGCTTCGCGCGCCCCGCGCACATGCACGCCGCAAAGCGGACACCGCGGTTGGGGTCCCCGAGCGACTCGCGAAGGACGTCCTTGAGCGCGGCACGCTCGCCCGAGAGCGCCTCGAGGGAGTTCGCGCGCTGCGATGGGTCCGGCGAACGCGCAGCCTGCAGGAGAATCGAGAGCGCAAGCTCGCGGCCCTCGATGCCCTCGGGAGGCACAATGCGCGATCCAGCTGGCGTCGCCATTCCCGCCGAACCCTTGTCAGTGGTGCTCAGCTGCCTCGATCCCCACATCTGGGTCTGTCCTGGCGCCTCGGACCTCTGCGGACCGGAGCAGCCAAGGGCAAGCATCGCAAGCGCCGATGCCAGGGCGGTCGCCGCATGCTGCGCGCTGGCGGTGCGCCGTCCGGTGCCCGGCTGCACGGGGCGTTCCGGTGACCGCCTGCGGGTTGCGAGCAGCATCACGGCGGCAGCGGCAGTCATCGCGACCGATGCTATGTCCCCCATGAACGCGTAGGGCGGCGTCCGCGCATCGAGCGGCAGCTCGACAGCAAACCCTCCATCGGTGCGGGGCTCGCACCTCGCACCTGGCATCTGCCTTCCAAGCGAGTCGAACGCCTCGCTGATCCCGGTGTTCGCGACCCTCACGACCGGCACGCGGTTCTCGATCGCGCGCCACCGTGCGGTGAGCCCGTGGTGCGACCGGCCCGCGTCGTAGGAGCCGAACCACCCGTCGTTGGTGATGTTGACGAGCGCATCGGCCTCGCGCGTGCCGCCAGTCCACACCATACGCCGCACCACGCGCGGGACAGTGATCTCGAAGCAGATGGGCACGGCAATGCGGGCAATGCCTCCATCCCTCAACGGAAGCGCACACCGCACGGGCGCATCTCCCGGGTCGAGGTCGAACGTCATGCCGCGTGCGCCGAAGTCGAGCAGCGACTGCTCAAGCCACTCCCAATTGGAGATGTAGGGCATCGTCTCGCCGAAGGGCGTGAGGAAGAGCTTGTCGACGCGGACCATCGGCATGTCACCCGGGCTGACGACGTATGCGCTGTTGTGGTGGCGGTCCCAGGCCCAGCGCCCGCCGTCGGCGCGAAGGCCGATGTACGCAGGGCTACCGACGAGCACCGGCGCGCCGAGCCGCTCCGCGAGCAGCTGACAGGAACGGCGCGCTGCCTGGCAGAGCCGCTCCGCGAGCAGCTTGGGCACCCGCGCGAACCGGTCACCCGGCCACCAGTTGCCCTCGACCAGGAGCCGGACCGCATCGGGCTCCATCCCAAGTCCAGGGAGCATCGTCTCGGGCCACACCACGAGGTCGATGCGCTCGCCGCGCGCGCGGGCCGCCTCCGCCGCGTCGACCGTGACCTTCACGAAGCGCACAATGTCGCTCTCCTGGCGCTCCCGCGTCCACCCGATCTTGTTGTCGATCGGCACGTTCGTCTGCACTGCGAGGACCACCGGACCGGGCCTCGACGCGTCAGCGGCCTGGCCGCTTCTCCAGAGCCCGTAGGCAGTCGCTGCCGCAAGAAGCGACATCGCCACGGACGCGCCTGCGACCGCACGGCGCGTGCCGCGCACGGGTGCGAACACGACATCCGCGACCGCTCCCGCGCACGCGACGGCGATCACCGTCGCGAGGCTCGCGCCGCTGATGTCGGCGACCTGCGCCAAGAGGCTCGCGTCGATGAGCGGATGGCCTGCGTGGTACCAGGGGTAGCCGTCGAGGACCACGACGCCGCGCATCCACTCCACGGCGACGATGGCTGTTGGCGCCGTCACCGCAAGCGGAATGCGCGCACAGGGACCGCGCTGCGCGAACCTCCGGACAAGCAGGAACGCCAGCACGGACCACATGGCCATGTACACGCCGAGCGCGGGATACCCCGCGACGCTGATGTCGACGAGGAACCTCTGCATCCACATCCAGCCGAGGAATGACGTTGCCGCCACAGCAATCACCGGCGCCCACCGGCGCGAGTCTCGGACCGCGAGCATGCACAGCGGCGACCAGGACACAAGCGCGAGGCCCCACCACCCGTACGGCGGGAACGACGCAATCCACAGCGCAACATGCGCGGCGGCGAGCGCCCAGGCCTCGGCAGTGGCGCGCGCGCGCGTGCTCACGTGCCCGAGAAGTCGATGAACCTCGAGATCTCGCTCCGCAGGTTGGCGCGGTGCACGATGCGGTCAATGAAGCCCGCGGCGAGCAGGAACTCGCTCGTCTG
>CAYPOZ010000029.1:14292-17571 GCA_964412415.1 uncultured Isosphaeraceae bacterium | reverse complement strand
CGGCGCTCCCTGCGTGCATGATGACCATCATGGGAATCGTCGCACAGCGCCACTCCATCCCGCTTGAGGGCATGACGGCCACCACGCGCAAGGAGATGACCACCGAAGGTCCTCGCCGCATCCGCCGCCTCACGACCACGATCACCGTGCCGCTGCCGGAGTCGCATCCGCACCGGGATGCGCTCGAGCGCGCCGCACACACCTGCCCAGTGCACAAGAGCATCGGCGCCGAAGTCGAGATGCCCGTCGAGTTCGTGTGGGCCGGCTGAGAGGGGCTCATGATGATGCGGCCTCGTGACCTTGCATTTGCGGCATGCGCGACGGTGCCAATCGCGCTGTGCATGCGCGCAGCCGCTGATGTGCCCGATTACGTGCCGCAGCTGCAGGCGCGCGTCAGCGGCTTCGACGGATTCAACCTGCCCACCGGCAGTTCCTTCTCGAGCGGCACGCCAGACATCGATGAGCAGGGGCTCGTCGCGTTCCGGCTCATTGGCGTCGGGTTCACAGGCATCGGCGGCATGTGGGTCGGCGCGAACGGTGCAGGCGGCATCGTGTACCAGGCGGCGAATTCCGATCCGGTCATCACCGATCCCGGTGTTGCCTCAGGACTTGTCGTGTTCGACCAGTACACGCTCGCCGGCTCGCAGGGACTTCGCCGTCACACCGTCCTCACTGGCCAGACATCAATCGCCATCCAGCCCGGCGGGGCAATCGGCGTGACGTACTTCGGCTCCGCGCAGGTGCTCGATGATGGGCGCATCGGGTTCCGCGCCACGATCGGCTCCAGCGGATACGCGCATGTGCTGCATTCGGCAGGGGTTTCAAGCGTGATAGTCGGCACACCCGTGGCGCAGCCCGGCAGCCCCTACACGTTCCTCTTCACGCCGTCATTCAGCCAGGCGGGTCACGTGGCCAGCAAGGCGCAGCGCGCCGCTGGCGGCAACGAGATCAGGATCTTCCGGGGCGATGGCACGTCCACGCTCATTGCCGCTGACACGGCAGCGGCGCCGGGCTCCCCGTACACCGGTTTCGACAATAGCGTGGCACTCACGAACAGCGGCAACGTGGCGTTCATCGCAAGTCTCGGCGGCGGCGTGCGCGGCGTGTTCCTCTCCGACGGCACTGTCACCACGCCCATCGCCCGCACGCAGGCTGGCCAGCTCAACGAGATCGAGTTCTTCGCGCCCACCGCGAGCGACACCGGCCTTGTCGCCTTCCGTGGCCGCGACGGCACGGGCAAGCGGTCGATCTTCGTCGGGGACGGTACGGAGCTGGTGCGCGTGGTCGGGGACGGATCGCCAGTGCCCAGCGATCTTGGAGACGCCAAGATCGGTCGTCCAGACACGAGCCCAGTGTTCGGCGGGAACCCGCGCATGAATGCGCGCGGCGATCTTGTGTTCGGGTGCTCCATCATGCCGCTCGGCAGTTCCACGGGAACATGGGGTTCCGCCGTGTACGTGCTGCGCGCCGCCGAGAGCGCTCGACCGGCCGACATCAATGGCGACGGTCAAGTTGATGGCATCGACCTCACCGTGCTGCTCGCGGCGTGGGGCGCGTGCCCATCAGCTGGCGACTGTCCGGCGGACCTCGACGGCAGTGGTGCTGTCGATGGCCTTGACCTCACCGCGATGCTGGCCGACTGGGGTTGAGGCATGATCACGCGCGCGCCCAGCGCGGCTCGTCGAACGCAGGCGCGTCGGTGCTGGCGTCGTTGATTCAAGAGCGACCGGGATTGCTGAATCACTTCACAGAACCCTAACCGTCGGATCGCGTGACTTCGGGCGATCGCGGGCCATGATGGTGGTGCGGGTCCCTTCCCGCACGGTTCCTGTCCCTCTCCCTACACCCTTCCAGGATTCGACAATGAAGTACTTCATCGGCTCGTGCGCCGCGCTCGCGGTTGCCGCATCTGCTCAGGCTCAAGGCGTCATCGCGCAGTGGAACTTCGATACGGACTCGCTCGCCGCGACGCTCGGATCGGGTTCGGCATCGACCATCGGAGGTGCATCCTCCGCGTTCGCGAACGGCAACGGTGGCGGCCGCGGCTGGAACACGTCCAGCTATCAGGCGCAGGGTGCGGGCTCTGGCACCGCCGGCGTCCAGTTCCTCCTGGATACGACTGGCTTCCAGGACCTGCAGTTCTCCTTCGACCACCGCGCGTCGGGAACTGGGTCGCGCTGGGCGCAGGTCGACTACACGCTCGACGGCGGCGCGAGCTGGGTCACCGGCTTCTGGAACAATGGCGGTGGCCTGTCGCCGCACGACTTCTTCTACACCTTCACGGTTGATTTCTCTGGCGTGGCTGGCGCAAACGACAATGCCGGCTTCGGCGTCCGCATCGTCTCGATCTTCTCGCCCCTGGCCTTCAACCAGAACGCCACCCTCAGTTACGGCGCCGACGCTGCGTACATGCGCGCGAATGCCCAGGCCACGTTCTCCGGCACCGCGGGCACGGGAACTGGCGACTACGCCGGGGGCGGCACCTGGCGCTTCGACAACGTGACCCTGTCCGGCACCGTGATCCCTGCCCCTGGCGCGTTCGCGCTGCTCGGCGTCGCTGGCCTGCTCGGCTCCCGTCGCCGCCGAGCCGCGTGACAGCGGCACGGATAGCCCGTCAAGTACCGGGGGGTCGACGTTCAGCCGTTTGGATGCGCGAGGCTCACCTTGAAGTCGCGTGCACCAGGTACGCCGACGAAGGTCACCTCGCGCGATTCCTGCGGTAGCAGGGTCACGGTTTCGCCTGTTCCGGCTTCGGGCTCAATGGCCACGCCATCTTGCCCCAGCCAGATGATGACCACGTTGACGGTGCGTGTGCCATTGCTCACATTTCGGATACTCACCGACGCAGTGACCGAGTCTTGATCGCCGTCTGCCATGCGCTGGATCGAGTGGATCCGTATGCCATCGGACGGTGCGGGCACCATTTCCGCAACATGGGCGTCAGCGGAGCCCGGCCCCGTGCTGTCGAAGGGCCTGCTCGACACGCTTTGTGTGGTGCTGCAGCCGACAAGCGCACACCCAAGCGACATAAGCGCGAAGCGACGAACCCGGAGAAGTACGCCTTGCATTGAAACCCCCTAACTGCGGTAGAGCGTACCCGTACGGCGCAAAAACAAAAGCGCCCCCGAACAGGGGGCGCGCAATTCCGGCATCTCAGTCGCTCGAGCGTGTCGCCGCGATTGCGACGCTATGCGTCACTGCACCGCAGACGTCAACGCGACCTTGAAGTCGCGCGATCCCTGCTCGCCGCGAAACACCAGTTCACGTGACTCGCGCGGA
>CAYPOZ010000029.1:12717-14282 GCA_964412415.1 uncultured Isosphaeraceae bacterium | reverse complement strand
AGCGTGACAGTCTCGCGCGCTGTACCGTCTGGGGAGATCGTGCTTCCATCGCCGCCAAGCCACGTCACTCCAACGTTGACTGTGCGCGGAGCGCTGCTTGTATTGCGCACAGTCACCACTCCAGTCACCGCCTCGCTGGCCTGACCGTCGTAGCGCTGAATCGCTTCGATGCGCACGCTGCCTTCGTCCTGCGACTGCGCGAGAGCACTTGATGCGGGCGCGCCCGCAAGAAGGCCGCCTGAGCCAGACGCGGTCGTCTGTGCAGGCACGCATCCTGCGATGCTCGTCATCACCATCGCAACCGCCAAACCACCACCTGCGGCGCGAGTCAAGCAGATCAAAGACTCCAAACTCGAGATTGATCGACGTCCTGTCGTCATGGTGTGGCCTCCTGCCTGCAAAGATACGCGGATCGCACCCGGCTTGGGAACAGTGGAAGTGCAATCTGTACCGAAAAGTCAAGACAAAGCCGTGTCCGCATTGGCTTTGCGCATGTGAAGCCTGATAAGTCTCGCTGAGTGCTCCGCGCCGCTCACCGAAACCTAACCCGGCACCGGGTGACTGGTGCCCTGAGGGCCACAATCGAGGGGGTTCAGCTGCTTCCCTCGCGCATCCGATCCACCCCCTGAGGGAACGGATAGCGCGCGAACACGCCCGTATGCGGGAAGTCCCACGCGGACACGGGCGGATAGAAGTCTCCCTGGTACCCGGCGTCGTACATCGCCTTCAGCACAGCCTCGCTGCTGGGCTCGCGGCCGTTGTGGTCAAGCAGCCTGTTGCTCTTCGCCCCAAGGAACGAGATGGTCGCGACAGGCTTGCGGTCCGCACGGCCATCAAGCATGTGGCTCACCGTGCGGAACCCGCGGTAGATGTCCTCAAGCGTGAAGTGGTCGCGGCCATGCGGACGCAGCAGCGCGAGTACCAGCAGACGGTCGAGGTCGAACTTGAGCACGTACGGCTCGCGGTCCTCCTTCGCGTGCACATTCACCGCAGACCGGAAGACCTTCGCGTAGCTCGTCGCTGACGCGAGTGTCCACTGGCTTGTGGGAATCAACTTGAGGATCTCGCCGAGCACTCCATGCGAGTTGTCGGTGTCGTTCACGCCGCAGATCAGCGTGCGGTAGTGGCCTTCCACCACATCATCGAGGAGGTGGTGCCCCCACATGATGCGAACGCGCCTCGACGCGTTGGCCGTGCGCGGGTCGCCCGAGGGGAGGATCGTCACCTTCGGGCCCTCCGATGGCACCTCGACAAGGCGGTCTCCATCGCCCTCGTACAGCCGTACCGCGTGCCCGCCGGACTGCGCCTTCGCCGGAGTCGTCTTGCTGCTCATGCGGGCAAGTATCGCATGGCGTGGCGAGTTGTGCAGGCGATTGCGGTGCCCGCTGCTGCCCGCTCCCGTCGGGGCAAATAGACTCGACTCCGGACGCGCGGCCACGGGCGCGCGATTCCCGCAATGCAGCCAATCGCACACGCAGACCTGGTCCGGTGCCTGAGCTGTCCGGCGGCGCTCGGTTGCGCAGCCGATGAGCCGGTGCAGGTCGTGCAGACTCATGCGTCCACAG
>CAYPOZ010000029.1:7145-12707 GCA_964412415.1 uncultured Isosphaeraceae bacterium | reverse complement strand
TGCGGCTGCCGCCACACTGGTGTCGTCACTGTGCCGCCAGTTCGGTGCGCGCCTCGTCGAGACGCACATCTCCTGGGTCCTGCTCGACGGTGTTTTCGCCTGGAAGATCAAGAAGCCGGTGCAGCTGGGGTTTCTCGACTTCTCCACCCTCGAGCGCCGTCGCGCCAACTGCGAGCGAGAGATCAAGCTCAACCGCAGGCTTGCGCCGAACATCTACCTGGGGCTCAGCGCTGTCGTGCGCCGCGGACCTGACTTGAAGATGGTGGATGCGCCGGCGGTGGGGGACGAGATCGTGGAGTGGGCCGTGCGCATGCGCCGCATGCCTTCCGACGGCATGCTCGACCGCCTGATCCCGGCTGGCGGTGTGACAGCTCAGCACATCCGGGCGTTTGCCGTGCGGCTGGCCGAGTTCCATTCTGCGGCAGGCGCCTGCGATCCCGCGCTCCGGCACGGATCCGTGGAGCGACTCGGGGAACGGCTTCGGGCCAACCTTGCGCGCCTCAGCGAGTGCACGGCTCGCGCGCCGCTCGAGCCCGGATTCCTCGAGACCCTGAGCGCGGCAGCCGGTCGGTGGATAGTGCGCATCGCGCCGGCGCTGCACCAGCGGCGCGCGAGCGGCCGCGTGCGCGACGGACACGGCGACCTTCATGCCCGCAACTTGTGCATGATCGATGGGAGGATCACGGCATACGACTGCCTTGAGTTTGATGACGCACTGCGCTGCGCAGACGTGGCTGCAGATGCGGGGTTCCTGGCGATGGACCTCTCGCGGCTTGGCCGCGATGACCTCGCGCACGAGTTCGTGCGTGCATACGCCGAGCGCAGCGGCGACACGGGCATCGCCGAGCCCGCGCGCTTCTTCGGCTTCCACTACGCGATTGTGCGCGCGATGGTGGAGTCGATCAGGCTCGGGCAGCCCGAGACGCCGCCGGCCGAGCGCCCTGCGCTCATCCGATCGATCCGGGACTTTGCGATGCTCGCCGCCGGGTATGCCGTGGAGCCAGCCACCGTGGTGATGATGGGATTGCCCGCGACGGGCAAGAGCACGCTCGGCCGTGCGCTGGCGCGTTACCTGCGCGCGAGCGTGATCGAGAGCGATCGGGTCCGCAAGGAGCTGCACGGCGTGGCGCCGACAGGGCGAGGTCTGCGAGAGATGTACAGCGCGCAGTCCACGGCACTCACGTACCGGGCACTCGCCGAGCGCGCCGAGTCGGTCCGCGGATCGGTGGTGATCGACGCATCGCATCACACTCAGGCTGAGCGCGCATCGTCGATCGCTGCCGCACAGCGGCGAGGCGGCCCATGGCTGCTGCTTGAGGTGGATGCCGACCGCGCGACAATTGAGGCGCGCATGCAGCGGCGCGCGAAGGATGCCACGAGCATCTCCGACGCGGATCTCGCCGTCCACGAGCGCCTGCAGATGCAGCGTGAGGCCCCGGCCGAGGTCGATCCGCGCCACCGTCTCCTTGTGGCCAGCCACGACGGCCATGACTGGATCGACGCCGCATGCCAGCGCGCGCTGCAAACATTGATGTTGTCTTGCGACGCCCATGGCGTACCTTGACCCCATGCTTCGTTTCGCCGCCCGACCGGCCTGCGCCAGTGCGCTCGTTGCCGCCGCAACCTGTCATGCGGCGATCGCAGGCAGCGTTCCCACCACCACCGTCATCGCGCACGGATTCTCGCCAAGCGGGAAGGGCGCATGGGTGCAGGCGACCGCTGAGGCGGTCATCGCGCGCACTGGCGGCATTGGCACCGTGTACCGATACCAGGATGAGGTTGGCGCGTGGACACGCGTGTCCGGCATCGGCAACGGCAGCGCGGATCACATCGTCGCCATCTTCAACTGGGACGCCGACTCCGCGAGCCCCGAGGAGGGGCCCAATCTCGGCTACGTGCAGGCCGCAGGCGATGCGCTCTACGCGACGCTGCGCGATGCGGTCTACGCGCCCGGCTCTGCCGGCCCCGCCGATCTCGTCACCGGACGCGCATCGCACTTCATCGGCCACAGCCGCGGCGCATGCACCATCAGCGAGGCGATACTCAGGCTCGGCATCGCGGGCATCGCCGTCGACCAGATGACGACGCTCGACCCGCATCCGGTCAATGGCACGCTGGATGCGCGATTCAACTTCAACTGGGGCGACCCGGTGCCCCAGCGCTGGAGCAACGTGACGTGGGCCGACAACTACTGGCGCGCGGACGGCGGGGGGCTCATCAACGGCCTCGACTTCGACGGCATGCCGCTCGAGAACGTCTTCAACGTGCAGCTCGTGGAGTCGGTGCTCAACTGCTGCGCATACTCGTTTGCGCACTCCGACGTGCACCTCTGGTACTTCGGCACCATCGATCTCGCAACCGGCGCAAGCAACGGCGAGGAGACGATCACGTCGCAGATGCGCTCAAGCTGGTGGCCCGAGGGTGCCGCGAATGTGGGATTTGCGCGAAGCGCCATTGGTGGTGCGGCACGGCCTGCCATCACGCCTGGTGTCGCGCCGCTGCCGACCCTTGCGCCGATCCTCCATAACGGCAACTTCAACGGCGGCACGCGCGCCGGATGGGCGATGCACGGCGGCTCCGGAGCGACCGTGCAGAGCGCATCCGGCAACTGGTTCGCGCGACTGTCCGCGTCTCGGGCGGCGCTCACCCACAACCGCTCGTACCTGCCGGCGCCGCTCGATCCAACGCGGCCGCTGCGGCTGTCGCTTGCGCTGCGCAGGAGCGGCACGGCCGGGGCGGACGATGCGCTGCGCATCGAGATCCAGGGGGTGGGCGACGAGACTGCCACACCCGTGCCAGGCGCATCATGGCCAGTGGCTTCGCTCGGCACATCGTTCGCGGCGTTCGGGGTGGATATCCCGCCTGCGCTGTGCGCGCAGACATCGCGCCTTCACATCGTGCTCGACGGTGGCGGAAACGGCATCGCGTCCACGATCGACATCGACGACATCGTGATCACGGTGCCGCCGCGCGCGGCTGACCTCAACGGCGATGGGCGCGTCGACGGCACAGATCTCGGGATCCTGCTTGCAGCGTGGGGCCCATGCGCAGGCTGCGCCGCAGACATCAACGGCGACGGCTCGGTGAGCGCCGTCGACCTCTCGATCCTTCTCGCGGCGTGGGGCTGATCGTGCGCGAAACCGCCAGTGCGCGTGGCGCGAGGCGACCCGCAAGCCCAGAGCCGACTCGCGCCACCCTGCGGCTCAGTGACCTCAAGAACGTGGGGCCCGCAACGCTCAAGGACCTGTCCGTGCTCGGAATCGGTTCTGTGGGTGACCTCGCGACGCAGGATGCGTTCGAGATGCATGAGCGGAGAGCTCAACCGGCGTCGTGCGCACGGCTGGGTGCGGGCGGCACTGCGCAGGCGGCGGGGGCGCTCAGCTCCCGCTGTCGTCCTCTGTGCCAAGCGCGCGGTACTGGAACTTCTCCATGCCGATCATGCCGCCGGCCATCAGTCCGTCCTCGGCCCCGACATAGACGGCGAGTCCGTTCTGGAATGACGACGTTCCGGTGGTTCCCTTGTCGCCCGCGACAGCCATCCCCTCGACCTTGCCGGTGAGCAGTCCCTGCTTGAACTGGTCAAGCGTGGACTGGTCCTGGAACAGGATCAGGATCTTCTTGCCCTGTCCGCCAGCCTGCAGGCCCACGTTGAACTGGTTCTCCGCGGCCCAGCCGATCTGCGTGCCGTTCGCCGAAAACACGGCGCCACGACCGAAGCTGCCGCCCGTGAAGATGATGCCCCACTGGCCTGCGCCAGGGAACACCGCATATCCGGCCGACTGGCTGATCTGCCCGCGCAGCCCGGACACGTGCCGCTCGAAGTACGTCAGGCCCTCGCGGGCCTCCATCACGAAGCTCGCGCGGTCATCCTGCTTTGGCGCCACGTTGCATGCGCTGAGGACGGCAGCGGGGAGGGTGAGAACGACAGTCAGCGCGAGAGGGGCAAGATTCATGTGGTTTCCTTGGGATGCAGGCTTCGCCGCCTGGATCGGGCAGGACGTTACCCCAAGTGCAGCATGCGTGATTCGCGCGTGCGCCCTACGCCGCCCGAGTGTCCGATGCGGCATCGTCGGTCGGCGTCAGCGAGACGATCAGCGCGACATCGATGCTCTCGTACAGCAGTTCGCGCCCAGGCGTGGCGACGATCAGGTGACGCCCGCCCGGGAAGAGCAACGCGAACTCGGGGTGCGGGACGTCCACCTTCCGCTGGTCCGCAAGGTGCAGGCGGAATGGGCGGAATGGCGTGGCCTTCAGTGCGGTTCGCAGCTGCTCTCCCGTCATGCTCATCTCCTCAAGTGTGCGTACACCCTACCGGCTGGCAAGGGAATCCTCGGCCAAGTGAGCGGCTTTTCGCCACATTGGCGGCCATGCCATCGCTGCCATCAGCGTGCCCGCGCCGAGGCAAGCCATCGATGCGATGGGCCAGCCGAAGACCGCGAGCCGGGCGTGGATCTCGGCGACGTCGAGCAGCGACAGCCAGCCGTCGGGGCAGGCGATGTGTCGCGTCTGCATGTCCTTCACCGCCACGCCCGCGTACAGCGCGGCATGCAGCCAGAACGCTGCCACGATGAACGCCAGCATCCAGATCCACAGTGCAGGCGCAATCCACGCCGCACGCCGCCAACCTGCGACGGCGATCATGCCGGCACCTAGCGGCACGGCACATGCCGGCGCGAGGATGCTCACGTACCACCCAGGGGTGCCGTGCCCTTGCATTCCCTCGGCGATTCGGCTCAGCAGGTGATACGCCAGTCCGACGAGCATCGGCACAAGCACCCACAGCATCACGGCGAGCAGGCGACGCACCCGAGGGTCGCGTGGTGCGCGCACTGCGGCCACGCACATCAGGGCAATCGCGATGAGGCCTGGCGCGTACATCCACTCAGGCAGCCTCGCCAGACTCCACGTGCCGCCGAAGTACCCAGTGACGATGAAGGCCGCGACGCCGCGCCCCACATGCCGCCACGTGAAGTGCTCCTTGAGGCCCGCGAGTAGCCCGCCATCGCGGTCGAGCGCGATCAGGTCGTTGTTGCCGATCAGCGTGCCGGATTCAAGGTAGGCGGGCACGTACCACGAACCGCCCATGAGGAGCGCGAGCGCCGTCACGAGACCGGCATCGCGAAGCGTGCGGATGCGGCTTGCGCTAGGTGCTGATGCACTCCAGGCCGACCATGCGAGGCATCCCACGGCACCCGCAGTGATCGGGATGAAAAACGCTTTCGTCAGCAGACCCGCACCGAGGCACGCACCCAGTGCGCTTGCGCGCACAGCTGACGGTTCGCGACCGAGCGTCTGCAGAAGCAGTGCCCATACGGCCCCGAAGATGAGCAGGCACAGCGCATCGTTGCCGAGCCTCGCAAACTCCGGGAAGAACATCGGCACGAAGATCGGGTACGCAAGGCACGCGGTCGGCAATGCACGCCGCAGATCGCCTTCGGCACGCGGCGCGCCGCCATCGGCCACTGCACCACGAGAATCCTCCGCACGGCCGGCCCGCTCATGGATTCGGATGAACTGTGCCGTGCCCCACACGCCGATCGCGATTCCGGCGACCGCCATGAG
>CAYPOZ010000029.1:6312-7135 GCA_964412415.1 uncultured Isosphaeraceae bacterium | reverse complement strand
CTGGGCCACAAAGCTCATCCCGTCGGTGGCCCGCATGAGAGGGGAGAGCATCACGTAGTACAGGGGCGGATGCCGCGCCTGCCAGTTGAGGCTGCTGCCGGGCTCGAAGCGGCGCGCAAGGCCCGGCTCGCTCGCAAAGTCCGCCGCGAACGCGATGCGCGCCGCATCGTCCTGCATGAAGTCGGCGTACGACATCGGCCGCGCGGCCAGCACGCCATGCTGCTGCCCTAGGGGCAACGGTGCGCGCGCACCGTACTCCTCGACGAATCTCGCGATCCTGCTGTTCCCGTACCTCGGCAGCGTCTGCGTGTCCGCGATCTCCCGGATCGACGAGTAGTGCATCGTCTCGTCGAATCCCTCGAAGGGGGGCTGCACCAGGATCCATGCGATGCCGATCAGCAGCGTCGCCGCAACGAGCAGCGCACCAGCACGGCGGTAGGGATGGGGCGCGCTCATGCCCCACCAGTATCGGCGTGATCCGGTACGGCGCGCGAGCGCACTCCCGCGCAAGTCATCTGCCCTGCAGCCAGCCAAGGGCCTCGCCGGCAATCCATGCGCCCTGGAGGAGCACCTGTTGGCGCAGCGAGCGCCAGAATGCTTCGGACCAGCCTGCAGCCGCGCATGCCGACCGGGCCTGCGCCAGAACGCAGGCAACCCGCGCAGGTGACGCGACGCTGTGCGTCCAGCGTCGCACCGCAGACCAATCCTCCCACCGCGAGCGCTCCCGCGCGAACTCGATCCCACGGCGAAACCGCTGGGCACGCGCCGCCGCAGCGGATTCAAGGTGCGCATGGGCCACAATCGCGGAAGGCACGAACCAGGG
>CAYPOZ010000029.1:0-6260 GCA_964412415.1 uncultured Isosphaeraceae bacterium | reverse complement strand
TCTCCGCAGAACACGTCCTCCCGGAAAGGTCCCGCACGTTCCCACAGAGACCTGGTGAACGCGCAGTTGGCGGTAGGCACGATCCATGCCGCACGCGCGGGGCCCGAGGGAAGCGCCCACCAGAACTTCGTGATGTGGATGGCCTCCGCGACCTGGCGATGGTGCTCCGGATGCGGCTGCATCGCCATGGCCCCGCCCACAAGCGCATGGCCATCGTCGAGCGCGGCGGTGAGTCTCGCGAGCCAGTCACGGTCGGCGACAACATCCGGATCGGTGCAGACCAGCATCTCGCCTCGTGCTGCCGCAAGGCCCAAGTTGCGTGCCGCATGCGGCAGCAGCCGGTGCGGACTCTGGATGAACGTCACCTGCGGAAACCCAGCGACCACAGCGGCCGTCTCGGGCTCATCCGAGCTGTTGACCACGATGACCTCGTCCGGGCGGCGAGACTGCGCAGCAATCGCCTCGAGGCAGCGGCCGAGAGTCTCGTGCGAGTGGTATGCAGGAAGTACGACGGAGACCGTGCGCATTCGGGTCACACCCTCGACCGGTTGAGCTCGTACTCCTCGAACTCGTCCTTGGCTCCCCCGGCACCGAACGCGTAGCCGAGCGACTCGCCCACTGCCGACCAGAGAAATGCGGGGACGACAATCGGCATGGCGATGGCGAACTGCAGCAGCACCTCCGGCCGGCGGGAGAGGATCCGGAGCGCCCGCATCATCTTGATTGCCGGCGCGCCCACCGGGACGGCGAGGGCGTATGCCCACCTTCGCGCTGCGCTCCACGATCGACTCTGCGCACGCTGACTTGCAAGCAGCCTGCAGTACGCATGGTTTGCCGTGAGAAGGAACCGGACGTCGACCGGATTCTGGTGGGCTGCGATTGCGGATCCTGCGAGGAACAGCCGATACCCGTCAAGCCGGAGCCGCTCGTGCATCACAAAGTCAGGTGACAGTAGGGCGGCAAGGCGGTCGCCGTAGGCCAGGAGAGTCTCGCGGCGGTAGGCCACATTGTTGCCCGGAAGCAGCCGCAGCTCCATGTCGGGATGCGGCGCTGCCCAGAGCCCGTAGTCGGCCATCATGCAACCTCTCGACACGTAGGTCTCCGGATTGGCATTGATGAACGAGTAGCCGACCGCAGCCCACGGTCCTGCATCGAACGCGTGCACCACTGCCTCCGCCCATCCTGCCTGGGGCGTGCAGTGATCCTCGAGGAACGCCACAATTGGAGCACGCGCAAGGCGCACCGCGAGTGCGCGTGCCCCCGCAAAGCCACCGTCCACCGGATCGGTGACGTACCTCAGGTCAAGGTCCGCCCGGGCCCTCAGCGCCGGCATCTCCGGACAGAGGTCGATCACGATGGCCTCAAGCCCCGCGGACGACTGGGCGCCGATGCCATCGAGCACGGTCTGTGCGCGTGTGCGCTGCCTTCCCACGACCAGGACGGCAGAGATCCGGCAAGTACCCGTCGAGTGCATCATTCCGTGCTCCTCCGTGTCTGCGGCCACTCCGACGCATGGGCATCCGTGGCGTTCAGCGGCGCGCCACGGGTCTGGCAATCCTGCACAAGCGACTCCCACGCGCACACGTGGGCCGCCTCGCTGAAGTGCTCCATCGCCTGGCGCCATCCCGCAAGGCCCCGCTCGCGCGCTGCAACAGGATCGCCCTGAAGATGATCGATCCGATGCGCGAAGTCCTCTGCTGAACGGCAGACCCAGCCGCCACCCTGAGAGGTGACTTCGGGCAGGGCGCCAGCGCCGCTTGCGAGCGTGGGGATCCCCTGTGACCACGCCTCGAGGAGCACGTATCCGAATGTCTCCGGGAAGAGCGAGGGGACGAGCAGTGCGCGCGTGTCCGGAAGCAGCGTGCGCACTTCGTTCGCCGAGACGGCGCCAAGGAATCGGATGTTCGCGGCACCCTCTGCGATGCGCTGCAACTCGCCCCGAAACGGCCCATCGCCGACAACCTCAAGTCGGCAGTGGGGGCGGCTTCGGAAGAGAGGCAAGATCGACTGCAGGCCCTTCTCCTGAACGAGTCGCCCAATGAAACGAAAGGGTGCGTTCGGTGGCGCGGGAGGTGGCGGGTCAGCGGGAACCCACTCGTCCGGGAGGAAGTAGGGCAGCACCCGAGCCCTGGGGTGATGGATGCCGCGATGCGCATGGCTTTCCATCGTGTGCCGGCTCGGGAACACCAGCGCATCAAGCGCCGACACGCCGCGCTGGATTGCGCCGGAGCCCCTCCAGAACTGCGGCGGGCGACCAGCCCGAAGCGAGCAGCTCACGCAGGTGGCGCGCTCGCATGGCTCCTGGCCGAATCGCCACAGCAGACTCAGCGGGCAGGTCAGCCAATGCTCGTGCGCTGTCATCAGGCGCACTGGTCCCTTCGGGCACGCGCGGAGCAGCGACGCGCCGCCGATCAGGGAGATGTTGTGAAAGTGGATGGCGTCGAATGCACCATCGGCAAGCTGGCGGACGAGATGAGTCCCGTGCCGCCCAAGCCCGCCGGTCTGGTGCATCCACAGGAGATCCGCGCGCGCCGCCATTGGTGCGAGTCCGTGTATCCGCAGTTCCGCAGGAGCCTCGTATGCAAGCGGTTGCATGCCACCGCGCACGGCATCGAAGGCACTGCGCGAGTAGAGCACGGTGACGGCGTGGCCTCTCCGCAGCAGCGCCTCGGACAGCCGCTCCACGTACGCAGCATCGCCGCCGAAGCGGTGCCGGCCGAAGAAGGTGGTGACGAGGGCGATGCGCATCGGCGAGCGACTGGTCTAGGGCGTGCGCGAGGACGTGACGCGGTCCTTCGCCGCGGCGAGCGCGCGAAGCTGGAACCACCGCCGTATCGGTGCGGACCACGCATCGGCGATGAGGCGACCGAGTCGCGCGTGAAGCGGCAGCTGGGCCTCGCCATGCGCATGCTCCACGGCATGCATCGCGCGCAGGTAGCCACGCCCATGACCGATCATGCCCTTCAGGATCGTCAGCCCAGGACGCAGGCTGCAGAGGTACACGAGGTCGGTGTTCATCGGCTGGTGTGCCTGGTCCCGGAAGAGATCCGCCAGCGCACGCGCGGGCGAGCCGGGCGCGGGTGCGCCTCGAGATGTCTGCAGTCCCGAGTCGACCAGAATCTCGGCGCATGCGTCGCACGCCACATCCAGGCCAAGACGCCGCGACTCGCGGTCGGTCCATGCGGACTCCTCAGCATCCTTGGAAAGCAGCCGGAACCAGCCGAGGGTGTCAAGCAGGTCGCGGATCACCTCGTCCGGCACGAAGTCGTTCCGCAGCGCGTGGTGCGCGGAGAGCATCAGGCCAAGGCCAGGCCTCACGAGAGGGACATCCTCGCCGAGCACGCGAGCCGGCGAGGCGCTCGCGAGCGCGCCGTCGACATCAAATGCGCCAAGCCTCCAGTGGAGGTCCACATCGAAGTTGCCTTCGGTAACGAGGCTGATCGACTCGTTGCCCGCACTGCCTGGCGACGCGCGTGCGAATGCGATCACCTCGTCGGTGGTGAGGCCGGAGACCTTCGAACGGAACCCGACGGCCAGCAGCGCATCAAGCGCACGACTCGCTTGCAGCGGAGACACCAGGATGTCCACATCGCCGACTCCGCGCGTCAGCCGACCCGCGTGGAGCCGTCCGACGGCGGCAATCCCCTTGAACCCGGCGGCTGCAACTCCCGCATCGCGCAGCGCCATCAGTGCACGGCAATTGAAGTGCAGCACGCGTCCCGTGCGAACGGTCGCCTTGAGCCGGCGGCGTGAGAGTTCCAGCGCCTCCGAATCCGGCAATGACGGCTCCTCGGCGGTCAAGCGCAGCATCGCCTGCGGGAGCACGCGCAGCGCATCGCAGCGGTCCGCGAGCGCCTGCCATCTGAGCTCGCGCGACAGCGGAGGGTCGAGAGGGGCCGTACCCGATAGCCAACGAAGGAGCGCGGTGGCGGTCCACGGCGAGTGCATCATGGCGGCGTCCCGAGGGGCTCGCTCGTCATCACTGTCGTCAGCTGGAGGATCACGGGGGTCATCGGCGGCTCGTGCATCGGCGCGCGGCAAGTATGGCCGCACGCGCGAATCTCCACCATGCCCACTCGATGACGGGACGAGCGCCTGCGTGCGGGAGGCTGCGGGGGACGCCTCGGATGATGCCGCTCACGGTACGCAGACGCCCAAGTGCGTCGGGCGCAAAGCGGAAGGCGTCTCGGAGGAGGGCATCCCAGTCGAGAGGGTGCGCCGCGAGCAGCGCAAGGTCAGCCTGCCAAGGAAGCGTGTCGGGCCACGCGCCGCCGGACGAGAGCCGCGACAGCAGCAGCGACTCGAGGGGGAGCAGCTCACTCGGCTGCGCGAAAAGCGCGCGCTCAACTGCCCGCGAGCGCCACGGCGGCGTACCCAAGTGCCGCCAGGCGACGTGAACGACGTCTTTCCCGCGATGCATCGACAGGAACGTTGTCCATGGGTACGCCAGTGTCGGGAGCACAGGGCACGAAGGCTCCCACTGCAGTCGCCGCAGCAGAGAGGTCGCGCGATCCACGTGATGCCGGGGCATCAGCAGCACGATGTCAGTCACAGGGCGGATTGGCCCGTTCGCGGTGCGATACAGGAAGGCGGCCAGCGAACCGCCAATCATCACCGGACCGATGCCGGCCTGTGACAGCTGGGCAACAAGATTGCGCGCAAGCGCTGCGCGCGTGGTTCCAACGGTCCATGCGCGCCTCACGAGGCCCGTCAGTCGCGGCGCATCCGGATCTCCCGCGATGAGCCGCTGGAGCCGCTCCTCCCGGATCATCGGCACCATCAGAGCATGCCGCCAATCGATGGAGTCGAGGTCCTTCGAGGAGCGCCATCTTCGCCAGTGCGAGGCAGCCTCCTCGTCGCTGCATGCCAAAATGCACGCGAGCAGGGGGTCACTCAGGCGGGAAATCGGATCTCTCTGGCGGCACTCGCCTCCGCTCATGCCGTCACCTCAATACTGAGCTCCTCGCGCATGTCCCCCGAATCCTCGCAGGACCATGCGATCATGTCGCGTGATGCGTGCGACTGGTGGCGGAGCCAGTGGCTGCGTTCACCTTCGTCGGCACGAGCCGGAGTCCGATTGAGCCCGCCTCGGGAATCCGCTCGCCGCCCGCCCTCCCCGCCTCGTGATACTCGGCGTCCTCGTTGACGCCCCACACGTCGTAAAGGGTCTCGCCTGCAAGGACGTTCCGCGCGGTCAGCATGGCGGTCATCATCGCATGATCCTGGTTGTTGTACTTGTGCATCCCATTGCGGCCCACCAGATGAAGGCCGGGGCAGTGCTGCGCGACCGCCTCGCGCACTCGGGAGACGTGCTGCACGTAGTGCTCGTCGTATACGGGGTACGCCTTCGGCTGGCGCACCACGTGGCCGTCGAGCACGTCTGCCGTGCGCGCCAGGCCCAGCTGCTCAAGCTCTCTGGTCGCAAGCGCAACGAGATCCGCGTCGGACGAGGACCACAGCCCGTCGCCCTCGAAGCAGAAGTACTCGAGCCCGTAGCAGGCAAGAGCAGGGTCAGGCACCATATCCGGCGACCACGACGCGAAGTTCTGGATGCGCCCCACCTTCACCCCAGGCTCATGTACGTAGATCCAGTTGTCCGCGAAGGTGAGCGAGGGCCGCACGATGAGCGCAACGGTGAGGAAGTCGCGGTACCGAAGCTGGGATGCGGCACTCAGTGCGGGTGCGGGGAACGACGGCGCGATCGAAGGGACCAGCTCATGAAGGGGTGCGGACGAGATGACATCCGTCGCCTGCACGGTTCCGCCATGACCAGCAGCATCGATGAAGCGAACACGCCATCGCGCGCTTGGACCGTCGCCATGGGCATCGATCCGCTCGAGTCCGGTGACTCGGCATCCCATCCGAACCTCGCCGCCCAGCTCGCGCACCCGCCGTGCAGCCGCCTCCCACATCATGCCGGGACCGAGCCGCGGGTACCGGAAGGAGCCGATGAGCGTCTTGATCTGCTTCGACCGGTCACCACCAGATCGCGAGGGGAGAAGCGCGCTCACCAGCGCCGTGCGCAGCGACAGCCCCTTGATGCGCTGGGCGGCCCAGTCCGCCGAGATCTCCGTGCAGCTCATGCCCCACACCTTCTCCGTGTAGGTCTTGAAGAAGATGCTGTAGAGCCGCTTCCCGAACTTGTTGCTGACCCACTCCTCGAACGACTTCGGGTTCCGCATCGGGAACAGGCGCGCGTGCACGTAGCTGGCCACACACCTCACAGACTCCAGCACCCCGAGATTCAGCAGCGCCTCGAG
>CAYPOZ010000028.1:12863-17956 GCA_964412415.1 uncultured Isosphaeraceae bacterium | reverse complement strand
AAAGGGATCCATCACGCGACCGAAGGGCGTGACGGCATCCCAGCGCCGGGCCAGATATCCGTCCACCACGTCCGTTGCCGCGGCAAAGGCGAACAGGCCCACAGCAATCCATCCGCTCGTGGCCTCGGGTTCGGCCGGCAGGTTGGACACGACGACGAAGAACGCGATCGAGACACCTAGCCGCATCGTGGTGATCACGTTCGGCAATGCTCGGAGCCGGGGAAGCACCCGCGGATCCTAGCCCTGCAAGGTCGGGTCGAGGGAGCGACGTGACCGATGCGGCATGTCCCACATCTCGTGCTGAGCCTACGGAGTGACCACATCATCCTGCGCATGAGTGCGGTCGTTGCGGGGGTCACGAATGGGCTCTATGCTCCCGCGCTCGGCGAACCCCCACGCCCCCGCCTCATCCACACCCACGAGATGCAGCCGATTCACTTCTATGCAGCGTGCGCGGTCGCAGCCGCGGCCCTCTATGCGCTGATGAGGCCCAAGGGCCGCGCGATCCGTGCGGGCGCGACAATCGTCGGTTTCGCCGCGGTCGCGTGGATGCTCGCGACCGTGGCATCGGCGCTTCCGGGCCCGACCGGCCGCTTCGCGCTCATCGGACTTTGCGCCTTCGTGGGTGTTTCGGGCGCGGTCCGGCTCGTCACCCACCCCAAGCCGATCTACGCCGCGCTCTACTTCGTGCTCGTCATCGTCTCGAGTGCGGTGCTGTACGTGCTGCTAGACGCGGATTTTGTCGCGTTCTCGATGATCATCGTCTACGCGGGAGCGATCCTCATCACGTACATGTTCGTGCTGATGCTGGCCCAGCAGGCCTCGATGGAGGCGGGCGTCGCAGGCGAGCCCGAGTACGACCGGCTCCCGCGCGAGCCGGCCACGGCCGTCATCGCAGGGTTTGTGCTGCTGGCGGTGCTTGGCACAGCGTCAATGCGCGGCGCCGCGACACCGGACGCTGCACGCACCGAGTGGAACGCGGTCGAGTCCCGCTGGCGGGATCTCGAGTCGATGCCCAAGCTTCTCCTCGAGCGCGCGAAGGACGTGAACCCTGCTGTGCAGGCTGTCGTCGCGGGAGACAGCGGACGCGCCGTGAGCGTGCGTTCGGACGGCAGCGCGGTCGTGACGGTCCGAGTCGACGGCCAGGAGGCACCGCAGCCATTGACGCTTACGGCGGAGGCGCTGCCGGAGAACTCACGGACGCTCGGGCTCGCGCTCGTCGGCCAGTTCCCTGCGAGCCTCGAGCTCGCGGCGGTGATCCTGCTGATGGCGATGCTTGGAGCCGTGGTGCTTGCGCGGCGCCAGGGCGACCTCGCCGAGGATGAGCGCCGCGGGCTTGCCGGCCTGTCCCGTCTTGTTGACGGAGGGGAGTCGCGACGATGATGACCTGCATGGCCATGGCAATGCAGGACGGCACGCTGCCGGAGCTGCCGGAGGTGCTGCGGGCGGCGCCGTCTGCCGAGATCGCGGCGGCGCTCCTCATCAGCGCGATGCTCCTTGCGATCGGCGTCGTCGGGTTCCTGTCCGCAACATGATCATCATGTTCCTGTGCACGGAGCTGATGTTCCAGGGTGCGGCGCTCGCGATGGTCGCGTTCAGCCGCCATCACATGGACGTGTCCGGCCAGGTGTTCGTGATCTTCATCCTTACGGTCGCTGCCGCCGAGGCGGCGCTTGCCCTTGGACTTGTCGTGCTGCTGCATCGCCGCCGCGAGACGCTCAGCGCTGACGCATGGGGAGAGCTTGGCGAATGACGCTTGCGCAGTCCATCCCGGCAGCCACGGTCTCCGAATCGATGTCCTGGGTGGGCCTCGCGCTCCTGTTCCCGCTCGTCAGCGCAGTGCTGTGCACGCTCATGGCCGCACTGCGCTTCCGCGGCAAGGGCCCTGCCATCGTCACCGCGATCGCCCTTGGCGCAAGCTTCGCGGTGATCCTCCGGGCGTACCTGACGTACTCGGGCACGCCGGTCGTGATACCAATCTTCGACTGGATCGACTTCCAGTGGTCTGGGGGCGGGACATTCAAGTCCTTCGCCGCCAACATGTCGCTGTACGTCGACCGGCTGACCCTGTTCTGGATGCTGTTCGTCACGGGACTGGGCACGCTCATCACCGTGTACGCGAGCGAGTACATGGAGTCGGACCGAGGCACCGGCTACTGCAGGTTCTTCTTCGGCATCAGCATCTTCCTGGCGTCGATGACCGCGCTCGTGATGAGCGACAACCTGGTGATGCTCTACCTCGGCTGGGAGGGCGTCGGCCTCGCGAGCTACCTGCTCATCGGCTACTACTACACGAGGCCGTCGGCGGTCGCTGCGGCGAAGAAGGCCTTCATCGTCAACCGCATCGGCGACCTCGGCCTGGCGCTGGGCATCTTCCTGATCTGGTCGAACTACGGCACCGTGCAGTACGACACGCTCTTCGCGGCGCTGTCGTCCGGCGGATGGTCGGGATCCGACTGGGACAAGTCGCTCATCCCCTACCTGCTGATGCTCGGCGCCTTCGGCAAGAGCGCCCAGATCCCGCTCTACGTCTGGCTTCCGGACGCGATGGAGGGCCCCACCCCGGTCTCCGCGCTCATCCATGCGGCCACGATGGTGACGGCGGGCGTGTACCTCATCGCGCGCACCTATCCGCTCTTCGAGCTGCACCCCGATGCGCTGACGACCGTCGCGTGGATCGGCGGCAGCACCGCGCTTCTCGCCGCGACGATCGGCATGGCGCAGTACGACATGAAGCGGGTCTTCGCGTACTCGACGATCTCGCAGCTTGGCTACATGTTCCTGGGCCTCGGCGTGGGAAGCACCTTCGCCGCGGCGTACCACACGTTCACGCACGCGTTCTTCAAGGCCCTGCTGTTCCTCACCGCCGGCGCGGTGATGCACGGCTTCGGCGGGCAGCTCGACATCCGCAAGCTCAGCGGACTGCTGAAGGTGCCTGGATTCAGGATCGTGGGCTGGATGATGCTGATCGGATGCCTGTGGCTCTCGGCCCTCCCCTACAGCGCCGCATTCTTCTCGAAGGACGAGATCATCCTCGCGGCGTTCATCAACGGCGACCGTGCAATTCCTGCGCTTGGTTGGATCGCGCTCGGCACAGCCGCGCTCACCGCGTACTACACCTTCCGCGTCTGGTTCCGCGTGTGGCTTGGCCCGGTGCGCTACGAGCCGGATCCAGTCGAGATGGCGCACATGGCTGCGGCGCACGGCGCTGACCGCTCCCATGACTCGCACGGCGCGCATGGCCATGACGCGCATGGCCATGCCGCGGACCACGGGCACGGCGACTCGCACGACTTCCACCCGCACGCGCCGCGGCTGGCCATCAACGGAGTGCTGGTGATCCTTGGCATTGGTGCCATCCTTGCGGGCCTTCCCAGCTACCTCGTGATGGCGGGCCGCGAAAGCGACAACTGGGTGCAGTGGATGATCGCAGGTTCGTCCGCCTATCAGGGCGCCGGAACTCCCGGCGGCGACCACAGCCACGCCACGATCCTTGGCATCGAGGCGCACCGCGCGATGCTGCTGCGTGGAGGCTGTGCCACCTTCGGAGGCATTGGGGTGGCAGCCTGGCTGCACCTCCTCTCGCGCGGATCGGCTGACCGTCTGCGCAATGCGATGCTCGCAAGCCCCCTGACACGCTGGATCCCGCTCGGCGCGGAGCGGAAGTGGCTTGTCGACGAGTTCTACCACTGGGTCCTGCGGCTGCCGCTCTGGATTGGAGGCCAGATCATGAGCTTCGCCGACCGTCACGTGCTCGATGGCGCGCTCGTGAGCGGCGTCGGCAAGCTGCCGCTCGCGCTCGGGCGGCTCTTCCGCCCGCTCTATGGAGGCCCGCTGCAGGGCTACGCGGTCACCATGGCTGGCGGCGTCGCGCTTGTGCTGGCGTGGGTCGTGTGGATGTGGACGAGAGGAGCGCACTGAGATGCTGGCCTCCATGTCTCCTAACGTGACCATCTGGGCATCGATCCTGATCCCGCTCGCGGCTGCGGGACTGATCCCATTGGCGGCTGCGCGCCATGCGAAGTGGATCGCAACGGCCGGATCCTTCCTTTCCCTGGCGGCGATCACGCTGCACGCCTGGCACTTCCCCGCATGGCTGACAGGCGCAGTGGTGCCAGACATGCAGGGACCGGAGTGGGTCGCCGGCCTTGGCATCACGCTCTCGGTGGGCTTCGACTCGGTCGCGCTGCTGCTGGCGCTGCTGACCGCCTTCCTGATGCCGCTGTGCCTCATCGGCAGCTTCAGCGCAGTGCAGGAGCGCGAGCGCGAGTACTACGCGTGGTTCAGCGTCCTTGCGGGAGCGATGCTGCTCGCCTTCGCCGCCAAGGACGCGATCCTCTTCTACATCGGCTACGAGTTCACGCTGATCCCGATGACGCTGCTCATTGCGATCTACGGAGGCACGGAGCGCCGGCCAGCCGCCATCAAGTACTTCCTCTACACCTTTCTCGGCTCGCTGTTCATGCTCGCAGGCCTGCTGTACCTCGCATGGCAGCACCGCGAATCGACAGGCCAGTGGAGCTTCGACATCGCCGCCCTGACCTCCACGGCGGTGCGGCTCCCCTCGTCCACCCAGTTCTGGCTCTTCGCGGCGCTCATCTGCGGGTTCGCGGTGAAGATCCCGCTCTTCCCAGTGCACACCTGGCTGCCGCTTGCCCACGACCAGGCGCCCACAGGCGGCTCGGTCATCCTTGCGGGATCGATGCTCAAGCTCGGCAGCTACGGCGTGTACCGCTTCGCAATGCCGATGGCGCCTGCGGGGGGCGTCGAGCTCATGGTGCTGATGGGAGTCCTGTGCCTGGTGGCGATCGTCTACGCATCGCTCATCTGCTGGGTGCAGCAGGACGCCAAGAAGCTCGTCGCGTACTCGTCGGTGGCGCACCTTGGCCTGAGCATGCTCGGGCTGTTCTCGCTGAATCCGCTGGGTGCGGAGGGAAGCGTCTTCTACTGGGTCAACCACGGCCTCTCGACGGGCGCGCTCTTCCTCTGCATCGGCATGTTCTACGAGCGCTACCACACCAAGGACATGGAGAAGCTCGGGGGCCTCGCACGAGTGATGCCTGTCTGGGCGTGCTTCATGGTCTTCTTCGTGA
>CAYPOZ010000028.1:0-12853 GCA_964412415.1 uncultured Isosphaeraceae bacterium | reverse complement strand
TGGCCAGCGCAGGGCTCCCCGGCCTCAACGGCTTCGTCGGCGAGATCCTGTGCATCGGCGGCACGTTCATCGCGGAGCACGATGCGCAGTCCGGCTATCCCGGAGTCCTCGGCCCGTCGTTCGCTGTCGTCGCGGGCACAGGAATGATCCTTGCGGCGATGTACCTGCTCATCCTGCTGGGCAAGATCGTGTGGGGACCGCTCCGAGAGCCGCACGATGCGCACGCCGAGCCAAGCGGCCACCCGGTCGAGGCCCATGTGAAGCTTCCGCGCGACCTCAATGCGCGCGAGATCGGAATCCTCATGCCGCTGGCGGTGGCTTGCCTCGTGCTGGGCCTCTACCCCAAGCCGATGCTCGAGGCGATCGCGCCCTGCGTCGAGAAGACGCTTGCTGCGTACCCCGCACAGGTGGAGCGGCTCCGCGCGGCAGAACTGGCGATGGGCAGCGCACCCGTGGCGGAACGCCGTACGGTGGCGGATGCGGCCGCTGATGCGCCTGCCGCCGTGGCTGCGACAGCGAGTGCGGGAACACACGGGACGGTGACGCCATGATGGGCATGGAATCGATGGGATTGCGCCTGGGACTGCTTGTCCCCGAGATGATCCTCTTCGCTGGCGCCGTGCTCGCGTCGGTGATCGGACTCTCGAGAAGTGCGGGCATTCGCCGATCCGTCCCGCTGTGGTGCATCGTGGCGCTCGTGGCGTCGGCGCTTGTGTCCGCGGAGACGTGGACGCAGGAGCGCGCCTCGGCGGCCCAGCTCCTCTTCCCGTCGATGGGCTCGTTCGTGAAGCCAATGCTCGCCCTCATTGGCGTGCTGCTGCTGCTGCCGAGCATCGGGGCCATCGACCGGGGCGTCGAGAACGCGATCGCCTCGGGCCGCCAGGCCTTCGATGCGCTGCGTGTCATGCGCGGCGAGCACTACGCCTTCGCGCTGTTCAGCATCGCGGGCGCGATGCTGCTTTGCGGGGCGAGCGACCTCATCTGGCTGTTCCTTGCGCTCGAGCTCGTGTCGCTGCCCACCTACATCATGGTGGCGCTGGGCCGCGGCAGCAGGAAGGCCCAGGAAGCAGGCGTCAAGTACTTCTTCCTCGGTGCGCTCAGCACGGCCCTGTTCCTGTACGGATTCGCGCTCATCTACGGCTCCACCGGGACGCTCCAGCTTGCCGGCATCCGGGAATCGTTTGCGGCGCAGTCCGCAGGCGGCGGCATCGACATGACCGGCCTCGCGGGGCTCTGCCTCGCCGTGCTCGGGCTGTGCTTCAAGATCACCGCCGTGCCCATGCACTTCTACGCGCCGGACGTGTACGAGGGGGCCGCGGTGCACGTGAGCGCGTTCCTCGCCTTTGTACCGAAGGTGGCAGGATTCGTCGCACTGACGGTGCTCCTTGGCACTGCAGGCTGGACGGGCCACGCGCTCATCGCCGCCGATGGCGTGCGCGTTGCGTACACCGGGCTCCCGGAGCCCGTGGCTGCCGTGCTCTGGATGTCCGCCGTGCTGACGATGACGCTCGGCAATGTGGGCGCGCTCATGCAGCGCTCCATCAAGCGCACGCTCGCGTACAGCTCGGTCAGCCACTCCGGCTACATGATGATCGGCCTCATTGTGGGGACCCCCGCCGGCATCAACGCGCTCTTCTTCTACCTGCTGTGCTACGGCATCATGACGACGGCGTCCTTCGCGGCGCTTGCCGCGCTTGAGCGCTCAGGCGAGGAGGTCGACTCGTTCGACGACATCGCAGGACTCCGGGTACGGCACCCTGCCGTCGCTTGGATGCTCGCAATCTCGGCAGTGTCGCTCGTCGGCATCCCGCCGATGATCGGGTTCTTCGGGAAGCTCGCGCTCTTCATGGCAGCCTTCGAGAGCGGCCAGGTCACGCTCGTCGTGATCGCCGTCGTCAACAGCGCCATCAGCGCCTGGTACTACCTAAGGCTGGCGCTGGTCCCGCTCGTCGCGCCGCCGTCAGCGCGCAGCGCGACCGTCGTATCGGCACCGAGCCGTTGGCCTGCCATCTGCGCCGTGGTGTGCGGCGTGGGATCCGTGATCGTGCCACTTGCCGCATCGAGGCTCCTGCAGGCATCCGAGCGCTCCAGCGAGGGCTATGGTGCGGACTCGGCCATCGCAGGCGACGAAGCCCGCCCCAAGGATGCGGCCGGTCTATATACTTCGCGCCTCACGCGACCGTAGCTCAACTGGATAGAGCACGAGCCTACGAAGCTCGGGGTTGCAGGTTCGACTCCTGCCGGTCGCGCTTTCCCCGCCGTGGCGTCAAACGCCGACATCGCGAGTGCCTTCGAGGAGATGGCTGCCCTGCTGGAGATCACCGGCGGCAGTGGCTTTCGCGTGAACGCGTACCGTCGCGCGGCGCGCACATGCGCCGATGCGCCAGATGACCTGTGCGTCGTCGCGACGCGGGTGCCGACGCAGCTCGAGGCAATGGAGGGGATCGGCACCGGGCTTGCGGCGCGCATCATCGAGTTTTCGTCAACGGGCACCATGGCTGACCTTGCTGAGCTGCGAGCATCCGTGCCACCCGGTTTGCCAGAGCTGCTTGAGCTGCAGGGCGTGGGCCCAAAGACTGTGCGCACGCTCTGGAAGGATGGTGGCATCGAGTCCGTGGCTGCACTCAAGGGTGCGATCGAGAGCGGGGCGCTTGCTGGCCTTCCCCGCATCGGAGCGTCCAAGTCGATTGCGAACCTCCGAGAGGCGGTGGAGCATCACCTCGCCGCGGCGGGCGTGCCGAAGAGGTTCCGTGTCGGGCAGGCGCTGCCGTTGGGCGAGGCGGTCGCGGCGAGGCTGCGTGCGGTCGCTGGCGTGTCGCGGGTCGAGATCGCCGGCAGCGCGCGGCGCGGACGCGAGACCGTGGGCGACCTTGACGTGCTTGTGGGAATCAGCGAGGAGGCCGCCTCCGGGCGCGTCAGCGAGAGCGCGGTCTCGATGGAGGGTGTTGCGAAGGTTCTTGCGCGCGGTCCCACCAAGGTGTCGATGCGCCTCGCGCACGGGCTCCAGGTCGACGTGCGCATGGTGCCGATGGCCGCCTTTGGGGCCGCGCTCCTCTACTTCACCGGAAGCAAGGAGCACAACGTGCAGCTGCGGGAGCGCGCCATCGCGCGAGGGCTGCACCTGAACGAGTATGGGCTCTTTCCAGATGACGGCTCGCCCGCCCCGCAGGAGCGCGGGATCCTGCCGGTCGCCGCCGCCGACGAGGCGTCGATCTACGCCGCGCTTGGCATGCCGCTTATCCCGCCCGAGTGCCGTGAGGCGCACGGCGAGCTTGCGTGGCGCGAGGCGCCGCGGCTTGTCGAGGTGAGTGACATCCGCTGCGAGCTTCACGCGCACACCACCGAGAGCGACGGGCAGCTCCCCATCGTCGCGCTCGCGGAGCTGGCGAAGGCCCGAGGCTTCCACACCATTGCGGTCACCGACCACTCGCGCGCCTCCGCGCAGGCGAACGGGCTCTCCGTCGAGCGCCTTCTGCGCCATATCGGTGCGGTGCGTGCCGCCGAGCAGGCGGTCGGCGGGATCAGGATCCTTGCCGGAAGCGAGGTGGACATCCTGGCCGACGGTCACCTCGACTACGACGACGACACGCTCGCGAAGCTCGACATCGTCGTCGCGAGCCCGCACACCGCTCTTCGTCAGGACCCTGCCACGGCGACCGACCGCCTCCTCAAGGCCATCGGCAACCCGTTCGTGCACATCATCGGGCATCCAACGGGCCGGATCGTCCTTGGTCGCGACGGTCTCTCGCCCGACATCCGCACGGTCGCGGCGGCGGCCGCGGAGCATGGAGTCGCTCTCGAGATCAACGCGCACTGGATGCGCCTGGACCTGCGCGACTCGCATGCGCGTGCCGCCATGGAGGCGGGCGCCATGATCGCCATCAACTGCGACATCCATGCGGCGGAGGACGCCGACAACCTCCGCTACGGGGTGATGACGGCGCGGCGCGCCGGCGTGACGCCCGACCGCTGCGTCAACTGCCTTGACCGCAGCGGCCTCGACCGCTGGCTCGGCCGGCGCGGCGGCGGTCGGCACTAGGATCACGGCATGTTCGAGTCGCTTTCCGAACGCTTTTCCTCCGCGCTGCGCCGGCTCTCCGGGCGCGGACGCATCAGCGAGCAGAATGTGCGCGACGCAATGCAGGAGGTGCGCACCGCGCTCCTTGAGGCTGACGTCCAGCAGGATGTCGTCGACGCGTTCTGCGCGGAGGTGCTGGGCGATGCGCTCGGCACTGAGGTGCTCGCCAGCCTGACGCCTGCGCAGGAGATGGTGGGCATCGTGCACAGGAGGCTCGTGGAGCTGATGGGACCGGCCGCCGCTGGCCTCCCCTCCGTTGAGCCCGGACCCACGGTCGTGCTGATGTGCGGACTCCAGGGATCGGGCAAGACCACCACCTGCGGCAAGCTTGCAGCGTGGCTGCGCAAGCGCGGCCGCAGCGTGATGCTCGCAGCGTGCGACCTGCAGCGGCCCGCCGCCGTGGACCAGCTTCGCATCGTGGCCGAGGCAGTGGCGGCCGATGCGCCCGGAAGCGCCACTGTCGCCTTTCACGGCGAGCCCGAGAAGTGCGCCGAGATCGGCCGCGCTGTCGGCGTGGCCGTTGGTGTCGCCACCCGTGCGCTCGCACGCGCGCGCGCCGAACGCATCGACACGCTGATCATCGACACCGCGGGCCGGCTCCACATCGACGAGGACCTCATGAGGGAGCTTGCAGCGATCGACGCCGCTGTGCAGCCCCACGAGCGCATCTTCGTCGTCGACGCGATGACCGGCCAGGATGCGGTGCGCAGCGCGAAGGCCTTCCACGAGAGGCTTGCGCTCGATGGCGTCATCGTCACCAAGTTCGACTCCGACACCCGTGGCGGCGCGACGCTGAGCGTGCGGCGCGTGACCGGCGCACCGATCCGGTTTGTGGGCATTTCGGAGCGTTGGGACGGCCTCGAGGAGTTCCACCCCGAGCGCGTCGCAGGACGCATACTCGGCATGGGCGATGTCGTGAGCCTTGTCGAGAAGGCGCAGGCCGAGGTCAGCGAGGCCGAGGCGCAGGACATGGCGGACAAGCTCGCCAAGGGCCGCTTCACGATGGACGACTTCCTGAAGCAGATGCGCATGCTGCGGCGGATGGGCTCCATGAAGCAGCTGCTGGGCATGCTGCCCGGCGTGGGCCAGATGCTCAAGGACGTCAACATCGATGACGCGCAGTTCGACCGCGTCGAGGGCATGGTGCATTCGATGACGCCGCGCGAGCGCGAGGAGGTCGCCGTGATCGACCGCAGCCGCGCGCGCCGCATTGCATCAGGCAGCGGCACTCAGCCGCACGAGGTGTCCCGGCTCGCCGACCAGTTCCGCACGATGTCGCGCATGACGCAGCAGATGGCGAAGATGGGCCCTGGTGCGATGGGCAAGGCAATGGCAGGCATGGGCGGGATGCCCGGCATGGGCGGGATGCCCGGACTGCCCACGAAGGGATCGACGCGCACCGAGAGCGTGAAGGCGCGCTTCAAGAAGCGGCGCTGAAGGCGTCGCTGTCGCGGCGCAAGGCTCGGCAGGCGCCGCATGCCTAGTCGCGGTCGATGGGCAGTGGGTCGCTCGCGCGGCCAGCCGCCCACTCGCGCAGCGCAGGCATCAGCATCTCGCTCCCGAGGATCTTGATGCACGCGGCCGCAGGGATCGCCAGCAGCATGCCGTACACCCCGGCGAGGCTCGCGCCCGCGAGCACTGCGACGAACACCGAGACGGGACCGAGGTTGGTGGCCCGTCCGGCGATCACCGGCGTCAGCAGGTATCCCTCGATCGACTGCACAATGACGAACACAAGGACAGGCCCGCCCACCATCCAGTACCAGGCCATGCGCTCCGCATCGGCCATCGACAGCTGTTCGACACTGAGCAGTGCGACGGCGGGAACCACCGCGAGCGCGCCGAGGTACGGCACGATCGAGAGCAGGCCGCCCACGAAACCGAGCGTGAACGCGTAGGGCACTCCGCCGACCTTCCATCCCACTGCAAGCAGTATCCCCATGATGCCCGCGATCACGATGCGTCCGCGCACGAACGCAGAGACTGCACGGTCCATCTCCGCAGTGAGTTCCTCGACGCGGGGACGGTGCACATCCGGAACGAGGCTCCGCAGGAACGAGATTGTGTCAGGGAACCCGATGCTGAAGAACCAGAAGTAGAACGGCACCAGGAACGCCGCAAAGGCCAGGGCGGTGATGTCCACGATGCGCGCAATCGCGGCCGTCGCCGTGGGCCCAAGCACACTCTCGATCAAGGGCACATCTGCGCGCACCACAACTGGAGGCGCGTTCGGGCGGAGCTGCTCGCCGGCTGGCGGAGACGATGGTGTGCCCGCGGCGGCGCCTTCAGCCGAGGCAGGCGATCCCCCAGCGCCTTCGGCCGCCCCCAATGAACCCTGCTCCTCGGCGCCGCGGGACGCGCCAGGACCCATGAGCGACTCGCGAATCCTCGCCACATCGCTCTGGTACGCCTCAGGGAGCGCGCCCTCGACCTTCTCGAGCATCCCGTCGAACTTGCCCGCGCGCACGTTCTGGACCAGCGACGTGGTCTGCGACACAAGCACAGGCACCGTCACAAGCAGCAGCACCACAAGGCCAACGCCGAACGTGGCCAGGATGACGCCCACCGCCGCCGGCCGAGCCATGCCCATCCTTCGGCACAGCCACTGCACAAGCGGCTCAACGAGGTACGCAAGGCCGAGCGCCACGAGCAGCGGCACCGTGACGAACCGGAGCGCGTAGCCCAGCCAAAGCACCCCTACGACCGAGGCCACCACAAGCACGTCACGCACCCACTGGATCTGCCACAGGTGCAGCCGAGTCAGCTCACGCGACCTCTTGTCCTCCTCGCTGCCGGTGTTGCCCATGGGGCTCACGATATCTGAGCGGACGGCTCACGTTGCGTGGGCGGCGCGCCCGCGGCCGCGAGCCGGCGCCGGATCGAGTCCGGCGAGAAGACCTCCGCAAAGTCGTACACGGAGCGGAAGTCCTCGATCGAGTCAGAGGGCGTCCTGGCCATGATGCCAACGTCGATCATCGCAAAGACCATGCGACCGAAGTCGTCGGTGCGGTGAATCCGCCAGCGCTCAAGCACAGCCGGCGCAAGCATCCCGTACCGGGCGATCGCAAAGTCCAGGAGGCCCATGCACAGCTGCTGACCAGTGACGTGACTCCCATCGGTCGCCGCCGCGCCATGGAGATCCCTCGTTCCCGCCTGAACACGCCCTACGGAGTACTCGAGGCCCTCCCGGATGAACTGGTAGGCCTCGATCGGGTACGGGCCGCGCGAGGCCAGCGCCTTCGAGATCGCCTCATCGCCCATGGACGCAGGTTCGGACATGCGGGGCATCGTAGGCACGCCATCTCGCGGTCGGTCGCGGCCCTGGACGTCGCCTCGGAGGCGGACTCGCACACCGGCGCTGCGCGCACCCGCTGCGGTGGCGCGTTATACTTGCCGCACGCAATCGGCGAGATTTCGCCTTGGCCAAGGAGAGGCCGACCACATGACGACACGTCCACATTTCGCGTTCACCCTTCCCGGTCCCGTGCGCATCGGAGCGATCGCTGCGTCCGCACTCGCGCTCACCGCCTGCGTCCCGCAGGAGAAGTACAACGACCTCGAGCTTGCCTACCGCTCGGAGCAGCAGCAGCTGATCCGCACGCAGGGAGAGCTCGAGACGGCGCGCGCCAACGAGGCACGTCTTCGCTCGCAGCTCGCGCAGGCCGCCTCTGACCTCGACAGCCTTGAGGCGCTCCGCAAGGGCCAGAATGTCGATGTCGACAAGCTGCTTGCCGACTACGAGGCCCTGCTCGGCCAGATCGGCAAGCTCGACGTGGGCGGTCCACTGCCCAACGACATCAACAAGGCGCTGGCCGACCTCGCGGCGCAGTACCCCGACGTGCTCCAGTTCGATCCGCGACGGGGCATGATCCGCTTCATGTCGGATTTCACGTTCGATCCTGGTTCGGTGCAGCTCAAGTCAGGCGCGCTTGCTGCGCTCAAGACGCTCGCTCCGATCCTGACGGGCTCGCAGGCCGCGGGCTTCGAGGTGGTCGTCGTTGGCCACACCGACAACACGCCGATTCGCCGCTCTGCCGCGCAGCACCCCACGAACATGCACCTGTCGGCGCACCGCGCGATCAGCGTGCGCGACCAGCTCGTGAAGGATGGTGTCCCCGCGACGCGGTTCCTCGTGGCGGGCTACGGCGAGTTCAGGCCTGTCGTCGCCAACGGGAGCAACGGCGCTGCGCAGAACCGACGTGTCGAGATCTACCTCATGCCGTTCCTTGTGTCCGCGGGCTCTGCAGGCATCACGGCCACTGCCGCGCCTGCTGCACCGGCCCCAGCGCCAGCGCCTGCTGGCGGCTTCGAGGAACCAACGAAGTAGCGAGCGGGTCCCTTGCGCTCCGACCGGTGCCCCATCCGGTCGTCGTCAAGCTTGAGATTGCCTTCCACGCCCTCGGCCATGCCGAGGGCGTTTTTCTTTGCAAGGATTCCGCGTGCTCTTGCATTTTCGGACCATGAACATTTGGAGCTGATGCGCTTGCGCGGTACTGTGTCGGCGTGGCATTGCCACCCGCAGCCCCTGTTGGGCTCGGCATTCAGGTCCCCTGTCTGGAGAAACGATGACGTCCCGACCGATCCTCGCCACGATCGCCGCTTTCGCTCTTCCTGCAGTTGCATCCGCGCAAGTGACGCTCAATGAGATTCGGGTGGGGCAGCCTGGCTTCGACACGCAGGAGTACGTGGAGCTGAAGGCTGCGTCCGGAACATCGCTCTCTGGGCTCACCCTCGTCGTGATCGGCGACGCGGAAGGTCAGACTCCCCCCGCGCAGAATGGCGTGATCGAGGAGGCCATCGCGCTTTCCGGCTCAGTTGGCGCAAGCGGCTACTTCGTCATCGCGGAGCCGACGTTCACGCTCGCACTGGCCGACCTGGTCGTTCCGCTCAACTTCGAGGACCCCGACAACGTCACGTTCCTCCTTGTGACTGGCTTCTCGGGCAACGTCGGGCAGTCGCTCGACACCAACCTCGACGGCACGCTCGACGTGACGCCGTGGACGGGCATCGTGGATTCGGTGGCGATCGTCTCGACCCAGACCCCTGACGGAATCACCAGCGACTTTGTGTACTCCGATACCCGCGTTGGCCCCGACGGCACCACGTCGCCCTCCTACGTCAGGCGCTGCCTGAACACCGGCGCGTGGCAGGTTGGCGCGGCCGACCTCAGCGTCGCCGGAGACACGCCCGGCGCAGGCAACCCAACCTGCAGCACCGGCGGAGAGACCGTTCGCATCAGCGAGCTTCGGACCGACATGCCGGGTGCCGACGACAACGAGTACTTCGAGCTCGAGGGCCCTCCGGGCACCGTGCTCAACGGCTACACCTACATCGTGCTCGGCGACGGCAACGATCCGCTCGACGTGGGCGTCATCGAGACCGTGGTGTCGCTTGACGGAGTGGTCATCCCCGCCAGCGGCTACCTGCTTGTGGCGGAGCCGACGTTCACGCTGGCCACCCCCGACTTCGTCACGCTGCCCAACGCCCTCAACTTCGAGAACAGCGACAACGTCACGCACATGCTTGTGCGCGGCTTCACTGGTGCGCTCGGCGACGACCTTCACTCAGGCACGTCGTGCGTGCTCGACACGACGCCGTGGACCGCAGTGGTTGATGCGATCGGCCTAAAGGGGCTTGACACCACGTGCATCTTCACCGACGAGTACGTGGGACCTGACGGGGCCTTCACGGTCGCCCACGCCTACCGCTGCGTCTCCACCGGCCAGTGGACGATCGGCGCCTTCCGCATCGATGCCGGCGGCGATACGCCGGGCGCCGCAAACCGCTCGTGCGACGCGCCTGCGCTCATCGAATGTGGCGACTTGGTGGCCGGCCCATGCGATGAGGCCCGCACAACGCCGTACTGCAGCAACCAGGCGTGCTGCGCGAATGTGTGCATCGTCGACCCGACCTGCTGCACGGTGGCATGGGACACCGAGTGCGTGGCGCAGGCCGAAGTCACGTGCGCCGCCGGGGAGTCGAGCTGCGACCGCGGCGCGGTCTACCTGAACGAGATCCGCATCGACATGCCTGGGGTCGACACCCTCGAGTTCATCGAGGTCGCAGGCACGCCAGGCCAGGCGCTCGACGTGACGATCATCATCATCGGCGATGGCGCGGGCGGCAGCGGCGTAGTCGAACGCGTGCGCAGCCTTGACGGGGTCATCATCCCGGCGGACGGGACGCTCCTTGTGGGCAACCCCGCCCTTAACCCTGACGTCGGCAACGGAGCCGGATCGGGAGGATCGGATGTCGCGACTGACTGGATCGAGAACAGCGACAACATCACGATCTTCCTTGTGCGTGGATGGACAGGCACGCTCGGTCAGGACCTTGACACCAACGATGACGGCACGCTCGACGCGACGCCGTGGACCGAACTGGTGGATGGCATCGCGCTCATCGAGTCTCCGGCCACGCCGCCCGTGGGCACGGAGTGGGCCTACGGCAGCAACCGCATTGGGCCTGACGGTGCCTTCGTGCCCGGGCACATCTGGCGCTGCACCGACACCGGCTGCTGGAACATCGGTCTCTTCGACGTCACGGCCAATCAGGCCGCCGGCAACGAGACGCCGGGCTCCGACAACGCCAACTGCGGCGGAGGCAATCCGTGCCCTGCTGACATCAACGGCGACGACACCGTTGGCGGCCTTGACCTCACCTCGCTGCTTGCGGCGTGGGGCGGGAACGACCCTGCGGCGGACATCGATGGCGACGGAACGGTGAGCGGAACGGACCTCACGGCGCTGCTCGCAGCATGGGGCCCCTGCCCCTGACCGTCAGGCGCCCGAGAGCGGCTATCGTTTCGCGATGCCGACGGCGATCGCCAACTCCGTGTCCCGCTTCGGCTGGCTCGTCTGGGATGCGCTCGCGGGCTTCGGCCGCTTCACAGAGTTCGTCTTCGCGGTGATCGCGCAGCTCACCGCGCATCCGGCGAAATGCCTGCGCCCGTCGCTGCTGATCGCCCAGTTCTACGCCGTCGGCGTGGCCAGCATCCCGGTCGTGGCGATCACGGGCGCCTTCATCGGCATGATCCTGTCGCTCGAGGGGTACGCGCAGTTCGCGGCCATCGGGCAGGAACAGCGCATGGGCGGCATCATCAACGTGTCGGTGACGAAGCAGATCGGTCCGGTGCTTGCGGCGGTGATGGTGGCCGGACGCGTCGGCGGCGCACTGGCCGCGGAGCTCGGGTCGATGGCGGTCACCGAGCAGCTCGACGCGATGCGCGCGATGGATGCCGATCCGATCCGGATCCTGGTCGTGCCGCGCGTGGTCGCGTGCCTGGTCATGACCCCGATGCTGACGATCTACTCGGACATGCTCGGCGCATGGGGCGCATGGCTCGTCACATGCCGCGTGTACGGCGTGTCAGATGCGGACTACTGGTACTTCACCGGACTTTTCGTCCACTGGTGGGATCCGGTGTCGGGGCTGCTGAAGTCCGCGGCGTTCGGCGTCGCGATCGGGCTCGTGGCATGCTTCAAGGGATTCCACTCGCGGGCAGGCGCTGCGGGAGTTGGGCGCGCAGCCACAAGCGCCTTCGTGGCGGCGTTCATGGCCATCATCATCCTGAACCTGGTGCTCGCGCAGTTCTTCAACACCATCTACCGCCTCTTCATCTCGCAGCCGGGGAGCTATCTCGGTGGGTGACTGTGCGCGCCGTGCCCTGCTGAGGCCGGCGATGCGGAATGGCGCAGCCTGCGCTGCGGCGATACGCGCTGGGGCGAGATTCCCGGTGGGCACGTGCGTTGCGGCGATGTGCATGCTGGCGATGTGCGCTGCTCTCCCCCGAGCGAGCCACGCCGACGCGAGCGCACAGGACAGCGCCCCCCGCGCCGTGCGCAATCCGCCTGTGCCGCCGGAATCTGTGCCGCCAGGTGGTGTGGTTGCGGCGGTACCGGCCGCTGCCTCGGGCCGGCCTCCGCGGGGACCGCTGGTGCGGAGCGACCCGCAGCTCTGGCGCATCAGCGTGTCGCTGGCGATCAACCCGCCCGATGGGCTGGGCGCGATGAGCCAGGCGTTCACGCGCAATGCGAACGCTCTGCTGCTGCCGATCATCACGACAGACACCTGGTTCCAGGCCGACCCGTCGACGGTCACCACGCGCGTGCTCATCGATCTGCCCATCGATGGTGCGACTTGGACGCTCCGGCGATGGGCGGATCGAGGTACCACTGACGCGGCCGGTCACGCAGACCTACCAGGCGGACGTGTCGTGGGTGGTGCAGAGCTGGGACTGCTCGGTGAACGAGGCCGCGGCAGCGCAGATCGGCTGGCCGGCGGAATGGCCGGAGGAGACGCGCCGCTGGCTCGCCCCCGAGCCCTTCATCGAGTCGAACGACGCGGGCGTCGTCGCATTCATGCAGCGCGTCTCGGGCGGCCGCGTGCGCAGCGTGCCGCCGTGGCTGGCAGCGAAGGACCTGGTGCGCGCCGCGTGCGGTGCGATGCGCGGCGTGGACGGAATGTCGGTGCGCACGGTGGGCAACGCTGTGGAGGGGCTTGCGGTGTCAGGCGCGAGCGCCACGCTGCAGCGCGGCAGCGGCAGCCCCCACGACCTCCTTTGCCTCAGTGTGGCTGTGCTCCGTGCGGCGGGGATTCCTGCGCGGCCGGTGCTCGGCCTCGGGGCACCACGCGGCAGCGGCGGGCGCGGATCCGGCTCGGCAACAACGGCGAGCGAGGTGGTCACGTGGGGCGAGTTCTTCCTTCCAGACGCGGGATGGGTGCCCTTTGAGCCGAATTTGATGCGCGGATCGATCCCATCGAACGATTCAGTGC
>CAYPOZ010000027.1:17663-18467 GCA_964412415.1 uncultured Isosphaeraceae bacterium | reverse complement strand
GCACCTTGGACCAGATGTAGAAGCTGGCATCGGGCACGCGGCAGGAGATGCCGGCGCGGCTCGAGGAGGTCGTCCACGCCGAGGAGGAGGGCATCGAGTTCCTCTTCCTCCACAACCCGGTGCGCTACGAGGGCGACGACGCGCCCGAGTAACGGCCCCGGCGCCACAGCGCCTAGAATCGGGGACGTTTCCACGTTGGAGTGTCCCCGTGATGCGATCCACCCTGATGGCGGGCGTCGCCCTCCTCACCAGCGCGGCCGCCTGCGCCTTCCCGTGACCGACCACTCCGCCTGATGCGATGAGCGTCACGGCACGGTCGCCCTGGAAGCCGATCGAGCGCACGTAGCGGTCGCTGCCCTGCACCTGCGCAATCAGCGCATCGATGCGCGCGCGCTGGTGGGGCTTCAGCACCGGATAGCTCGCGGGCGCCATCACCGCTGCGATTGCGACCACAAGCGCGATGTGCTTCTTTCGCGCGCCCTGCGCAAGAAGCATCGCCAGCAGCGTGGGAAAGAAGAGGAGCGCGGTGCCCAGATCGGGCTGCGCCAGGATCAGCACGACAGGCACCGCCGTGATGACGAAGGGAAGCACGATCCCCGCAACGGTGCGCACGTCAGCGGCGCGCCGCAGCCACCAGGCCGTGGCCAGGATCCACGCGAGCTTGGCGAACTCCGCCGGCTGCACGTCGATGGGCCCGAGGTCGATCCAGCACCGGCTTCCATTGCGCGGGCGCACCACGGATTCGGGCACTCCAGGCATGATCAGCACTACGAGCGACGCGAGCGTGAGCGCGTGGGGCGCGCG
>CAYPOZ010000027.1:16216-17612 GCA_964412415.1 uncultured Isosphaeraceae bacterium | reverse complement strand
CCACCACCGCATACGCAAGCTGCCGTGCCGCGTACGCCGGTTGCGTCGTGTCGATCGCAGCGATGCCGACGAGCGTCAGCGCGAGCGCTGCTCCCACAGGCATCCACCCCGCCGTGATCCACGTGATGCCCAGGCGCCGTGCGACGACCTGCGGCAGCCGAAGCCACGCGAAGAGGCTCCACTCGCCCACTGCCGACGGCCTGACTGGCGTGATGCTGCTCATCGCGCATCCCCCGCGGCTGCACGCTCGCCGACGGGCCGGGCGCGCGACGCCCCGAGGTATCCCTCGTCGACCAGGGCGCGGATGACTGCGGCGGCCACCGGACCTGCCGTGCGACCGCCACCCCCGCCGTGCTCCACGAGCACCGCCACCGCGTACCGGGGACGGCCGTCACGCTCAGGACCGGCGAGCCCGACAAACCATGCGTGGTCCGCATCGGTGACCGTCGAGTCGATCTGGCCATCCTGGTCGATGTCCACGCGCAGCGCACCCGACTGCGCGGTGCCCGTCTTCCCCCACACGCGCACGCCGGGCACGGCCACCGTCGGCTCCTGCACACCTGACGAGACCTCGATGTGGTGACCGGTGCCGTAGGACTCTGCAACCGAGCGGCGGAGCCCCTCAAGGGCGCGCTCAACCGCACTGTCGCTGAGCTCAAGGTCACGCGAGGGCCGCTGCTCGGGCCCGGCGCCGGAGAGGATCAGCCGTGGCGGCATCCACAAGCCGCCGCGCGCCATCGCCGCATACGCATTCGCGGCCTGCAGCGGGCTCCATGCCAGCGGCCCCTGCCCGATGCCGAGCAGGATCGGCGTGAACGCATCGCCACGCGACTCGAGCCGGTCGAGCATCTCGGACGACGGCAGCGACCCCGACGCCTCGCCGACGATGCGTGTCGAGCCATCCGGACCAAGCGCCGCGCGGCCAAGCCCGGATCGGGGCGCGACACCAAGCCCAAAGTCGCGGTACCAGGCAGTCATGCGCCGACTGCCAAGTCGCGCAGCAAGCGTGTAGAAGGTGATGTTGCAGCTGCGCGCCAGCGACTGCTCGATGCCCAGCGGTCCGCCGAGCTTCTGCGAGTGCGTGGCCATCCCGTACTGCGGCCTGTAGATCCAGCACCGCGCGACGTCGGGCTGCCCCGGGAAGTAGTGGCCGTTGCACACGAATGCGTCGTCCTCGCGGCACACGCCCTCCTTCACTGCAGCGAGGTAGACGATCGGCTTGAGGATCGACCCTGGCGGGTAGATGCCGCCCGCGGCGCGGTCGATGAAGGGATCGCGCCGCGCGCGCGCAGGCGCGCACGATCGCCGCGCGTTATCCCGAGTCGCCGCTGGTGCAGGTGGTGCTGGCCCGCACGCTGCTGCAGGCCGGCGACGCCGCGGCCGCGCGCCAGAGCCT
>CAYPOZ010000027.1:12582-16206 GCA_964412415.1 uncultured Isosphaeraceae bacterium | reverse complement strand
CATCTCGGACGCCACCGATGGCGTCGGAGTCGACGCCATGGCAAGCACGTCGCCTGTGTCGATGTTCACCACGACCGCTGCCGCCGCGAGCGGCTCGCCGATCGGTAGAGGCCCCTTGCGAGCCTGGCCGTCGCGCCAGCCGGCGTGCCACTGCTGCACCTGCGTCAGCCCCACCCTCGGGTCGATCGAAGCCTGCACGCGCGCCTGCAGCGCCGCATCGATCGACAGCGTGACGTCCTTCCCGGGCACAGGATCCACGCGCTCCTCGCTTCCCGTGTCGACCCGGCGCCGCACGAATCCCCGGAGCCCACGCAACGAGTCCTCGGCGCTGCGCTCCACTCCGCGCGCCCCCACGGAATCGCGGCCTGCGCGGTATCCGCCAAGGTCCACATCGAGCATTCCGCCTGCATCGCGCCGCTCGAATGGCCGACGCTCGAGATCCTCCTGCCACACCTCATCGCGCATGGCGCCCACCACAAAGTCGAACGCCCCCTCGATGCGCAGCGTCATCGGGTGCGACGAGCGAAGGTGACCAGGCAGCGCGCTGCGGTCCACCTCGACCTCGACGCTCGACCATGGATACTCGCGCCGCGTCGCGTCGATCACCTCGACGCCGCCCGGCATCGAGTCCGCGAGCCTCCGCATCTCGAATGCGACCGCATCAGGCACGCGTTCCACGAGCACGTGGGGCTCCACCATCTCACGGATCGGTTCCGGAGCGCGGTCGGCTGGTTCGCCCCGCTCGATGCGCTGCTGCCGCTGGCGGGCCCACACCGCGCTCGCACGCCGCTCGGTCATCGACACGATCTCCGCAAGGCGCGCTTCGAGGTCACGCTCGGAGATGCCCATTGCGGCCGAGAGCGCGCGCATCAGCTCCGACTCGCGTGCCCGCCACTGCTCACGGTGCTGCGCAACCGACGCATCGCGCGATGGGCCATCCATCTGCCTCCAGCCCGCGCGGCCCGCCTCACGGCGGGCCGACTCCTCCGCCTTTCGCTGCACCCATTCGCCGGTGGCAAAGGGATATGTAACGGCGATGTCGTAGCTCGGCACGTCCTCGGCGAGCACGCGGCCCTTGCGGTCGAGGATCCTGCCCCGCCACGAGGGCAGGTAGCGCTCCACATCGAGCCGCTCCACCGCCCGCACAGACAGCTCCTGCGACCTCACCACCGTCAGCCACGCAAGGCGCACGGCCACGGCCCCGGCCCCAAGGAACACGCACCCCGCGAGGAACAGGATCCGCAGCCTGACAGTGCGCTGGGGCGTAGGTACTGACTCGTTCGATGTGTTCCAGCGCACGTCGCTCTCGCGAGGATATCGACGCACTACCATCCGCGGCCCCATGGAATGCGGCATCGTCGGACTTCCCAACGTCGGAAAGAGCACGCTCTTCAATGCGCTCACGGCGGCAGGCGCGCAGGCTGCCAACTACCCCTTCTGCACCATCGAGCCCAATGTGGGCATTGTGGCGGTCCCCGACCCGCGCCTGGGCCAGATCCAGTCCTGCATCCCCACCCAGAAGGTGATCCCTGCGGCGATGCGACTCGTTGACATCGCCGGCCTCGTGAAGGGCGCGAGCGAGGGCGCTGGCCTGGGCAACAAGTTCCTTTCCCACATACGCGAGGTCGATGCGATCCTTCATGTGGTGCGATGCTTCGCCGATCCCGACGTGACCCACGTTGACGGGTCCGTCGATCCGATTCGTGACATCGGCACCATCGAGACGGAGCTCATGATTGCGGACCTGCAGGTCGCCGAGGGCCTCCTCGACAAGGCACAGCGCACCGCGCGCGCCGGCGACAAGGAGGCCAAGGCCCGGGCTGAGTTGCTGGAGCGGTGCCTGGCCAGCCTCAACGCAAGCAAGCCACTGCGCTCGTTGGAGTTAACTCATGAGGAGGCGAAGGAGCTACTTTCCCTGGGGATGATCACGGCCAAGCGCGTGCTCTTCGTGGCCAACGTCGACGAGTCTGACCCGACCGGCCAAGGGCCGCTCGTGCAGAAGGTCCGTGACTACGCCACCAGCCACGGCGGAGACGTGGTCGTGGTGTGCGCCAAGATCGAGTCGGAGCTTGCCGAGCTCAACGAGGCCGACCGCGCCGAGATGCTTGCGTCGCTGGGGATGGGCGAGCCTGCGCTGGCGACCGTCGCGCGCGCGGCCTACCGGCTGCTGGACCTGCAGAGCTACTTCACCGCTGGCGAGAAGGAGATCCGGGCGTGGACAGTGCACATTGGCGCCACTGCGCCACAGGCTGCGGGCGTGATCCACACCGACTTCGAACGCGGTTTCATCCGCGCCGAGATCTACTCCGTACCCGACCTCACTGAGCTTGGCAGCGAGAAGGCGATCCGCGAGGCTGGACGCATGCGGGTCGAGGGAAAGTCCTACGTCATGAGGGATGGCGACGTGTGCCACTTCCTCTTCAATGTCTAGCACCGGCTCCGGCTGTCTCGGGCCTCACATACAGGGAAACTCATGCTCAAGGGATTCGTCAACGACTTCAAGGCATTCGCGGTCAAGGGCAATGCCATCGACATGGCCGTCGGCATCGTGGTGGGTGCGGCCTTCAACAAGGTCGTGAACTCGATTGTCACCGACCTGCTGATGCCACCTCTGGGCATGGCGATCGGCGGCGTCGACTTCAAGGAGCTCCGATGGGTGCTCCAGCCGGCGAAGGCGGCCGCCGATGCGGCCCCTGCGGTCGCCGAGGTGAGCATCCGCTACGGCATGTTCTTCAACTCGCTGATCGAGTTCGTGATCGTGGCCTTCAGCGCGTTCGTCGCGGTGCGCGTGATGGGCAAGGTGATGGCCATGCGCGGCGCCGACATCGTCGGACTGGTCAAGTGATGTGCGGATCCGTCGGCATCCCGGATCGCCGCGCCGGTTCCTTCGGCAGCGCCATCCGCACGGCCGCGTCGCTCCTGGCGGCCGCGGCGATTGGCGCAGCGCTCGCAGGCTGCGCCGGCGGCGGCCCGAAGAAGTCGAAGGTCGAGAAGGCCGGAAACATCAAGGACACGACGATGTCCCGGCAGCAGCTCGAGGACATGTCGAATGCGTACGCGGACCGCTACTTCACGCTGATGCTCGCGGCAAGCGAGCGCGTGATGCGCGACAACCCCGACATCAACCAGCGCCGGCTGATGAACGGCCTGCGGCTGCTCGGCGTGAGCAGCATGTACGACATCTCGACCAGCAGCGATTCGCTGACCCAGCTGCTCGACCAGCTCGGCGTCGTGACGCTGCAGAACTACTACTGGGTCGACTCGGGGCGCGCGCAGATGGTGTGGGGCGACCGCGCCGTGTTCATCGTGCAGAACCTGCGCAAGGCGCGCGAGGACATCTGGGACATCGCGTCGCAGGTCTTCACGCAGGAGCAGATCGATGACATCGACCTCCTGATCACCAACTGGTGGTACGCCAATGGCGGCACCGAGTTCGTGGCGTACGTGAGGTTCTCCGACATCGCCACCCGCAAGGGTCAGGGCATCATCGAGGAGGTGCACAGGGGAGGCGGGCTTCTCGAGCCGCTCGACAAGGCGACAGAGCAGTTCGAGGAGGCCAACTTCGCGGCGCAGCGTGCCTTCTTCTGGGCCAAGCGCGTGCCGCTCTTCGCCAACTGGCAGGTG
>CAYPOZ010000027.1:5684-12572 GCA_964412415.1 uncultured Isosphaeraceae bacterium | reverse complement strand
CGCTCGTGTACGAGTTCATGGTCATGCCCGAGGTGCAGACGGCGCTCGCCGACGCCAACCGGCTCGTGCGGACGATCGAGCAGTTCCCCGAAGGCCTCGAGGCCAAGGGCAACATGGCGCGGCAGCTCATCTCCGACGTGCGCGGCACGATGTCCGACGCAGGCACCCTGCTCGACAAGGTGGGCCCCATCATGCAGACCGTGCAGGGCATCACCGTGGAGTCGGGCACCGCCCTCGCCCGCGTGAACGAGGCCCTCGCGACGGTCAGCGCGATGCAGGATCGCGCGGCAGCCTCGGCACCGGCCTCGCAGCCTGCGGAACCCGTGAAGCTCGAGGAGTACGGCGCCCTGCTCGAGCAGGTGCGCCAGAACCTCGTCGAGGCCAACTCGCTTCTGGGCAACGCGAACACGCTCACTGACCAGCAGCAGCTCGCGGGCCGCCTCAAGCCGATCGAGGACCTCATCCAGATGCGGATCAACGAGGTCCAGAAGGCCACCACCGAGGTCATCAACGGAGTCTTCATCAGGCTGGGGATCCTGCTTGCCGTGCTTGTGGTGGGGTTCGCCATCTTCATGCGCCGCCGGACCGCCACTCGGAGCTGAACCATGGATGCACTCATTGCCATTGCCGTGGCCGCAGGACTCTCGCAGTCCACGATGCCGCTTCCGAGCACGCAGACCCCCATCTCCGACGGCAGCAACACCCGCGAGGCCGCGGTGGATGCGCTGGTCGCGAGCTTCCCCGAGTACCCGGTGGGCGAGCAGCAGCTCACGGGCACCCTCACCATTGCCGGCAGCGCGACGATGGCGCGAATGCTCTCCATGCTCGGCGAGGACTTCCAGGAGGTCCATCCTGGGGTGAAGATCGACGTGAAGCAGGGCGGCAGCTCGCGCGGCCTCGAGGCACTGAAGGCCGGCCGGTGCGACCTGGCCGCCGTGTCCAGGCACATCACGCCAGAGCAGATCGCCGCCATCGAGAGGGCCACCGGCAAGCGCGCCCTGGTGATCCCCGTGGGTCTCGATGCTGTGTGCGTGTACGTCAACGGCGACAACCCGGTGAAGAGCCTCACGCGGGAGCAGCTCAACGGCATCTTCGCGCTCACCCACAACCTCACCGACACGATGGTGATGCGCTGGAGCGACATCGACCCGTCGCTGCCCCTGGGCGGCGCGTGGGTCACCCTCTACGTGCTCGACCCGAGCCACGGCACGATGCAGGAGTTCATCAGCAACGTGATGCCGGGCGAGCGCTTCCAGACCAGCATGTGCTACCAGCAGCCGACGCCGTCGGCCGTGGTCAACGCGTGCTGCGCGTACCCCAACGCGGTGGGCATCTCGTCGTTCGCCGCGCAGCAGCCGCGTGCACGGATGGTGCCCGTGCAGATGTCGGCAGACAGGCCCGCCGTGGCGCCCGCCTTCTGGACGGTGCACCGCGGCGAGTACCCCCTGACGATCCCGCTGAACCTCGTGGCGCTCACTGACGATTCCGGCACGCTGCCCCCACTCGCGCTCGATTGGGTGCGCTACCTGTGGTCGCAGTCGGCCGCCGACGCGGTCGCGGACATGGGCGGCGTGCTTGCTGACCCGGCGACCATGCCAGAGTTCCTGCGCGCATCGATGCCAAAGAGGGCCAAGTCGGACGGAGCCCCAGCGCCTACGGCCGCCGCCGCGGCGCCCAAGGCCGCCCCTGAGCAGGCCCCAGCTCCGCCAAAGTGAATACGGGCGCGCACCCCGCGCGCACGGGATTCGGACAGCATCGGTCTCCAACGGCGTAGTGCAAGGGCGACCTAGCCGAACGACGCTGGCAGCTCCACAGCGACGGCGAGCCTCCGCAGATACTCCGACTCCGCGATCTCCTGCGCGCCGAAGCGCATGATGTGCGGGTTCGAGTACTGCGAGTCGAGCAGGGCAAAGCCGCGCGCGCGCAGCCGCTGCACAAGGTGCACGAGGCACACCTTGCTCGCATCAGTGCCGCCCCGCTCCGGCAGGCTGAACATGCTCTCGCCGAAGAACGCGCCTCCAATCGTCACACCGTAGAGGCCGCCGACGAGCGCTCCGTCGCGCCACGCCTCCACAGAGTGCGCATGGCCAGCTGCATGCAGCCGCTCAAGGCTCCGGATGATGGTGGGATCGATCCAAGTGCCCCCGTCGGGGCGCTCGGCGGCGCACGCGCGGATGACCTCGGCAAACGCCGTGTCGATGCGGATCTCGAAGCGCCCGCTGCGCACGCGGCGCGCAAGGGATTCAGAGACATGGAATCGATCGTCGAGCGGGATCACGCACCGGATGCCGACGGTGTAGAAGGCGACCTCGCCCGTCTCCGCATCGGCCATCGGGAACCATCCCGACCGGTACGCCTGCAGCAGCGCATCGACTGGGATGAACGGCCGCTCGCGGTGCATGGGTGGCTCGTGCGGGTCAGCTGGCCTGCGCCGCTGCACGGCGCACTGGCCGCGAGAGCACGCGCACCTGCGCGAACTGGCGGTGACCCTCGCGCCCCGAGTGGTAGCCAAACCCGGACTGGCGCGCGCCCACCCACGGCGTGCCCTTCGACCCGCCGCAGCCCTGGTTGATGCCCACCATGCCCGCCGTGAGGCGCGATGCGACATCCGCCGCCTCGTCCTCGGCGCCGAACACCGCAGCGCCGAGACCGTAGGGCGTGTCGTTGGCGAGGCGCACCGCTTCCTCCGCGTCGCGCACAACCATCACGCCGACCACGGGACCGAAGGTCTCCTCGCGCATCAGCGCCATCGAGTGGTCCACGTCCACGAGGATCGTCGGCGGCACGAAGTTGCCCTCGCCCTCGCCGCCACCGAGGATCGCGCGCGCGCCGTGCTCGACCGCATCCCGCACCTGCGCCACCACATGGCGCTTCTGCGCGGCATCCACCATGGGACCCACGTCCACGCCCTCGCGCGCACCGTCACCCTGCACCAGCTTTGCGGCTCGCTCCCGGAACCGCGCGAGAAAGTCGTCGGCGACGTCGCGGTGCACGTAGATGCGCTCCGTCGACACGCACACCTGGCCGGCGTTTCGGAAGCAGTTTCGTGTGGCGAACGCGGCCACGCTGTCGAGGTCCGCACCGGGCAGCACGATCAGCGGGTCCTTGCCTCCCAGCTCGAGCACAAGACGCTTGAGGCCGCCAGCTGCGCTGCGCATGATGTCCTCTCCCGCCGCACGGCTGCCGACGAATGCGACCAGGTTGACGTCTGCCTGCACGAGCGCGCGCCCCTCGACGCTGTCCCCGAACACCACCTGAAGCGCGTCGGTTGGCAGCACCGTGCCCACGCGTGCAGCCCACGCCTGCGCGCACAGCGGGCTCTTCTCGCTCGGCTTGAGCACCACCGTGTTGCCCGCGAGCAGCGACGGCAGCACGATCTGCTGCGGCATCAGCACAGGGAAGTTCCAGGGCGAGATGCACGCGGCGACGCCGAGCGGATCGAAGCGCAGCTCGCTGCGCACGCGGCCGTCATCGAGCATCTCAGGCTTCAGCGCATCGAGCACCTGCTCTATCTCCTGCACCAGCGAGTCGGCCGCCCACGTGGCCTCGCCTATCGCCTCGCGCAGCGGCTTGCCCATCTCCTGCGACGCCAGCGTGCCGATCTCGGTGGCCGCGTCCTTGAGCGCCGGCGCCGCCGACGCCAGGATGCGCCCTCGCTCGGCGAGCGGGATTCCCGCCCACGAGGGCTGCGCACGGCGGGCACGCTGCACCGCCAGACCCACCCCCTGCGGGCCCGCCACGGGCACTTGCCCCACCACAGCCCCGTTGGCAGGGTTCAGGACGCGGATGACGTGCGATTCGGCTGCGGAAGGCATGGACGCAAGGTACGCCGCCCAGTACACTTTTCGACTCCCCACACAAAGGGGCCGTCGGCGACAGCGATGGGTGGATCCGTTCCACCGCCTGGCGCCGCATGGGGCATCGCGGCGCGGCCGTGCGGTGCTCCCGCCCAGTTGGGGAAGCCGCGGCAAGGGTCCCCATGTGGGGCGCCCGACCCCGCGTCGAGCGTTCCACCTCCCTGCGAGTCGTCGCAGGGCCGTGCCTGATCGGTCTTCAGGCGCCTGCGAGACCCCCGGCGCACGACAGCGCCACCGACAACCCGCACCGATCGCCGACGCTCCCGCGCGCGCCCAAGTTGGCGCGCGCTCCACGGCTACGATGATCCAGTCAGGAACTGGATGGCCCGTGGTGTAACGGTAGCACAGGAGGTTTTGGTCCTCTTAGTCCTAGTTCGAATCTAGGCGGGCCAGTTCCGGACCCCTGCGTCGGAGAGTCGGCTGATGCGGCGCGACGCGCACCACCAGCGATGAGCACGACCTCGCACAATCCAGCACCGCACACTGCACGCCGCCCGGCGGCCGCCGTGATCCTTGCCGCGGGCAAGGGCACGCGCATGAACAGCGACCTCCCGAAGGTGATGCACTGCGCGTTTGGCAAGCCTCTCGTGCACTGGGTCGTGGATGCGTGCATCGGCGTCGGCGTGCCCCGCATCATCCTTGTGGTGGGCCACGGCGCAGATCTCGTGCGTGCGCACTTCGCGGGCACGGGCCTTCCCGTCGAGTTTGTCATGCAGTCGGAGCAGCTCGGCACCGGCCACGCCGTCGACCAGGCACGGGCAGCGCTGGCGCCGCTCGCGCCAGTCGACGAGGTTCTGGTGCTCTGCGGCGACGGACCGCTCATCACTGCAGCCACGCTCCAGCGGCTCGTTGACGCGCACCGCCACGCGCGCGCCGAGGCCACGATGGCCACGAGCGTCATTCCCGACGCGACCGGCTACGGCCGCATCCAGCGCGACGCCGCAGGCAGCTTCGAGGCGATCGTCGAGCAGAGGGACTGCTCGCCTGCGCAGCTGGCGATCCGCGAGATCAACCCCAGCTACTACTGCTTCGCGCACGGCGCGCTCTTCGGCACGCTGTCGCGCGTCGACAACCGCAACGCCAACGGCGAGTACTACATCACCGACGTGTTCGGGCTGCTGCGCGCCGCGGGCCGAACCGTGCACGTGGTCGATGCGGTGCCCGCCTCGGAAGTGCTCTCGGTCAACACCCCGCAGCAGCTCGCGGAGGTCGAGTCGATCCTCCGCGCGCGCACCTGCCCTGCCACCATGGAGCCCGCACGATGAGCGCAGCAGACAGGGAGAACCTGAAGATCTTCGCCGGCACCGCCGGGCGCGACCTCGCGCAGCGCATGTGCGACCACCTCGAGCTGCCGCTCGGACTTGCGCAGACCACGCTCTTCCCTGACGGCGAGATCATGGTCAAGCTCGACGAGGACGTGCGCGGACGAGACTGCTTCGTGGTGCAGTCCACGAGCGAGCCCGTCAACTCCAACCTCGTGGAGCTGCTCGTTTGGATCGACTGCCTCCGCCGCGCCAGCGCCCGCCGCATCACGGCCGTGATGCCATACTTCGGCTACGCGCGCCAGGACCGCAAGGACGAGGGCCGCGTGCCGATCACCGCCAAGCTCGTCGCGAACCTGATCACCAAGGCTGGCGCCGACCGCGTGCTCTGCATGGACCTGCACGCCGCGCAGATCCAGGGATTCTTCGACATTCCGGTGGATCACCTTACCGCGGGCCCCGTGATCTCCGAGCACTTCCAGGCGATCCGCGGCGACCTTGGCGAGCTCACCATCGTGTCGCCCGACGTAGGCAACGTGAAGGTCGCCAACATGTACGCGAACCTGCTCGGCGCCGACCTCGCGATCATCGACAAGCGGCGGCAGTCGGGCATGAAGGTCGCCGTCAAGAACCTGATCGGCTCCGTCGAGGGCACCACGGTGCTCATGTTCGACGACATGATCTCGACCGCGGGCACCGTCTGCGAGGCCGCGCGGGTGGTGATGGACCATGGCGCGCGCACGGTGCACGTGGCGTGCACGCACGGCCTGCTCGTGGGCCTGGCTGTCGAGCGGCTGCTCGAGAGCCCGATCCGCAGCGTCGTCACCTGCGACACGATCCCTGCGTGCCCGCGCATCGCCCCGCTCGCGCCAAAGCATGTCACGCTGTCGGTGGCGTCGCTCCTCGGCGAGGCGATCCACTGCATCCACCACGACCGTTCCGTCTCCGCGCTCTTCCGCACAGGTCTGGGCGTCAAGCGCTGAGGCAACCCAGGACAGGCCTTCCACGACCCAACTTCAAGACACTTCATCCAACACAGGAGATACAGACATGGCAAAGAACGTCCCCGTCATCGAGGCAGAGCCGCGCGACCGCGTCGGCACCCGCTACTCCAAGCGCCTGCGCCAGGCTGGCCGCCTCCCCGCGGTCATCTACGGCCACGGCACCCAGCCCACCTCCGTCAGCCTCGACGCGAAGTCGATCATCTCGGCCGTCAAGCACGGCACGCACGTGATCGAGCTCCGCGTCGGCGGATCCTCCGAGACGTGCCTCGTGAAGGAGCTGCAGTACGGCTGGATGGGCGATGACGTGATCCACGTCGACCTCACCCGCGTGAACCTCGAGGAGACGGTGCGCGTCTCGGTGGCGCTGACCTTCTTCGCGCAGCCTGAGGCGGCCAAGCGCCCCGGTGCGGTGCTCACGCACGACGTGCAGCAGCTCGAGGTCGAGTGCAAGGTGCGCGACATCCCCGAGGGCATCCGCATCGACATGTCCCAGATGGAAGGCGACGTGATGACGGTCGCGCAGGTCAAGCTCCCCGAGGGCGTGACCGCGGTCACCGATCCGCACTTCGCGGTGGTCCGCGTGGTCACCGTCACCGAGGAGGCCGAGGGCGAGGCTGCAGCCACCACCGCCGGCGCAGAGCCCGAGGTCCTCACGGCCAAGAAGGAGGCTGGCGCCGAGGGCGCAGCTGCGGACAAGAAGTGACCGACCGCGGCCGCACATCCGCATCCGACGCGATCGCGCACCGCCTGTGCGTTGCGGGAGAG
>CAYPOZ010000027.1:1232-5674 GCA_964412415.1 uncultured Isosphaeraceae bacterium | reverse complement strand
TGAAGCTGCTCGTAGGCCTGGGCAATCCCGGACCCGAGTACGCGCGCACCCGGCACAATGTCGGGTTCGAGGCGATCGACCGCCTTGCGCGGCGGTGCGCTGATCCGGCGATGGGCGCAGCGCGCAGCAAGTTCTCCGGACTGCTGCTCGAGGCGACCGTCGGCGGCGAGCGCGCGCTTCTGCTGAAGCCGCTCACCTACATGAACCGCTCGGGACAGGCCGTGTCGGAGGCCGTGCGCTTCCACAAGCTCGACCCCGCGCAGGATGTGCTGGTGATCACCGACGACCTCGACCTTCCCTGCGGCCAGATCAGGCTGCGCGGCGAGGGTGGGGCCGGCGGGCACAATGGCCTCGCAGACATCGCGGACAAGTTCGGCGGCACCGCATGGCCGCGGCTGCGCATCGGTATCGACCGGATTCCCCGCATCCCGCAGGTGGACTACGTGCTCGGGAAGCCAACGCCCGAGCAGCAGCCGCTTGTCGATGCGGGGATCGAGCAGGCGGTCGCCTGCGCGGAGTCATGGTGCCGCGACGGACTCGCGGCGGCCATGAGCCGGTTCAACGCCAAGGTGCGCACGGGCGATTCCTCGGGGGACGCAGCGGCGCGATCGCAGGATGCGACAGGTCCAGCACAACGATGACACGCGGCGCGTGCCGCCCAACCCAGACCCAGATTCCAAGACCACTCACGCAGATTCACAATAGGAGCGACAATCACCATGACCGCAACCACCACCACCGTTCGCCAGTACGAGTCCATGTTCGTCTTCCCGCAGGCCGTCACCGCCGACCTCACCGCAGCGTCGGGCCACGTGACCGACGCGATCACGCGCCATGGCGGCACGATCGTCAGCATGACCAAGTGGGACGAGCGCAAGCTCGCCTACGACATCAAGGGCAACAAGCGTGGCGTCTACTTCCTCTGCTACTTCACCGCCGACGCGCAGTCGATCCCGGCGATGGAGCGCGACTTCAACCTCTCCGAGAAGCTCCTGCGCTTCCTCATCATGCGCGCCGACCACCTCACGGTGGAGCAGATGCAGGATGCCGAGGGCCAGGCCAAGCTCGCCATGGAGGCGAAGCTGCGCCGGGCACCTGAGGGCGTCGAGGGCGCAGAGGGCGTCGAGCCCGCACCCATGATGATGACGGAAGAGTGAGTTCGGACGCGTGCCCCGCACTCGCCGGCCCCGGTCGGCAGCGGCGGCTGCAGGTCGGGCGGGTGCCCATCGGCGCCTGAACACCCCGCGACAGATCCAGTGCCCGGCCGGCCCCCCAGCCGCCGGGCACTTTTTCGTGGGGTGGGGCCTCGGCAGCGGCCCGGTGGAAAAGCCGTCGGAAAAAGGGGTACAGCCTCGGGCCGGGGCAGGTGCGACCGTTAGGATCGGGCGAGCAAGGAGGCCGTTATGGCAAATTTCAATCGCGTGTTCCTGATGGGGAACTTGACCAAGGATGTGGATCTGCGAAGCACCGCCGGCAACCAGTCGGTGGCGACGGTGAGGCTGGCGGTGAACCGCCGCTACCGGACGAAGGACAACGAGGAGCGTGAGGAGACCACCTACGTCGACTGCGAGGCCTGGGGCCGGCAGGCGGAGGTGATGAAGCAGTACCTGTCCAAGGGCAGGCCTGTGTTCATCGAGGGCCGCCTCAAGCTCGACGAGTGGGAAGACCAGCAGGGCCAGAAGAAGTCCAAGCTCTACGTGGTCGTCGAGAACTTCCAGTTCATCGGCGGTCCCGGCGGTGGCGGCGGCGGTACCGGTGGCGGCGATGGCGGGGAGTCACGTCGACCGGCGAGCGCTGGTGCACGCGGTGCGCGTGGCGGCGAGCGCGCGTCCTCCGAGGAGCACGTGCCGACGCCCGACGAGGACATCCCGTTCTGATCATCGCTCGCGCGCGTCGTGAGCCTCAATCGCCCGCACGCGTTTCGCCGCGCGGCGAAGGATCAGGACCCGCACCCACGGCGGCCGCGGCCGTCGCGGGACGGAACTGAAGGTGCGCAGTCACGGGCAGGTGGTCGCTTGGCCACCTGCCCTTCCGCTCTACCGAGTCGACCGGTGCGGACATCACCCGTACGTCGGGGGATACCAGCACGAGGTCGATGCGGGGCCGCCGACGTCTGCGAACCAGCCGTTGAACGTGATCAGCTCCGGCCCGCCGGCAGGACAGCCATCAGCGTCCAGGATTGCATGGCTCGGAAGCCTGCGGTGGCCCATCCCCCACTCCCAAAGGCACTTGCGCTCATGCGGACGAACTGCCACAATGTGCGGCTCGCCGCGGAGGCCCCGCGACGCACAACCCACCGCCCGGCGCCCAATGTGGCGCGCCGACAGCACGCTGGAGCGTGGCGGACTCCTAACTCCCCTCCCCTGGAAGGACAGCGGCCATGGCCCAGAAGAACGTTGAACTCCTGCTTCTCGACACGATCGAGCACCTCGGCATCGTCGGCGACGTTGTGAAGGTGCGCCCGGGATACGCGCGCAACTACCTGCTGCCAATGCTTCTCGCCGAGAAGCCCACCGCCGAGAAGATCGAGTCCCTCAAGGAGGCCCGCGCGGCTGCGCTCGCCAAGCGGGCGCAGATGCGCTCCGACCGCGAGGCGCTCATCCAGACCCTCACGGACATGAAGCTCGTCCTCGTGCGCAGCTGCAACGACCAGGGCCAGCTCTACGGCGCCGTCACGCAGCGCGACATCGCCGACGAGCTCACGGCACAGGGCCACCCCGTCGACATGCGTGCCGTCCGCCTTGCGAACCCCATCCGCCGCATCGGCGCGTGGGTCTGCATGATCCAGTTCGACCGCGACCTCAAGACCGACATCCACGTCCACGTCAACGCCGACCGTGCGCTCGATATCGCCACCCCCGAGACCTCGGCTCCCGCCAAGGGCGCCGGCGAGGAGGCCCAGGGCGAGACTGCAGGCGAGGGTGCGGGAGAGGCCGATGGTGCCGAGCCCAAGGCCCGCAAGCCCCGTACGGCCAAGGGCAAGGCGAAGGCCGCCGACGCGGAGTAACGTGCACGTCCGGTGCGGCCTCGGCGCCGTCCGCTCCCCTCACTTTCTGGAGTTCTGCATGGACGCGAACCGATCAGATGACGCGACGGATTGCGTGGAGGGAGGCGCTGGCCTCCCGCGCAGGAACGTGAACGCCCCCTCCCGCATGGATGCGCGGGATGACGAAGGAATGGATGACATGGCAACCCTTTCGCTCCGACGAGAGATCCTGCCGGAGACCCGGCGCTCGCTGACCCACAAGTTCTGCATCAACGGGCACGAGGGCTACCTCACGATCGGCCTGTTCGATGACGGCCGGCCCGGCGAGGTCTTCATCAAGATGAGCAAGGAAGGTTCGACGCTGTCGGGCCTCATCCAGGGCTTCTGCCGAGCGTTCAGCCTTGCGATTCAACATGGCCTGTCGATGCAGGAGGCCGTCGCACGCTTCCGCGGGATGCGCTTCGAGCCCATGGGCCCGACGTCCAACCCGGAGATCCCCGAGGCCTCGAGCATCCTCGACTACGTCGCCCGCTACCTTGAGGTCGAGTTCCTCAAGAAGCGCGACGGCCGCGCCTGAGCGCGCGTGCCGACCGGCACTTCTCGCCAGCTCGCAATCCCGGATCCATGACGAATCGGTTCGCCCACGTGTGAGCGTGGGCTGTGGCTAGGTCGCTGGCGATGCAGGCACCGCCGGCGGCACAAGGCGCCGCTGCAGCATTGCCGCAAGCGCAGCGGGCTTGAGCAGTGCGCCGGGCGGGCGCCAGAAGACCTCCCGGACCGAATCGGCACCGGTGCCCTCGCCCACCGCACCCGCACCCTCCGAGATCACGCGCACCGACCCCTGGACGCCGCGCAGCATGCGCGCGAGCGCGTCGGCATCGGCCGTGCGGAAGATCACGTCAGGATCCTTGCGCTGGATGCTGCGCACGCCGCACAGCGTCGCCCGCACGCGGAGCTCCGCGTGCAGGAGCAGCTCGTCCACAGCCGGCGGCGGCTCGCCGTACGCGCCCGCGAGGTCGGTACGCGCCTGCACGAGCTCCTCGAGCGTGGCCGCGGCGCCGACGCGGCGGTGCGCCTCGAGCCGGCGCCTGTCGCTTGGGATCCAGGCGCGGGGAATCCCGCCGGCGATGCCGAGCTCGAGAGGCGTGTCGATCGGCACATGCCTCACCTCCTGCCTCATCCCTGCCACCGCCTGCTCGAGCAGCTCGCAGTACATCTCGTAGCCGACCGCCGCGATGTGCCCTGACTGCTCGGCGCCAAGGATGTTGCCCGCGCCGCGGATCTCGAGGTCGCGCACCGCGATCTTGAACCCTGCACCGAGCATCGAGTAGTCCTCGATCGCGCGCAGCCGCTTCATGGCCTCGGGCGTCACGGGCCGGTCGCGGGGGAGCAGCATGTAGCAGTAGGCGCGGTGCATCGACCGGCCCACGCGCCCGCGGAGCTGGTGCAGCTCCGA
>CAYPOZ010000027.1:0-1222 GCA_964412415.1 uncultured Isosphaeraceae bacterium | reverse complement strand
GTGCGCATCGTCGATGATCATCGTGTTGGCGCGCGGGATGTCGATGCCGCTCTCGATGATCGTCGTCGACAGCAGGATGTCCGCGTCGCCGCGCATGAAGCGCACCATCACGTCCTCGAGCTCGGCACCCGACATCTGCCCGTGCCCCACCACGATGCGCGCGCCCGGCGCAAGCTGCCGCACCTGCCGCTCCACGTCGTCCATGTCGTGCACGCGGTTGTGCACGTAGAAGACCTGGCCCTCGCGCGCGAGCTCGCGCGCGATCGCCGTGGAGAGGCGCCCGGGGTTCCACGGGATCACCTCCGTCACGATCGCACGCCGATCCGGCGGCGGAGTCGTGAGGCTCGAGATGTCTCGCAGCCCGAGCATCGACATGTGCAGCGTGCGCGGGATCGGCGTGGCCGAGAGCGTGAGCACATCCGCGGTGAGCCGGAACTCGAGCAGCCGCTGCTTGTGCTCCACCCCAAAGCGCTGCTCCTCGTCGATCACCACCAGCCCAAGGTCCTTGAATGCGACATCCGCCGACAGCAGCCGGTGCGTGCCGATCACGATGTCCACCTGCCCTGCCGCCACCTCCTGAAGGACCTTGCGCGACGCCGCATCGCCCTTGAAGCGGCTCACGCTCTCGATGCGGAACGGGTATGCGCGCATGCGCTCGCGGAACGTGCGCTCGTGCTGCTCCGCGAGCACTGTCGTCGGCACGAGCACCGCGACCTGCTTGCCCGAGTCGACTGCCTTGAACGCCGCACGCAGCGCAACCTCGGTCTTGCCGAACCCGACGTCACCGCACACGAGGCGGTCCATCGGCCGCGCGCGCTCCATGTCGCGCTTGGCGGCGACGATCGCCGCTGCCTGGTCGGGAGTCTCCTCGAAGGGGAACTCCGCCTCGAACTCCTGCTGCCACTGGGAATCCGGCGGGTACGCGATGCCCGCCGCCGACTCGCGCACCGCCTGCACGCGCAGCAGCTCGCCCGCGAGATCCCTGATCGCCTCCTCGACATCCGCCTTGACCCGCTTCCACCGCTTCCCGCCAAGCGTCGAGAGCTGCGGCTTGGGCCCGCCTGCGCCAACGTAGCGCTGCACGAGCACCACCTTCGACGCAGGCACGAGCAGCGTGGCGCCGCCCTCGTACTGCAGCTCCAGGAACTCCTCGCCCTCGGCGCCACTATCCGCAGTGCGAAGCCTGACGTACTTGGCGATGCCGTGGTCGCGGTGCACCACG
>CAYPOZ010000026.1:13716-18761 GCA_964412415.1 uncultured Isosphaeraceae bacterium | reverse complement strand
GGCAGGCTCATCTGCGCCTGCACGTAGTAGTTCATGGTCTGTCCGCACGCGATGCCCGGAAGTGTGGCGATGAACTCGGTGGCTGATGCACCTTGGGCGAGCGGCGTCTCGACCCACGCGCCACCATCAATCCTGTGGAATGACTTGGCGCTGCCGGCGAGGATGCTGCCGCCAGTGGGCACGATCGAGACCGGGAAGGACACGGACTCGCCTGGGGCCGCTGATGCAGGTGCCCCGTCGCGCAAGGTGATCGCGAGGTTCTGGGGCGGCGTGTTGATCCACACCTTGATGCCCGAGCATCCGCCCGTGACCAGGTCGGGCCAGCCGTCACCGTTGAGGTCGAGCACTGCAACGTCGTAGAGGGCCGCAAGATCAGCGAGCGGAAGCACCGAGTGAGGCTCCGCGAGCAGCGCGCCCGCGACGCCGGTGTTCCGGTAGATGCGAGTGCGGCGCCCGGTGGTGGGGCAGAAGGGCCCGAGGTCCGCATCAACATCGCAGATGATGACGTCATTGCGGCCATCGAGGTCGAGGTCCTCGATGATGATGGCGTTGCCGAACTCGTTGAGGCTGTCGTTGATGATCGAGATCGAGAACATCGCCTGCCCAGAGGCGTTGTTGCCAGTGTGCAGCGCGTAGCGGTCCTTGCCGTCATCGGCGACCACGAAGTCGAGCCGGCCGTCGCCATTGATGTCGCCCGTCGCGAGGCCGTACGGCGCAAGGTTCGGGTACACGGAGATGGGCCCGGTCCATGACCGACCCGGCCCGGTGCCGGTATCGCGGTTGTAGATGATGGCAACATCCTGTCCGCCAGTGAGCGTGTTGACGCGCATGACGTCCATCAGCCCGTCCTGGTTGAAGTCGCCGGCGACGCATGCGTTGCCGAACTCGCTCGCCAGCTGGGCAGACGTCATGCTGGTCGTGCCGGTGTCGAAGAAGTAGCCGGGGCCGGGACCGTCGGGACTGTTGCCGCGGTTGAAGAGGAGCCGGTTGTTGTAGTCGAGCGCAGGATTCTCGCCCGGCGACTGGTTGCACTCCCCGGGGTCGGACGTGGTGCCGTTCCCGTTGAGGTCGATGCAGATGGTGCCTGAGGTCTCGGGCGTGTCGTAGTCGACGTAGAAGAGGTCAACGTAGCCGTCGCCGTTGTAGTCGCCCACTGCGAGCTCGCAAAATCGCGGGTTGGCCGCGTTGCCCGAGTTCGCCACCATGGTCGGGATGCGCACGTCCTCGAACCGGAATCCGCGCCAGTTGCCGCTTTCGTCGTCGCCCAGGTTCATGTAGACGCGCGGCTGCCCGAGCATCGCGCTCACGTTGTCGGACATCGTGGTGGCGGTGACAAGGTCAAGCCAGCCGTCGTTGTCGACGTCGACAGCCTTCACGTCGCGCGTGTTGGTCGCATCAAGCATGCCGCGCGAGGCCGCGTCGTCCGCCGCCTGCCCGTACTCGGCGGTGCGGTCCACAAGCACCCCATCCTCGTTCATCAGGAGAAGCTTGGAGCGTCCGCCCTCGATCGACCCAGGGAACTTGCGTGCGCAGATGATGTCGATGTCGCCGTCCCGGTCGAAGTCGCCCGTGGCGAAGTCCTTCTCGAGGTTGTCGCCCACCACAAGGGCCGGCGCAGCCACCAGCCGTGACGCAGTCTGGTTTGAGAAGTTGACCCACGACTGGGCTGTGGCACTGCCTGCAGCGCATGCTGCCGCGGCAATCGCGATCGGAAGGTGAAGGCGCATGTGTCTCCTCATCGGCAGGGACCCCACGCCGCAAGCATGGCGGTGAGATCGAGTCCGTCAGTGGTTCCGTCCCGGTTCAGGTCAGCGGGTCCTGGGTTGCCCCATCCCGCGAGCACAAGCGAGAGGTCGAATCCGTTGACCAGCCCATCTCCGCTCAGGTCGGCGGCGCACGCCGTGCACGAGTCCGGCAGCCCGTCGCCGTCGTTGTCGGGCATCCCGCCGACGGCAATGTCAATGAGGTCATTGATGCCGTTCCCGTTGCAGTCGGTCGCCTCGCCCTCGAACGCGTTCACGAATGCCGCCATGTCGAGGGCGTTCACGACGCCGTCCTGGTCCATGTCAGCGACTGCGCAGGGCTGGTTGGGGTTCGCTGCGCCCGCCGCAAGACAGTCCCTCATCAGGCCGAAGTCCACGAGGTCAACCCTGTCGTTGCCGTCGAGGTCGAACTCGACGCGCCCGAGGGAGTCAAGGAATGCGATCAGCTGCGCTCGCTCTGCGTCGCCAAGCGACGCGAACGCCGCTGCACTCGACGCGCCCTCGCCGATCGGGCCATGGGCGAGGATCGCCTGAGTGACGCGCGCCTCGAAGGTGCCGCCCGCGGCGCGGCCGTCATGGAGCATCGGGTCGCGGCGGCGGAGGCCCCACAGCACGGGCGTGCGCATCTCGGTCTCCGACGCGTCATCCTGCTGGATGCCGTCGCCGAGCAAGCCCATGTCGTGAATCAGGAAGTCCGAGTACGGCCGGAACGTCTTGCCGCGGATCGCATCCTCGAGCGACGCATCGTTCGAGGACGACCACTCAGGCACATGGCACTTGGCGCATCCAATCGACGTGAACACCGCCTCCCCAGCCATGCCCGACTTGGGGGTCTGGGGCGGCGGCGCGAGATAGCGCTGGAAGTGGGTCACCCGGTCAATGAATGCAAAGCCCTCCGCGTCCGCCACATCCTCGATGTCCTCGACCGGATCGCACTCGACGAGGCGCGACGTGTCGTTCTCGTGCGGCTCGAGCCGGTTCGTGAATCCCATCTCGTTGCGCGCGGCGTCGCCGGAGAAGCTGAGCACGGTCGCAATCTGCGCCTTCCAGCCGAACCGTCCCGCGCGCGGCGCGCCGCCCGGTGTCTCAAGCGGAACCACCCAGTGCACGCGTCCGCTGATGCCGTCGCCGTTGGCGTCCTCAGGATCGGCGTTCGCGGCGATCGCCGCATCGGGGATCGCCTCGATGAGCCCGAAGGCCATCGAGCTGTTTGTGACCCTTGATCTCACGATCGTCGCATCCGCCGGAATCGTCTCTGCGCATCCCTGCGACAAGGCGAGCAGCTGGAAGAGCGACTGCGACTCGCCGGGGTAGAGCTCGAACTCTCCCTTGTTGTCGATGCCGAAGTGCGTGACTGCGATCGAGCCCCATCCTCCCACCGGATTGGTGTGGCACGAGCTGCAGTTGGACTTGTTCATGATGGGGCCGAGCCCGTCCTGGATGGTCAGCGGCGTTCCGTAGAGCTGCCGGCCAATCCAGAAACGCTCGAGCTCGATCGCGCTGAGCCCGGGGAGCGGCGCCCCCATTCTGGGCTGGAGAGGAGGGGTGGCCAGGACCGCGGACACGCACGTGACAGTCGTCACGACCCCGATCGACACGCATACGAACCGTAAGGGCGATCGACGCGTGGTCATCTGGTGCATCTCTCCTGGGTGTGCAGGCCCTCACCATGGCAAGAGCCATGAGTGGCGGGTCCGATCGCAACCTGTCAGGGACCGTGGTAGCCCTCTCGCGCAAATATAGACCACAGGAGGGGTACTGCCCACCCCGGGGTCCGGGAATAGGATGCCAAATCATGCCCCGCGCCAGAATTTCACGACTCCTGGGCGGGGTGTTGGGGGTGGCCCTAGTCCTCGACGCCACGAGTGCGGCCTCGGAGCCGCCACCGATCGTCTCAGGGACCAGTTTCGTGGATCACCCCAGCGTCGCGGTGATCCAGCGACTTGTGCTTTCGTCGCAGTTCCCCCAGGCAGAGGTCGTGGCGCGGGCGGCGCTTCGCGAGTCTCCGGATTGCGCGCGCGCGCAGTTCCTGCTCGGGGTCGCCGTGCAGAAGCAGAAGCGCTACGGGGAGGCGCGGGACCTTCTGGTCGCGGCCCAGCAGTCGGGCCAGCCATTCCCTGAGTTGCGTCAGGTCGACCACTTCCTCGGATGGGCCAACTACTACCTCGGCGACCTCACGCTGGCGAAGCGCCACTTCCAGGCGCATGTGGGGGCCGTGCCAACCGCTGATGACTCGTGGTTCGGCCTCGGTGTGGTGGCCATCGAGGAGAGCAGGCTTGGCGATGCGGAAAGTGCGCTGCAGCGGGCGCTCGATCTCGCCGGCGACGGACTGCCTGGACGGCCGACACGTGCGAAGGTCCTCGTGCGGCTTGGCGATGTGGCGCTGATGCGCGACCGCTTCAGCGATGCGGTCGACCTCTACGAGGAGGCACTCTCGATCCGGAACGACCAGCCTGAGGTGTGGACCAAGATCGCGCGTGCCTACGAGCGCGTCGACCGCGGGGCTGATGCGGCGTCGGCGCTCGCGCGAGCGGATTCGCTGGGAGCTGCCCCTGCGTCTCAGGAGTCGCAGCGCGCCGCGCAGCAGGCTGGGGTTGCACCAGCTGGCGCCATTCGGCTCGAGGACGTGACCGCATCGAGCGGCATCGACTTCATCACGACATCCGGTGAGCTTCCGCCGACGCAGATCATCGAGGTCAAGGGTGGGGGCGTCGCCCTCATCGACTTCGATGGCGACGGCGACGAGGACCTCTTCTTCCCCAACGGGGCCACGCTCGCGTCGCCCACGAAGGGGCCAGGTGCGCGCCTCTACGAGAACCTTGGCGGCATGCGCTTCAGGCGCGTCGAGCCGGACCCTCCGCTCTCGGCGTGGGCGTTCGGGCCCGCGGTCGGCGACTTCGACGGCGATGGCCGCGAGGACATCGTCGTCGCGTGCCATGGATCGGTCAGGCTGCTGCTCAATGCCGGCAACGGCACGTTCGTCGATGCATCCGACCGCCTCCCCGACGTGGCACGTGACGCATCAGCATGGAACACGTCGGTCGCGGCTGGCGACCTCGACGCCGACGGCGACCTTGACCTCTACATCACGCGCTACCTGCGCATCGATCCTGCCGCGCCTCCCGGACCGTCGCTCTTCAAGGGCGTGCCCGTCATGTCGGGTCCGCGCGGGCTCGATCCGCAGCGAGATGCGCTGCTGCGCAACGTTGGCGGTGGCCGCTTCGAGGATGCCTCTGCGCCGAGCGGCATCGCGGCGCTGCCGCCCGCATACGGCCTCAACGC
>CAYPOZ010000026.1:4496-13706 GCA_964412415.1 uncultured Isosphaeraceae bacterium | reverse complement strand
TTCACCGGCGATGGCCGGCCGGACATCCTTGTGGCCAACGACAGCCACCCGGACATGCTGCTGCAGAACATGGGCGACATGCGCTTCGAGGATGCGGGGCGGCGTATGGGTGTGGCCACGAACATGGAAGGCACCGAGCAGGCATCTATGGGCATCGCGATCGGCGACGTCAATGGCGACGGCTTGCCTGATGCGCACATCAGCGTGTTCTCGAGCGACACCAACACGATGCACGAGTCGCGTGAGGGCCGCTTCTTCGATGACCGCACAGGCCTCCGCGGCGTCGGGGTGCCCAGCCGCAGGCTGTGCGGATGGGCAAGCGCATTCGCCGACCTCGACCACGACGGCGACGAGGACCTCATCACCGTCAATGGCCACACGTACCCCCAGGCGACCCTGGCGCTGATGGACTCCGAGTGGGAGCAGCCGCTGCTGGTCCTTGAGCGCCGCGCAGGCCGCTTCGAGCCCGTTGCGCCAGACTTGCTCGGACCTGGACTTGGCGCGCCTCACCGCGATCGGTCTGCGGTGTTCGCCGACCTCGATGGCGACGGCGATCTCGACATTGTGATCGCCGGACTCAACCAGCCGGTGCGCGTGATCCGCAATGCGCGCGACAGCGCAGGTGACTGGGTTGCGATCCGCCTCGATGACCGGCGTTCGGCAGGGAACCGTGCCGGGCGCGGCGCGCGCATCCAGCTCGAGTCGGGCGGCGTGACGCAGTCGAGGTGGCTCGCGGGCGGAGGCCCATTCCAGTCCAACCGTTCGGTGGAGGCGCACTTCGGCACCGGTGCATCGCGCGGTCCGTGGACCGTGACCGTGACGTGGCCCGACGGTGCGCGCACCACGCATGCCGTGGAGCGCCCGGGACGCCACACCCTCGTCAGGACTGTGCCGACGGTTTCGGATCCCGCCGCACCGGCGCCATAGGCGGGCGCTACAGCAGCGGGCTGAAGAGCGCTGCCGTGTACTCCATCAGGCGGCGCGCGATCGGGCGGCGCTCCCATTCCGCGAGGTGCACGGGCGAGCTCTGGTCGATGTACGACTGCTGGAGCGCGCGCAGCTCGCGGGCCACGCCGTCGTCGTACAGGATCGCGCCCGCCTCGAAGTTGATCTCGAAGCTGCGCCGGTCAAGGTTTGCGCTCGTCACGATGGCGCAGCGGCGGTCGATCGTCACCGTCTTGGTGTGCAGCAGCCCGCCGCGGAACTCATGCACATGCACGCCTGCGGCGAGCAGGCGCTGGTACAGCGCGCGGCTCGCGAGCGCCACGAGCTTGCTGTTGTTGCGGCGTGGCAGCACAAGGTGCACGCGCGTGCCACGCCGCGCTGCCACCGCGAGCGTCGACACAAGCGACATGTCGGGCACGAAGTAGGGTGTCGTGAGCACCAGCTCCTCGCGCGCGAGCTGCGCCGCCGCGAGCATGAGGTCGGTCATCGCGCGGTTCTGGAAGTTGGGTCCGGAGGCCACCACCTGCGCGGCGGCGCCGTTGGCGTGGGGCGGCGGCGACACCGCCGACGGGTCGAGCATCTCGCCGGAGTCGAGCGCCCAGTCCTCGGCGAAGATGAGCTCGAGCTCGCGCACCACCGGCCCCTCGATCCGGATCGTGCAGTCCACCCATGGCGCGTAGCGCGGCTGCACCGCGAACTCGGGCGCGGCGATGTTCATGCTGCCGATCCACCCGATCCGCCCGTCGACCACCGTGATCTTGCGGTGGTTGCGGATGTCAGCCCGGTTGAGGAATGCGCGCAGAAGGTGCACGGGCAGGGCGGCCACCACACGGACGCCGGCAGCGCGAAGGTCTTCGCATAGGGGTCCGTCGAGGAAATCCGCGGATCCGTGCCCGTCCACGAGCACCCTGCACCGCACGCCGCGCGCCGCCGCCCGCTTGAGTGCGGCGGCCATGGCCTGCCCCACCCGGTCATCGAGCCAGATGTACGTGAGCAGGTGCACATCATGCGATGCCGCATCGATGTCGGCGAGCATGCCGGCCACGATCCTTTCCGAGTCGCCCTCCACACGGATGCCGTTGCCGCCGACGGGGTGGCTCTTGCTCACCTCCGTCGCAAGCGCGCTGATCTGCCGGTCGATCACGTCCATCTGCGATGGAGCGAGCGAGCCGTCCGGATCCGCATGGTTTTCCGGCCGGTCAAGCGCCGCAAGCACCTCAGCGTGGCGCTTGCGCCGCCTCATCCCGAGCCACGTCTCGCCGAGCAGCAGGTAGGCGATGATGCCCACGATCGGCAGCGTCAGCAGCAGCACGATCCACGCTGTCGCCACCTGCGGACGGTCGCCCTTGCGGTAGAGCACCCACAGGCACGTGACCACACGGACCACCACGTCCACAACGATCGCCAGCACCACCGTGGGAAGTGTGCGCGCGCCGGAGTCGACGAGTTCAGTCATGTGGATGTCGGCAGCGTCGTGGCGCGCACTATCCGATGATCTCGACCACGGTGAGGCGTCGCTCGCCGCGGGGCAGGTTCACCCGCACGGTGACCCCAACGCGCACCTTCATGAGGGCCTCGCCGATGGGACTTGTGCTTGTCACCTCGCGGTACTCGAAGTCGCCATCCTCGGAGAGGCTCGACACGAGCTTGTAGACCTCCTCGGTACCGCTTCCCTCGTCGCGGATCCGGACCATTGCTCCGAGGAAGACCATGTCGGTGGGCATCTCCGACTCGTCCACCACCTTGACACGGCCAAGGCGCTCCTCGAGTTCCTTGATCTTCCGGTCGTTGTGGGCCTTGTCCTCGCGGGCGGCGTGGTAGTCGGCGTTCTCCCGTAGGTCACCTTGGGCACGGGCCTCCGCGATCCTGTCGACAAGCGAGCGATCCAGCGCCCGGGCTTCGGCGAGCTGTCGCTCCAGTCGTTCCTTGTCTGTGGCGGTGACGAATTCCATGTGTGACCTTTACGTTCCGCTCACGGTATCGACGCCCGCTGTGCTGCGCAACCGCGACCCATGGGTGGCATGCGGAGCCGAGATGCCGCCCGCGATGGCGCCTGCAACTGCCAGCAGGCATCCTCCCGCGAGGGCGATCCACGCATCGCGCCACATGAGCGGCTCGGGAAGCGAGCTCGTTGCGCGCATCGCGTCACCCATCGCGGGGAATCCGCCGCCGATCCAGCCGGGGAGAGCGCCCGCGGCGTCAACGAGGCCGAACGACGCAAGCACGGATGCCGGTCCTGCGGCCACCAGGAGGCAGCCCACCATCGCCGCTCCGCGCACGATGCCCGACCTCCAAGGCACTGCCGCCGTCACGATGCCGCAGCAGGCGAGCACATGCGCCACCAGCGCCACGTCGATCATTGCGGAGCGCTCGGCCGCCCACGTTGTCGCGAGCCGAAGCGGCCAGAGCACCGTCTGCAGGAGCACGATCACGGTGGCCGCATCGAGCAGCGTCGCGCGGACAGGCGCGCGCGGCACTGGCTGGCACAGGCGCAGCATGGGCCACGCGACAAGCGCGCCAAGCGCGCAGCAGATGAGCATGGACCTGACGCCCGGTGTCAGTGCGCCAGCCGAGATCTGAAGCGGCATGCGAAGGCCAAAGGACACAAGCCAGCTGACTGCGATCCAGGCCGCAGCAAGGAGCACTAGCCCGCGTGGGGGCTCAACGGCTGCCGACATAGTCCACCGACAGGTCAAGCTGGCCCGACCTGCCTGCGTCAACCCGTCCCGTGGTCTCGTGCAGGTAGGCGAGGTACTTGAGCTTCTGTGCCGCAGGCACCTCAGCGGCGGCCTCCGCTCCAGGCGCCCGTCCCCACACGATCCGGCACCCGCTATCGGTCAGCAGATCCATCACGTGCCGGTCCTTGAATGCCGAGACGTCGATGCCGACCACTTGCCCGCGCCATCGCTGCGACTCGACGAGCCTCGCAAGCCCCATGCCCGCAGCGACATCTGCGCCCATCCATGGCTGGCCGGGGTGCGCAGGTCGCGGCAGGCTGGCGCCGATGATGCGCGGAAAGGCCGGCGCGGTGTTCGGAAGGTAGGAGCGGGGGAGGAGCTGCCCATCGACATCGACAAGATGCTCGCCCGCCACGTCGACCACAAGCGCAAAGGGCACCGCAAACTCCGCATCGACCACGATGTCACCCGGGCCCGTGCGGCGGACCTGCGACACATCGGTGAACCAGCCTGACGCAAGCAGAGCGGCCCGAGCCTGGGCGCACCCGACCTGGTCGTAGGCACCGCGTCCGGCCTCGCGCAGCACAAGCTCCTGGAGCGGCGCAATGTCCCCGGCCGTCATCCACCGTGGCGCGTCGGAGAAGACCACTTCGATGCGCCCTTCGCGAATCGCGGCCGAGGCCGCATGACGCAGGCCGGGAACCCACCACCCGAACGCCCACACGGCCACGGCAGCAGCGAGAGTCCATCCCGCGCACAGGCCGGCGACGCGCACCTTCGGAGAGGGTTCAGGCAGCGAGGGCCACTTCACGAGGGAGACTCCTCGCCGTGCGGCTCAGGCTCGGCAAGATGCGACTCCACGGGGACATCCGCCGAAGGCTCCATCGACTCCTCTGCAATGTGCGACGTCTCTTCGGAGGACGCGAACTCAGGAGTGCCCTGCGATCCGGCTACCGCTGCAGCCAAAGGAGCACGCTGGCGCATCCGATTGCGCCGTCCGATGGCTCGCATCGCGAGACGCGCGCACAGCTCGGGGAAGGTCACTCCGGCACGTTCGGCGGCCTTCGGCACGAGCGAGTGGTCCGTCATGCCCGGCATCGCGTTGATCTCGAGGAACCACGCGCCATCCTCGTTGAGGATGAAGTCCACGCGGGCCACGTCGCGGCACCCGATGCGCTCGTATGCGATGCGCGCCGCATGGTTCATCTCGTCGGCGGCGCCCGGCGGAAGCTCCGGGTCCACGATGTACTGCGTGTCGTTGCGCTCGTACTTGGCCTCGTAGTCGTAGAAGCGCACGGCCGACACGATCTCGATGATCGGCAGCGTCTCGCGCTCGAGGATGCCCACCGTCATCTCTCGGCCCGTGATCAGCGACTCGGCCATGAGGCGCGGATGGTTGCCCTCGAGGTCGGCCCTCGCCTTCTCGACGTCATCCACCGTAACGCAGTGCCTCACGCCGACGCTCGAGCCATCCTCGATCGGCTTGATCACGAAGGGCAGCGGCAGGTCGATCGGCTGACCGGGGCGAACTTCGCGCGCCGGTGGCGTACGCACGCCTGCCGCGCGCACGAAGAGCTTCGACGCCATCTTGTCCATCGAGATGCGCGATGCGCGCGGGCGGCTGCCCACATACGGCCGGCCGTCAGCCTCGAGCACATCCTGCAGCGGGCCTCCCTCGCCCCATGGGCCATGGAGCACCGGAAAGATCACATCCGCCGGGATGGCGGAGAGTTCCTCGTTCGTGAGGCCGTCGATGATGCGCTCCTCGACGGCAAATGACCCTGACTCGCGCAGCGCAGCCGCCACGCGGGATCCGGACCTGATGCTGATCTCGCGCTCCGAGTCCGGTCCGCCCATCAGGACCAGCACGCGCGGATGGGATTCGACAGTCTTGCTCATGAAATCTCCTCGTGACGTGACCATACCACCACCTCCCGCTCGAGCCGGATCCCGCATCGGTCGTGGACGCGGGTGCGGATGCGGTCAACGAGCCGCAGCACATCCGATGCGGTCGCCTGCGGCTTGACTCCAATGAAGTTTCCGTGCCTCTCGCTGACGAAGGCGCCACCCTCGATCGTGCCCTTGAGGCCAGCCTCGTCGATGAGCTTGCCCGCGCTCACGCGCTCGCTTGTGGCGGGATCGGTGGGGTTGCGGAACATGCATCCAGCCGAGTGGTCGGCCATCGGCTGGGTGCGGCTCTTGTAGGCGAAGACCTCAAGCAGCTGGTCGCGGACCTTCGCCGGGTCGCCGGGCCTAAGCGAGAGCGCAGCCCAGATGACGATGGAGTCCGGCGGAAGGAGCGACCGCCGGTAGCCGAATCCGAGCTCCGCGGCCGGGTACACCGACAGGTCGCCATGGCGCGACATGGCGCACACGGAGTGCACAACCTGCGCCATGTCGCCGAACGCGCCGCCAGCGTTCATCCGAACCGCGCCGCCCACAGACGCAGGGATGCCGCCAAGGTGCCAGAGCCCGTCGAGTCCGCGCTGTGCGCTGTCGCGCACCAGCCGCATGAGGTCAGCCCCGGCGTGCGCCCGCACTGCCTCGACAGGCCCGTGCGAGTTCAGTTCCACGCCCATGAAGCAGGGCGCGTCGAGCTTCACGACGATGCCATCAACGCCCTCGTCAGCCACAAGGAGGTTCGCGCCTGACCCCAGGGTGCGCAGCGGCACCTTGGACTGCGCGCACCGCCGCGCGAGCGTCGCGAGCGCCTCGACGCTCTGCGGCCGGACGAGGAAGTCGGCGCGTCCGCCGACACCGAACCATGTCATCGCACCGATGTGCGCATCGGTCTCGACCGACACATCGAGGTCGGCAAACAGCGTATGTCGGCTCCTGCTCATGAGGCTCATCGGATCGTAGGTCTCCCCAATCGCATCACTGGAGTCAGCCGGGGTCGCGCGCCGCCGCGCTTGGCGGCACGCCTCCTGCCGCCGCAGCGCTGCGAGCGATGGATCGTCCGCGCGCCACAAGCTCGTGCGCGATCTCCCACACCGGGCCTGCACCCATGACCAGCACGAGGTCGCCATCCTGGCACGTGTCCTCGAGCCGCTCCAGGATGGCGTCGAACGACGCGATGTGCGTGGCGTCGATCCCACGCCGGCGAAGGCGCTCGACGAGGTCCGCCGATGAGACCTTCGCGCGCTCCGTCTCGCTGTCGCGAACAAAGTAGATGTCGGGCACGATGACGACATCCGCTCCCGTGAAGCTCTGCGCGAACTGCTCGAGCAGGAAGCGGGTGCGGCTGTGCTGGTGCGGCTGGAAGATGCAGACCAGCCGACGTGGCTGCTCGGCGTGGCGGAGCGCAGCGATCGTCTTCTCGCACTCGGTCGGGTGGTGCCCGTAGTCGTCGATGACCCGCACTCGCGCCCCGCTCGGCAGGATGCGCTCGCCGATGAGCTGCATGCGGCGGTCCACTCCCGCGAACGAGGCGAGCGCGCCCTCGATGGCGCTCCGCGTGGCGCCGAGCCATGCGGCGAGGATTCCTGCGGCTGCAGAGTTCAGTGCGTTGTGCTCGCCGGCCTGTGCGCACCGCCAGACGAGGATCTCCTCGCCATCATGCGACACGCTGGTGACTCGGGTGACAGGATCGTGCTGCACGCGGTAGTCGGCGCTGGGCGCCCATCCGAAGGTGGAGACTGCGCAGCGCAGCCCGCTCGCGACGGCGCGGCGGTGCGCGCCATCGTGCGCGATCAGCAGTCGTCCGCCTGCGGAGGCATTGGGCAGCAGTCCCGCGAAGTGGCGGAACGCGGCGATGATCTCGTCGAGCGACGCGTAGACATCGAGGTGGTCCTCCTCGATGTTGTTGATCAGCGCAAGCGTCGGGTGGTGGTGGTGGAAGGACCGGTTGAACTCGCATGCCTCGGCGATCAGGATGCCTGGCGCACCGGCCATCGATCCGCGCGGGATGTGCAGCCCGCCGCTCCGCGACCCGCCACCGATCTGCTCGCACCGGGCGCCCACGATAAAGGATGGGTCGAGCCCAGCATGGATGCAGATGTGGGCGAGAAGGGCTGTCGTGGTGCTCTTGCCGTGCGTGCCGGCGATGCTGACGCCAGTGCGTCCGCCCATCGCGAGCCCCAGCGCCTGCGCGTAGGAGATGCATGTGACGCCCGACTGGGCCGCGAGCGCCCGCTCAGGGTGGGTCTCAGGGACCGCCGCGGAGTGCACGAGCAGGTCAGTGCCCCCAGGGAGCGCCGTCATCGCGCCACCGGTGTGCACCGGGATGCCCGCCGCAGCCAGCGCATCGGTGGTCGCACTCGATGCGGCATCGCTGCCGGTGACCGTGCAGCCTCGCGAGCCGATCATGAGCGCAAGCCCGCTCATCCCGCAGCCGCCGATGCCTGTGAAGTGGATCGAGCGGCCTGAGAGTGCATCCATGGGATGACCGCCGCTGCCTGACGCGTCCATGCGTGCATGCATACGGGAATGGTATCGGCGAATCTCCAGGACCTCCTTTCGATTCCCGCTCTTACAATCGGCGCATGCCAGCATCCGCAGAGGAGGCGATTCGGGCGCAGGTGCTCATCGTGGACGATGAGCCCGAGCATGCCGAGACCATGGCGGATGCGCTCCGGAAGCCGGGGCATGTCTGCACCATCGTCAATGGCAAGGAGCAGGCACAGGCCGAGCTGGCCCACGGCTCGTTCGACGTCATCGTGACCGACCTCGTGATGGAGACCCCGCGTTCAGGCATGGACGTGCTGGCCCTCGCGAAGGAGCACCAGCCGGAGGCGGCCGTGATCATGGTGACCGCCCACGGGGACATCCCAACGGCAAAGGATGCCCTTCGCGGAGGCGCCTACGACTTCATCGTCAAGCCACTGGACCTGGTGGTGTTCCGCAACCTTGTCCAGCGCGCGGCTGAGACGGTGGTGCTCCGGCACCAGAACGCGAGCCTGAGGGGGCAGGTCGAGGCCGCGTACGGCTTCGAGGGCATCATCGGCGACTCGCAGGCGATCCGGCAGGTGATCGAGGCGATCCGCCGGGTGGCCCCAAGCCAGATCCCCGTGCTGATCACCGGCGAGTCGGGCACGGGCAAGGATCTCGTCGCGCAGGCGATTCACCGGCACTCGAAGCGAGCTGAACGCCGCTTCGTGCCCTTCAATGCCGCGGGACAGGCGGAGAGTCTCCTTGAGGACCAGCTCTTCGGGCACATGCGGGGCGCGTTCACCGGTGCAGACCGCGACCGGGAGGGTGTCTTCGAGTATGCCGACCGCGGCACAGTCTTTCTCGACGAGATCGGCGACATGCCGCTGTCGATGCAGCCCAAGCTGCTTCGCGTGCTCGAGAAGGGCGAGGTGGTCCGCCTGGGGTCGAACGAGCCGCGGCGTGCCGACGTGCGCTTCGTCAGCGCCACCAACCGCGACCTTCGCGACATGATCAAGTCAGGCAGGTTCCGCGAGGATCTCTTCTATCGGCTGCGCGGCGTCGAGATCGCGCTGCCTGCGCTGCGCGAGCGGCGCGAGGACATCCCGATGCTGGTTCGGCACGCCGTTGGCAAGTTCGCGAAGGAGCTTGGCCGTCCGATGCCGAGCGTGTCGGAGCCGGCCATCGCGTTCAGTTCTGCAAGCTGGTGGTTGGCGCG
>CAYPOZ010000026.1:0-4454 GCA_964412415.1 uncultured Isosphaeraceae bacterium | reverse complement strand
AGCCGGCCATGATGCGTCTGCTCGGCTACCGCTGGCCGGGCAACGTGCGCGAGCTCATCAACGTGATCCACCAGATGGTCGTCACCTGCGGCGACGAATTCGCGCTGCGCGACATCCCTGCCGAGATCCGCGCCGACGATGGCGACGACTCCGGGTCGATCGGGAGCCTTGCCGGGGTCGGGCTCGACCGCCTCGAGAAGGAGGCGATTCGCCAGACGCTGGCGATGACCGACGGCAACCGCGAGAAGACGGCGCAGCTGCTCGGGATCGGCGAGCGCACCCTCTACCGCAAGCTGAAGGACTACGGCTTGCGCTGAGCGCACTGGCACGGACCCGCCATGCCCTGGATCCTCCATCGCCACATGCTTGCGGAGGTCGCGCGCGTCGTCGTGCTGACCACGGTCGTGGTGGTGATGGTGGTCGCCTTCGGCGCGGTCATCAAGCCGATGAGCTCCAACCTTCTGGGCCCCGGAGGCATCGCCAAGTATGTGGCGATCGCCACCGTGCCGATGCTGCAGTTCGCGCTTCCCTTCGCGGCGGGCTTCGGTGCGACGCTTGTCACGCACCGCTTTGCGGCGGAGAACGAGCTGCTTGCGATGAGCGCGAGCGGCATGCGATGGAGCACGATTCTCCTGCCGCAGGCGCTGCTGGGCACCCTGCTCGGTGGCGCGATGTTCGTGCTGGTGCAGTCGGCGGTGCCGCGCTTCTGGGGGTTCGCCGAGCAGGTCGTCGCTGACGATGCGGCACAGGTCTTCGTGGCCACGATCCGCCGGGGCGAGGCCTTCCAGGCCGGGAACATGCTGATCTGCGCCGATTCAATTGCGATGGTCGAGCCGCCCGCAAGCTCCGAGGCCGAGCAGCGCATCGTCATGGAGGGAGTGGTGGCGGTGGAGACCGATCCGAAGTCGACGGCGGTGACGGAGTTCGTCGCGCGCGGCGCGACGGTCGACCTCTATGGCCGTGGCGGCGACCTGCTGATCAAGATCGCGATGAGCGACGCGACGGTGATCCGGCCGCAGGAGGGCACAGTGATCCGCCTGCCGACTGCGGAGCCGGGTGTGATGAGCATGGACCGGAGCTGGGAACGCAGCCCCAAGTACCTGCCGTACGTGGAGCTCCAGGCGGTCATCAGGAACCCCGAGCTCGGTCCACGCCCGCGCAGCATGCGCGGCCGCATCGTCGAGGCGCTCGGGCTGGCGCGGATCTACGCGTCTGTCGAGCGCGAGCTGGAGGCTGGGCGCGCGGGCCGCGTGGAACACCCCGAGAGCGGCCGCAGCTACGAGATCGCCGATGCGCGCATCACGCCCGTGGGCCTCGTGCCCGCGCCGCCTGCGCGGCAGGTCACGGTGCGCGAAATCGCCCAAGGGCGGCTCACGCGCGAGGCGGTCACGTCCCAGGTCACGTTCGTGGCCACGGAGGGCGCGGGAAGCCAGGGCAGGTTCGACATGGTGCTGGTGGCCCCGGAGGCGCGCGCGGTGCTCGAGGGGCAGGGCAGGCCGACGCGATGGCCCGCGCGAATTGTGGGCGTGCTCGCGCCCGGACTCACCGATGCGGATGGGTCCGCGCGCTCGTCCGCCGCCGAGGCGGCGCCCGCGCTGCGCGCCGAGATTGACGAGCTCTCGTCCCGCACCAGCGTGCCATGGGCCGCATCGATGCGCCAAGTGAGTGCGCTCCGCGCGCAATGGGAGCACGAGTCGCGGCGCATCGTGGTCGAGGCACGCTCGCATGAGTGGATGCGCATCGCGCAGAGCGTGGCCGTGCCGCTAGTCGTGATGCTGGGCACGGTGCTGGCGGTGCTGTTCCGTTCGAGCCTTCCGCTGACGGTGTACTTCCTGTCGTTCATCCCTGCGCTCGCGGAGATCATCCTTGTGGCAAGCGGCCAGTCGATCTACCGCAATGGGTCAACGGCGATGGGATTGGCGGTGATGTGGTCGGGCCACGGCGTGCTCGCATTGCTGCTTGCGGTCTCCTGGTACCGGGTCGCGAGGCACTAGCGATGGGCATCCTTGACCGCCACATCCTCGCCCGCTTCCTCTGGAACTTCCTGCTCCTCTTTGCGGCGCTATACCTCTTCGCGGTCTCGGTCGACGTGATCATCAACTTGCCGCGCTTCGGCGAGGCGGCGCAGAAGGTCGCCCCCGACGGCAAGTCGACTGTGATGGGCGTTGTGCGTGCGATCCTCGCGTTCCACGGACCGCGCATTTTCCAGTTCTACCAGTACATGATGGGTCTGGTGGCGATCGGTGCGGCCGGGTTCACGTGCGTTGGGCTCGTGCGCTCGCGCGAGCTTGTCGCGATGATGGCGGTGGGGCGGTCGCTGCCGCGCGCGACCCTGCCGATCGTGGCTGGATCCGCAGCGCTGTGCCTTGTGCAGGTCGCCAACCAGGAGCTCGTGATCCCTCGGCTCGCGGACCGGCTCATGGTCGACAGCCACACGTGGGCGGGCGTGGACCGCATGCCGGGTTGGCCGGTGCGGATGGTGGCAGACCCAAGCGGGATCCGGCTGAGCGCGCGCAACTACGACCCGTCGACGGAGACGCTCACTGGCGTCTACGCGATCGAGCGTCAGCAGGACGGCTCGATCGGCCGGCGGTTCGAGGCGGCCTCCGCGAGGTGGGACGGCGCGCGCGAACTGTGGCTGATGGATTCGGGCAGCGTGCAGTCGCCGGGGACCATGCAGGTGGGCGCTTCAGGCCAGCCGATCAGCGCCACTCCAGCGGTCGAGCTGCCGGTCCGCATCAACCCTGACGCGCTGGTGATGAAGCAGAATGCGCTCTACGCGCACATGCTCGCATCGGGTGACCTCGCACGCCTGCGCGAGAATGGGGTCATCGATGTCGACTCCGCCCGCCGCACCGAGCTCTCGAGGATCGCCGGGCCCATGATCTCGCTGCTGATGGTGATGGTGGCTGTGCCGTTCTTTGCGCTGCGCGAGCCGCATGGCCTCTTCCGCGGAGCGGTGCTGTGCGCCGCGACGACCACGCCGGCGATGATGGTGGCGCTGCTGATGATGGCGATGAGCCTGCCGGGAGTTCCGCCTGCGATTGGCGTGGCGATTCCTGTCGCGCTGCTGCTGCCCGTTGCGGTGTGGCGACAGGTGTCGATGCCGACCTGAGCCTTCAGGGGACGCGGCGCGATTCGCGCGTGCGTCTCCAGGACTCCTCGAGGGCGCGGTCGAAGATCGTCGGGTCGAGTCCGCGCACGATCTCGCGCTGGATCCGGTCCATCTCGACGCGGTCGACGGCAAGCCGCGCCGTACGCTCGCTCTCGGCGCGTGCAGCCTCTGGCGTGACCCCATCGCCGGGGATCTCCGCTTCGCAGCGCACGATGATGTAGCCATCGTCGATGAGCACGGGAGCGGAGTGCGTCCCCGCCTCAATTGCCCACAGCGCCTCGCGCACCGTGGAGGGCCACGAAGGGTCGAGCCTCGAGATCGGGGAGACGAGTCCGCCCCGGTCGCGGCTGCTGTCCGCCGACACCGACGATGCCACATCGGAGAAGGGCTCGCCGGCGCCGAGACGCTCCATCGCGCGCTGCACTGACGCCAGATCCGGCATCACGATGATCCGCGCGGCGCGGCGCGCCCCGTGCTGAAGGTCGTGGGCAGTGGCGATCTCCTTCTCGCCGACGGAGGACTGGTCACGTGCGAGGGTTCGAAGCGCAGCATTGCGCCACAGGAGCGACTTCCACCGGACCGCACCGAGCCCCTGCGATGCGCGCAGTGCCTGGAGGAGCTGCTCGGCCGCGCGCCATCGTCTCCTCGCGGGCGATCGCCGCGTCATCAACCGTGAGCTCCCGCCGCGCAAGTTCGGTGCGTAGCGCGCGCTCGATCAGCATCTCCTCGAGGACGAGCGCACCCGCCGCTTCCATCGCGCGGACATCGAGCTCGTCGCCTGGAACTGCGTCGTTGCGCCACATCGCTGGCGTGCCGCCCGTGGCACCGCTCGTCGTGCCGCGCGGCGTCGCGATCGTGTTGCCGCCGGTGGTGCGGGTCGCCGTGGCGCTCGCCTCCGTGGAAAGAGGTGCATCGGCCGCAGCTGTTCCGCTGCGCGCGGGCTCGAGCCCGCGGCGCACACTGCACGACAGCGCTCCTGCGAGCGAGATCGCCGAGGCAAGAAGCAGGGCAGCGTTCCGGAGCGCAGCGGTCATTGGCGTCATTATCGCGTTCACTCCGGCTCGAGCGACACGAGCGCGCCCTGAGGCCCGATCCAGACGACCCGGCGCCCCTTGCGCATGCCCTCGAGCGCCGCTGGCGCCAGGATGGGGTCGAGCCATCCCGATCGGGTCCACACCTCGAGCATGACCTGGTCGATCGCAAGGTGCGTCCATCCCTCAGCGGCGAGCAGGCTCGCGGCAGCGGGGCCATCGCCATCGGTGGCGGCAAGCGCCTGCGCGACGGCGCCGCGATCCCACACCGAGCACCAGTCCAGCGCCACATCCGGCCGCACCCACGC
>CAYPOZ010000025.1:12584-18762 GCA_964412415.1 uncultured Isosphaeraceae bacterium | reverse complement strand
AACCTCTTCAGCGTCGGAGGGCTGCTGCTGTGGGCGGCGCCCTTCCTCTTTGCGTTCGGATACCTGCTCTGCTGCGGCACGCGTGTGGCCTATGCGGGCCTTCAGATGGCGCTCACCTTTGGCATGGTCGTGCTTCCCAGCAATGTGCCCGCATCCAACCTCTGGCCTGCGACCGACCGGCTGATTGGAGTCTTCATTGGAGCTGCGATCGTGGGCATCGTCTTCAACTACATCGCTCCTCACCGGGCGATCGACGACTACCGGCAGGGCATGGCACAGCTGTGCCGTGCGATTGCGGACTACATCGGCCTTGCATCGGCCGCAGTCGGGCGGAACAGGATTCCCGAGCCGAAGCGAGTTGGCATCCGACAGCGGGTCTACTCGTCGGCAGCCCAGGTCACGGCATCCGTCGCAGGCATGGAGTTCGACCGGTCTGACCTGCGCAGCGGCCTCAGCAGGAATGACCTTGCCGTTGCGCCGGCAGATACGCGAGTGCTGTACCGGGCAGCGATCGCGATGGTGATGTGCCGCCAGAGCTTGCCGGACCGCCCTCCGGAGGCGATCCAGCGCGCTGTAGACCAGGCCTTCGCGGCCGTGCGCCTGGAGACCGAGGCCATCGCGGCGATCTGGGACTCCGGTCACGGCGGTCTCGATCCTGCGGTCGCAAGCGCCCGCAGGGCCGCCATCGATGCCGTCGAGGCTGCCATCGAGGCCGAACGGAAGGCGCATCCGGTGTTTGCGATGACGACACCCGAGGCGGAGGCGGTGATCGCGCAGATCGCCCACCTCATGCGCATGGGGGAGCAGCTCGACGCGATGGGGGCGATGGTGGGTCGGCTCGCCCGGAAGCACCCGACAGATCCTGAACCTTCGCACGCCGTGCAGCCGATACCACAGGCGTGAGCATGGATCGCCACAGCCGCATCGCCGGCCGCAGTTGCCGTTTGCGCCGTGTGCGCATGACTGGATCGCTCATTCGCTTCACGCTCGCCGGCACCGTCGCCACGCTGGCAGCTTGCCAGTCGTCGAGCCCATTTGACGATCCGATGTTCGAGCGCAAGGACCTCGACCGTCTCGTCAGCGACACCTATGACACGCCGTGGCGCGGCGATGGCATGATCGTGCCGGAGACGCCGCCAATCCCCGTGCCCGACCGGCCAATGGCCTCGGGTGGCGCTGCGCTGCCCGGCTTCGAGCGCGCGCGAACGCTCGACCCTGACGAGCCGGTCGCGCCGCTTCCGCCGCGCGAACGCACACTCGCGGAGCTTGCCGTGCGCGCGCTGGAGATGAACCCGACCACTCGTGCAGCATGGGAGTCTGCGCGTGCCGCAGCCGGCCGGCAGGGCATGGCTGAGAGCCTCTACCTGCCGCGCGCCGGACTCTACGGCCAGGTGGACTGGGAGCGCACGCCCTATCCAGGGATCCCGGCACCGCTCCTCTACGAGGGCGGCAATGCCGACACCGGCTTCAACCTGTCGTGGCTGCTGCTCGACTTCGGCCGGCGCGATGCGATGGTCGAGGCGGCGCGGCGTGGCGTCGAGGCTGCGAACCTCAGCGCAAACCGCCAGATCCAGAAGGTGATCTACGACGTGCAGACGGCGTACTTCCAGCTCGATGCCAAGGTGATGATGGTGGAAGCTGCGGAAGAGGATCTGGCCAACGCGCGCATGCAGCTCGAGGCAGTCGAGGACCGCATGCGCGTGGGCCTCGCCACGAGACCCGAACTGCTCGAGGCGCGCCAGCAGTTCGCGAAGGCGCAGTTCATGGTTGAGGACACGAAGGCTGACCTGTACGACGCGCAGGCTGCGCTTGCGATTGCGGTGGGCGTGCCTGCCGGAACCCGGATCGACATCGTGCCGCTCCAGCAGATGCCACTGCCAGAGGACCTGCTGATCGGCGTCGACGCTGTGGTCGCGCAGACGCTGCGCCAGCGGCCAGACCTGCAGGCCGCGTTCGCGAGCGTGCGGCAGGCGCGCGCCGCCATCAAGCAGGCTGAGGCCGACTTCCTCCCCACGATCAGCATGTACGGCGACATCGGCGTCGGATGGCTCGACGGCGAGAGCCGCGATGGCAACGAGATCGGCGTCATGAACAGCGTGCCGTTCACCGCGGAGATCGGGCTGCGCGGCACGTGGCTCCTCTACGAGGGCGGCGAGCGCACCGCCAAGCTGTTTGAGGCACGCGCGAATCTCGCGCGCGCAGAGGCACAGCTCGACGAGCTGCAGCTGGTCGTATCGAACGAGGTGTGGATGGCGTACTTCGATGTGCGTGCGGCGCGCAAGCGCTTCATCGCCGGGGAGGCGCTGCTGGCGGCGAGCCAGGACTCGTACGACTCCGTGTTCGCGTCCTACGTCAACGGCCTCGCGACGATCACGCAGCTGATCCAGTCTGAGGCCGGCCTTTTCGACGCGCGCTACACGCTGATCCAGTCGCGCGCCGACCTGCTCATGTCTGCGGCGCGGCTCGCCTTCGCCAGCGGATCCGACGTGCCGCTGCCTGACCGCGCCGAATTCGACGCGCGCTAGCGGCTCGGGTGCCCTCGATCCGGTGCGATCGGCCAAATCGAGTGCGTTTTTGGGTTGAATCCGAGGCTCCCACGAGCGACAAATTACGCATTCGGATGTGGAGGGCGGTAGGGTCTGCGGGACGCGTCACGTTGGTGGTCGCGAATGCCGTGGATAGTGCCTGGCAAGCCGAAGATGTGGCGGCATGCCTTATCGGAGTCCTCCGTGAAGCATCTGAACATTGCCGTAGCCGCACTCCTGCTCGCTCCCTTGGGCGCGGAAGCCTCCATCGGAACACTGTCGAGCTGGGGCTGGAATGGCTTAGGCCAGCTCGATGCGCCCGCGCCCTTGCCTCCGGTGCGGGCCATCGCCGGTCGATCCGATCACACGCTCGTCGTGACGGATCAGGGCGCCGTGCTGGCGTGGGGATGGAACCAGTCGCGCCAGTGCAACGTGCCGCCTGGGCTCTCGGGTGTGGTAGCCGTGGCCGGGGGCTTCTCGCATTCGCTCGCGCTGACCGCTGACGGGTCAGTGGTCGGGTGGGGCGGGAACCTGTACGGCCAGATCTCGGTCCCACCGGCGGTGCCGCTCTTCACGGCGATCGCCGCAGGGGCGTACCACAGCATTGGAATTCAGGCGAACGCTGCAATCCTGTGCTGGGGACGCAACAACTACCGCCAGTGCGATCCACCTCCCGCAGTTCTTGCCGTGTCGTCAGTCTCCGCAGGATTGTGGCACTCGGCTGCGGCGTCCCCGGGCGGCGCCATCGCCATCGCTGCCGGCGGCGAGCACAGTCTCGCGCTGATCGAGGACGGAACTGTGGTGGCGTGGGGCCAGAACGACGACGCGCAGTGCTCGGTGCCTGGATCGCTGGTTGCGGCAACCCGCATTGCAAGCGGTCGTGTGCACAGCCTCGCGATCGGGGATCGAGTGCCGTGTGACGCAGACCTTGACGGCAACGGCGCCGTGAATGCCACTGACCTGACGCAGCTGCTGTCGGAGTGGGGCCAGGCGACAGGCAGCTCGGCCGACATTGATGGCAGCGGAACCGTCGGCGCAGCGGACCTGACTGCGCTTCTGGCTTCGTGGGGACCTTGCCCCGGGTAGCGAGTGTTCCGTCGGAACTGGCAGCGCGGGAACAGCTACGGGCAGGGGCCCCAGCGCGTAAGCAGCACGCTCAGATCCTGGCCGTCCACGTCGTCGTCGCCGTCGAGGTCGGCCGCGCAGCCTGCGCACGCGCCCCAGGCGCTCAGCAGCGAGGCAAGATCCGCACCGCCGACCGAGCCATTCCCGTCGATGTCGCCCGTGCAGGGCGTGTCCTCGTCTGCGCGCATTACGGTGACCGACATGTAGTCGTGCACAGTCTCGTCGGCTGCGCGCTCGGCGTACACCAGGAACCTGATCGATCCGTCGGCCGCGACATAGTCGCCCAGGTTGGAGCTGAGCCTGGCCCGAAGCGTGCGGTCGCGCGTTCCTGCGTAGTTGTCGAGGTAGCGGTTCTGCCCGACGAGACCGCTCGCATCGCCCCACTGGGAGCGGGCATCGTTCCACACGTACAGCTCCACCTGCGTGCAGCGGTCGGCGAATCCTTCCCACGTCACCACGATCTCGTCGATCTGCCCGGCAGGCTCGGCGAGCACGAAACGGAAGAGGTGGGTGGCCTCACTGCCCGACGACACCGATGGGGTGATGTAGCGATTCCCGTCCGTGATCCCTCCAGTCGCGTTGGAGGTTGCCATCGCGGCATAGTTCGCTGCAGTGAGCGCGGCGGTCACTGGGCTCACCACCGAGTTCACGGACGTCCAGCTCGTGGTCTGCCTGCCGAACCCGAACTTGTCGGTGCCGGCGCCGGTCGAGAAGTCGTAGAGGTTCGCGATGCCGGGCCGCTGTCGGTAAGGGTTGCTGACGGCCATCGTGGTGTCGCCGTCGCCTGCACGTGCAGTGACGCGCACAAGCGCACTGTCTGTCGCCGCGGCGGGAACCGTCCACTGGTACGAGCCGGAGTCCGGGATGCCGGTTGCAATCGGCGCCCACGTCGCGCCTCCGTCCAAGGAGTAGTCGAGATCGACGCTCGCAAGCGGCGCGTTGCCGGTGTCGGTGGCATTCCACCGGATCGTCTGCGTTGAACCGACGAGCCACAGCTCGCCGCCGGCGGGCGCGATGACATGAGCTGCCGGGATCGCGTCCGCGTAGCGCGGCACCTGCTTCACGATGCAGTGGATCGCACCGGAGGCGCCGATGATGCTCGAGCACTGGATGGGCACTATCTGCACGCCAGGTCCGGCCGCCTGCTGCCACTTCGCAAGCGCGTCCGCATCGCGGGTGTTGTAGGCAGCATTGCCTCCGGGCGCGAGCTGCGTGCCGTAGCAGGGGACGAAGATGCGGTTGTTGACGCGGAAAGCGTTCGCGTAGGTGTAGTGCGCGCCGCCGGCATTCCACGCCTGCGGACGGATGACCTCGAAGCCGAGCGACTGCATGTAGGGCACGGCGTTGTTGGTCACTGAGATGGCCGTCGAGTTCGATCCCGCGATGAATTCGCTGATGATCACGGTGTCATCGTCCACGAGATACATCCACATGTCGATGTGGCCGGTGCCGTCCACGGAGAACGGCAGCTGCGGAAGGACGTGCAGCGTGTCGATGCCCTGAAAGGTGTCGTGGAGCTCGCGGATCAGCGGCTCGTCGTGCCCGCCGCTGGCAGGGTTGTCGAGGTTCACCAGCGCCGTGCAGAAGCCGGACCTGTTGGGGCCGGCCTGGAAGTTGCCTCCGGAGTAGTAGAGCCCCTGGTGGTAGGCCGGCATGCCGAGCCTGTCCTCGGCGACGATCGTCGGCACGAAGTTGTCCTGCGGCCTGCCTGGGTAGGAGGGGCTGTCGACGGCTGCAAGTGTCCCGTTCTGGAAGATGAAGTGGGGCCCGTAGTCGCGGATCCAGATCGAGTTGTTCGGCGCGATGATGAACACCACCTTGCTCATGTTCGCGCCGGCCGCGATGAACGCGCTCGTCGCGGAGTTTGCGGTGGTCTGGTTGGCGACCACGACATACGCGATCTCGTCGAAGGCCGTGCCTGCAGTGAGGCTCGCCACCAGCGCAGTCACCACAGGGTTCCAGCTGTTGCCGTACTGGTAGAGCACCCCTCGCGCAGGCGCATACTCGGGAGGGGTGGAGATGAGGCCCGTGGTCGGCGCGTCCGCAATGCCGCCTTCGGCAACACCCTTGAGGGTCACGGCGTACGGGGTCAGCCGCTGCTTGGGGTTGTAGGGCGTGCCGCCCTCGCGAACGCGGGTCAGCGTGGAGATGTGCTCGGTCTCGGGCTGGATGGGATCAGAGGACTGGCCGAGGACGGCGGGCGATGAGGCAGCGAGAGTCGCAGCGATCGCAGCCTGCAGCAGGTGTCGGTGGTGCATTGGGAGAGGGGGTCTTGAGGTGTAGGGGTCGGGGCCACTGGCAGCCCTGGCAGGGGAGTATTCGCCCGAACCCGCCGCTGGGATGGACGGGGCGGCAAAAAGGGCGGCAAAGTCCGAAGAATTGTCGTGGGTTGACTGCCCTCGCACAGCGGCCCCAACACGACCCGAACATGAGTCGGGCCTCCTCGCGCGATATCAGCGAATGAGCGGAAGGTCGGGCTTGCGCCGCCAGACATCGAGCCGCTGCTCGAGCGCGCTGCCGAGGGCGAT
>CAYPOZ010000025.1:7384-12574 GCA_964412415.1 uncultured Isosphaeraceae bacterium | reverse complement strand
CACGGGTAGCCCGTGGCGTTGGTGATCATCAGCATGCCGCCCGCGAAGGGGGGGCACAGCAGCGCATCGGCATCGCCCATGCAGGTGCGCATCCACTCCATGAAGCGGCGACGCAGGCGCTCCACCTGCACGAGCTCTATCGAAGGCACGAACCACGCCTGGCGGAACGTGTTGGGCCACGCCTCGTCGGCCTGCCACGAGAGCTGGTCGTCGGCACCGCTTCGCGTCATCGACTCGAAGGCCCCAGCCGCTTCGGCAACGAGGATCGCCATCAGGATCTGGGGATCGCCGGGCGGCGTCATGGCACGCTCGACCACAGTCGCACCCGCATCGCGAAGCGCCGCGATCGCCACCGGCATGACGCGCGCCGGATCGGCCTCGAGCCATGCGGGATCGAATGCCACACGCAGCTGCGCGAGGGGCATCGATGCACCCGCACGGAAGGGCACCGACACGCTCGATGGATCGCCCATGCTCGCGCCGTTGATCGCCTCGAGCACCAGTGCGGTGTCGGCGACGCATCGCGTGATCGGACCGATCTTGTCCCACGACCAGCACAGCGCCATGCATCCCTCGCGCGATACGCGGCCGAATGTGGGACGCAGGCCAGTCGTGCCGCAGCGCTCGCATGGCGAGACGATCGACCCGAGCGTCTCTGTGCCGATCGCGAAGGGCACGCATCCCGCAGCCACGGCCGATGCACTGCCTGCGCTCGATCCGGAGGAGCCCTTCTCGGGGTCCCATGGATTGCGGCACGTGCCACCGAACCAGATGTCGCCGTAGGCAAGCGCGCCGACTGCGGTCTTCGCCACCATGATGGCACCCGCGTCTCGCAAGCGCGACACCACCACGGCGTCGGAGGCCGGCACTCGATCGCGCCACGGTTCTGCGCCCCACGTCGTGGCGATGCCTGCGGTGTCGAAGATGTCCTTGAGCCCGTACGGGATCCCATGCAGCGGGCCGCGCCATGCGCCGCGCCGTGCCTCCGCATCTCTCGCATCGGCCTCTGCCAGTGCCTGATCGGCGACGATGGTGATGGCGCACAGGAGCGTGGGGTTGGCAGCGCGAAGCCGCGCAATCGCGCGCTCCACGAGCATGCGCGATGTGATGTGGCCCCCGCGCATCCATGCCGCGAGCTGCCCGGTTGTCGCGAAGTCGACCTCTGATTCGGACGCTGGTGGCGCCTTCGCGGGAGCGATGGGCGCAGCGCCATCCGATGGATCGCCTCGAAGGTCTGAGGGCGCACGCTCGCCAGGCAGCAGCACCGAGAGCACCTGCGCTGGCGCGAGCGAGTTGGGCAGCTCGCCGAAGCGAGCGCGTGCCGAAAAGAGATCAAGCTGCTGGCCCACGGTGCGCGCCATCTGCGCTCGCTCCGCAGGCGTGAAGGCGATGCCGGCGAGCTGCTCGGCCGCAGCGATAGTGCTTGCCGACACCGGAGCTGACGCCGCGCTTGGGCTCGCGGGACTCTCATCGAGCGGGTTCGCGCGCGACGTGACGGAGGAGGTTGCCGCACGGCCGCCGGGAGCAAGCGCCACCGCTGACGCAAATGCCGCGAACGCGGTGGCTGTGGCCATGAAGTCGCGGCGCGACCCTGTGTCTGGGCTCGCATCGCCTGGCTTGCCCGCATCCGCGCTCATTGCGGACGCTTCACCGTCACATGTGCAGTGTGGAGCGACGCCGGATCTGCCCGCTCCGCGAGCGAGCGCAGCACGGCGGCTGCGGATCGCGGCACCGGACCAGAATGCACCTCGGTGCCGTTCCAGCTCACTGTGACTGGCGCGTCGAGGTCGCACATCGAGTCATCGAGGTAGATGGTCAGCTCATCGACATCGGGAGAGCTCTCGACGGAAATGGCGTTGCCGGTCCGCGTGGCCACGACACGAGCTCCAGCCACGGGCTTGGCCACCTCGAGCCAGTACGACCGGCGGTGCGTGACGTCATCCTGCAGCCACACCACACGAGTCGGGCGCGGATCGCGCGTGAATCCCGCCATCCACGGCAGCGCCATCGCATCCTGCCGATCCATCCAGTGGCCCTTGCCTGGATGGATGACGGCCTGGTGCCGGTACCCGCCGCTGTCCGCCGCAGCCAACGCCGCGAGCGCATCCTTCCACTGCACCGCCACCGCGTTGCGGTTGAAGGGCGCGTCGTTCTCGCCCATGTGAAGCGCGAAGGCGACGTTGCGAAGGCCATCAGGCTTTGCGTCGTTGGGATGCCCGGCCATCATCGCCGCCCCCGCGAGCCGGTCGGCCACTCGGGGCGCAAGCTGGTACACGCCGTCACCGCCGGCGCTGTAGCCCATGATGTAGACGCGGTTGGGATCAACCTCGCCGGCGATGACGAGGCTCTCGATCAGCCGCGCATAGAGCGCATCGATGTGGTGCTGGTGCCACAGGTTCCAGGTGTCGGTCGGCGCGCGCGGCACCAAGTAGATGCCCTCAGGTGGCTCGTACAGGCGCTTCTGGTTCTCCCACTGCTGGTCGTTGACGCGCGCGGGCGCGCCGCCGCCGCCGTGCATCGAGATCCAGAGGCTGCGCCCTGCAGCTGGGCGCTCGCCGAAGGACTTGGTCCAGTAGCGCATCGAGACATCACCCGCACGCACTTCGCCCGATGCGAGCTCGCGCTGGCGCGCATCACGCTCCGCATCGGCATGCGTGCGCCAGATGAGGTCACGCACTGCGGTCGCCTCGTCGCGGGAGAGCGCGTCCCTCGCGAGGGGCAGCTCCGCGAGCGCGGCCACGCCGCCGGATGCGAGTGCGGCGCGCACGGACTCGACGCGTGGCGATGTGCCTGCGGGCACCACAAGGTCCACAAGCTGCCCATCGTCACGGACCGTGAACCGAACAGGATCAGATCCCGGCACGGTCGCCCGGAACTCGCCGTTGACCGGCATCAGCGTGGTGAGATGGTCGTTGGCGTCGAAGCGCTCGTCGCGCGAGGTGCCCTCGAACACCGTGGTCGGCGCCGCCACATCCGCATCACGCTGCACGCGGACGGGAACCGCGACCCGCTCGCGCGTTGCGCGCGCCGGATCGCCCGAGCCCGCCGCCTGCATCACACGGAACCGCACACGCGCCATTCCATGCGGCACTACCTCCGTGGCGGGCCGGGTGTAGCGGTCCGTGACATCGATCGCGCGCACCGAGTCCGAGTACCCGCTCCACTCCATCGGGAAGTTCAGCGGCGTTGACCGCCAGGTCACCGCGTAGATCGCGTTCAGCGGGTTCTCGCGCGTCGCTGTCGCCGCACGCTCGGTGAACCATGCGCTGTCGAGGTCATCGCCAGATGGCTCTGCGGCGCCCGTGAAGCGCCAGCGCGTGCCATCCCACACCTCCACCCACGAGTGATTCCCGCTTCGGTCCGGCCACATCGGGATGCCGACGAATCGCGCCGGAACGCCGACAGACCGGCACGCGTCGATCAGCAGGATGCTCAGGCCGGTGCACGACGCAAGTCCTGTCTCGATCGACTCCGAGGGTGACTGGTCCGCGCGCCTGCGCTTGGTCGAATAGATGACCTTGGTCAGCGGGAAGAGCCTCTGGTTGATCCGCACTGCTGCAGTGCCGGGGTCCGTCGTGCCCTCGACGATCGGCAGGCACAGCGTGCGCAGCGGCTTCATCCATGCCTCGCGCCGCTCCGACACGCTCGCGAAGGGAAGGATCGCGTCGAGGAAGAGCTCCTCGCTCACGCTTGGGTGCCACGGCGCGGACCGCCACGCGAGGTACGCATCCGCGCAGTGCTCGAGCAGGAACTCCGCCGTGGCGGTGCGGGCATCCGAGTCCGGCATGTTCCGCACAAGCCACTCCATGCCGGGGCGCTGGTCTGACGGCGCCTCGCGCAGCGCGCGCTCAAGCTGCGGCCGGTTCTCGCCGGCACGCGCGAGCGACGCCTCGAGCGCAGGATCCGCGCTGAGCGTCACGCGCAGCGCAAGGATCAGGCAGGCGAGCAAGTGCGCGGCGGTCACGGATGCCAGATGTAGGTGCCGATGTCTGCGGGATTGTCGAGCACGGCGACGCGGATGTCGCCATCGACGTTGCGCATGATGACGCGTGCCGTGCCGTCATTGAGGTGCGCAAGGAGCCGCCTGTCGGTGTTGCGTGGATCGGTGCAGAGCCACTTGCCCACCGGGCAACGCGCGAACACCAGCCCGCCTATGGACTCGAGGTCGTAGATGCCCGAGCTGCGGCCTGACACGCGCCAGTCGATGTCGCCGTCGCGGTTGAGGATGGTGGTCGGGTCGTTCATCGGGAACTGGGTGACCACGCGCACGTCGCCCTTGCTGGTTTCGATGTCGACTCCGCGTGCGTTGTTCGTCACGTACACGTGCCCGCGCGCGGTGCGAACCACAACCGATCCGAGCATGGGCAGCGTGACGTCCACGTCAGCAGCCTGAAGCCACGGCTCAGGATTGCTCGTGGTCGCATTGACCACGATTGTGGAGCTGCCTTCGCGCCACTCGGAGCCGACCGTTGCGGTGATGTCGGGGAGCGACTCGGTGGAGTCGTCCTTGCGCGTTGGCCCGTGCATCCCCCGCCTGGTGATCGTCACGGTCGCGAGACCCTGCTCGACACCAGTGCCGGGCGGGCTTGCGGTGGCGCGCACCGTGACGCTGCCCGCGAACAGGTCAACCACGACGTTCTGCTGGCCGATGGTGGGGACACTGAAGGTCTCGGAGTCCTGCGACTCGCCGCCGAAGGTGGTGCGCCACGGGGTGGTGACTGCCCTCTCGAAGGAGGGCCGCAACGGCGAATGTGGCGAGGGAGCCGCGGAGCGTGCGGGGAGCGAGTCTAACGGGATGGACCTCACTCAATAGGATGACCGCATGGCCATGAGGGTGCACATTAGGTCCGCGGCGGTGGCGCTGATGGCGGTGTCGATTGGCCTGATGGGCGTGTCAGCGGCCGCAACTCCGCCGCGGCCGAAGCCTGCGCCACAGCCATCGGTGCCCGAGCCGCCGCCGGCGCCAGTTCCAACTGCGCCGCCTTCGCCGGCTCCTGCGCCTGAGCCAGCACCCGCACCACCACCGGCGCCGGCTCCCACGCCAGATCCTGTCCCCGCACCGGCGCCCGCACCCCAGCCGGCGCCGCAACCCGAGCCCACACCTGATCCCGCGCCGGCTCCTGTTCCAGCGCCGCACCCCGAGCCAGATCCCGAGCCAGCACCCAAGCCTGCGCCAACTGCGGCACCGCA
>CAYPOZ010000025.1:0-7335 GCA_964412415.1 uncultured Isosphaeraceae bacterium | reverse complement strand
TGCTGCCTGCGTCACGTGGCGACCTCCTTGAGAGCGCCGAAGCGCCAAAGGAGGAAGCCGAGGATCCGATTGCTGCCTCGCTACCCAAGAAGGCAGGGCTGCCGCGCGCGGGGCGGATGATCCTCTTCATGCGTGCGGTCGACAGTGATGCACGCGGGGAGCCTGCGGACGCGCCCTTCTTTGCAGATCCGCAGCCGCTCGGATCGATCGCTGTCGCCGAGCTCCAAGCCGGCATGGAGCTTGAGTTCGACGGTCAGACAATCTGGTGGCCGGGACCGCCTGACTGGCTCGATGGCCCCTACGACCTGCAGGTTGTCTTTGACCGCAGCGACACCGATCGTGGGCACGTCGCGCCCGACAACCTCATCTCGGATCCGATCAGGATCGAGTTCGACTCCTCGCGCGAGGATGCGACCACGATCACGCTGAGCAGGCGCATAGAGCCGGTGCCGCTCGCGGACCTCAAGAACATCACCTGGTACGAGCGCAAGTCGCCGCTTCTGTCGGAGGCTGCGGGCCGCGATGTCATGCACCGTGCAGCGGTCGTGGTGCCGCGCGACTACGACAACATCCAAGCTGCCCGCCGCTTCTGGCCGACGGTCTACATCATTCCCGGTTTTGGCGGACGGTGGTCCGACGCTGTAGGCATCGCCGAGCTGCTTGCGCGTCCCGACACCCGCGAGCTGCTGCCGCAGGCCGTGCACGTCGTGCTTGATCCGGAGTCCGCGTGGGGCCACCACGGTTTCGTCGACAGCGAAGCGAACGGCCCGCGCGGAACCGCGCTCGTCACCGAACTGATCCCCGCGCTCGAGGAGCGGTTCAGGCTGGTGCGCGAGCCATCCGCGCGAGTGGTGACAGGCCACAGCAGCGGAGGATGGACGGCGCTCTGGCTTCTCGCGAGTCACCCCGGGACGTTCGGCATGGCCTTCGCGAGCGCGCCGGATCCTGTCGACTTCTCCGCATTCCAGACGGTGGACCTCTACCGCGGCGCCAACCTGTTCGCCGATGCGCAGGGCATCGAGCAGCCCGCGATGCGCATTCCGCTTGGGCCTGGCCACGACCTTGTGCCGATGACCGTGCGCGATGAGGTGTCGATGGAGCGCGCCATCTCGCCTCGCGGCGCATCGGGTGAGCAGTGGGATGCCTGGGCGGCGATGTGGAGCCCGATGGACGACCGCACCGGAGCGCCGCGGCGCATCGCGAATCCTGTGTCGGGCGAGATCGACCCGGTCACGGTCGAGGCGTGGTCGGCCTTCGACCTCGCACGGCTCGCACGGAGCGACCAGGGCACTGCGGACACCATCGCGCGGCGCGCGCAGATCCTGTGCGGGGACCGCGACTCGTTCTATCTCGACCGTGCGGTCCGGAAGCTCGCCGACGTGCTGCTGCCGATCAGCCGTGACGGGAGCATGGGCCTCATCGAGGTGATCCCGGACCTCGACCACGGGACGGTCGCGACGATCGCCACGGCGCGCTTCCACCGTCAGATCCGCGATCACTTCGAGCGCAGCGGCCACACTGGACCTGACAGGGATCCGATGCCGGAGGCGTCCGAGCCCGCCGAGCCGAGTGCTGCGGATGAGCCAGCCGTGCCGCCGGGCGAGCCAATTCCCGCCGCCGAGCCGGCCGCCGAGCCCGCCGCCGAGCCCGCCGCAGAGCCCGCCGCCGAGCCCGCCGTCCCATGAAGGAGATCCAGGACCACTGGTTCCGCAAGGCGAAGGACCTCGGCTACCGCGCACGCAGCGCATTCAAGCTGATCGAGATCGACGACAAGCGGCGCATGCTCAAGCGTGGCGCGCGTGTACTGGATGTAGGTGCGGCGCCTGGCTCTTGGACGCAGATCGCCGCGGAACGCGTCGGGCCGACCGGTCACGTGACGGCAGTCGACCTCAAGGCCATCGATCCGCGCGGCCTTCCCCCGCACGTCACGCTGATCCAGTCGGACCTCCGCGACCTTGCGCCAGAGCACTTCGGCGATCCCTTCGATGTGGTGATCTCCGACATGGGGCCTGACACTTCAGGCGACCCGTCCACCGACAGCATCCGTTCGGTGCAGCTCTGCGACGCGCTGCTCGACCGGCTTCCGATGTGGCTCCGCCGCGGCGGCCACTTCGTGATGAAGGTCTATGAGGGCCGCGACTACCCCGCGCTGCTCAAGCGCGCAGGCACGATGTTCACGGCGGTGAAGGGATTCAAGCCCTCAAGCTCGCGCGCCGAGAGCGTCGAGATGTTCGTGGTGTGCACCGAGTTCAAGGGCGCAGGTCAGCAACTTCAGCAGCCCAAATCTCAGCGCGCGCGGGGGTGGGGAACAGAACCCCCATCGCCGCCAGCATGAGGCCTGTGCCCGCGAGGAACGCAAGGTTCCCCGTGATGAGCGCGAACACGCAGCACAGCAGCCCGGCTCCCTCGAGGATCGCGCCCGCAATGATGTGGGCCATGCGCCAGCTCGCCTCGGCGGCAGTCCCGGTCCGCGCGAGCGTGCGCGCGCGCAGCACGAAGGCCAGCGGGATCGCGGACATCGTGGCTAGCGCTGCGATGATCGCGAGCAGCTGAGGCAGCGGGATTCCGGCCTGCGCGCCCGCGCCAGCCGGCGGCGTGAGGGCGGGCTTCACGGTGCCTGTGGTCACCAGCACGGTGACAACGACGGCGAAAGACAGGACGCCCATCATGAGTGCGCCGAAGATGAGTGTCGTGACCCGGTAGCCGTTCATGCGATGGCCTCCGCTCGGCGCGTCGTGAGCACCGAGATCCTGCGTGCGACCTCCTCGACGTTCGCGCGCGAGTTGAATGCGCTGATGCGCAGGAATCCCTCGCCGCAGCGGCCGAACCCGGCACCGGGCGTGATCACGACCTGCACCTCGCGCAGCAGCAGGTCAAACGCGTCCCAGCTCGACATGCCCCTCGGGCAACGCACCCACACGTAGGGCGCGTCGGCGCCGCCATGGACGTCGAGCCCGAGCGCCGCGCACGCGGTACGCAGGATGCTGGCGTTGCCCAGGTAGAAGTCGGCGAGCGCGCGCGACTGCACACGCCCCTCAGGCGAGTAGAGGGCGGCAGCGGCACACTGCACGGGCCAGCTCACGCCGTTGGAGCATGTGGCCCACCGGCGTGACCACAGCCGGTGCAGCGGCACTCGCGTGCCGTCCTGCGCCACGCCATGAAGTTCCGTCGGCACCACCGTATAGCCGCACCGCACGCCCGTGAATCCGCCGCTCTTCGAGAAGCTGCGGAACTCGACCGCACACGTGCGCGCACCCTCGATCTCGAAGATCGACCGCGGCACGGCTGGGTCGCGGACGAAGGCCTCGTATGCGGCATCGAAGCAGATGAGCGCGCGGTGCGCGTTCGCCCAGTCAACCCACCGCTCTAGGCTGCTTCGCGAGAGCGTTGCGCCGGTGGGGTTGTTGGGCGAGCAGAGGTACACGACATCTGCAGGCTCGCTCGGCGGCGCGGGATCGAAGGAGTTCTCGGGGGTGCAGGGGAGGTACACGATGCCTGCGTACCCGCCGCCCTCGAGCGCGCCGCCGGTGTTCCCCTGCATCACGTTGGTGTCGCAGTACACGGGGTACACAGGATCCGTGATCGCGATGCGGTTGCCGGTGCCCAGGATCTCGAGGAACGCGCTCGCGTCGGGCTTCGACCCATCGCTCACGAAGATCTCGTCGTCGGAGACATTGATGCCGCGCGAGCGGAAGTCGCCTTCGGCGATCGCGTGCCGCAGGAAGTCGTGTCCCGTCGGCGGGCCGTATCCCTTGAACCGCTCGCGAGTGGCGAGGTCGTCGACGGCGGCATGCATCGCGTCGATGCACGCTTGCGGAAGCGGCTCGGTGACGTCGCCGATGCCGCACCGGATGATGCGCGGCGCGAGCGATGGGTTCTCCTGCGCGAATGCGCTGACGCGGCGCGCAATCTCGGGGAAGAGGTATCCGGCGGAGAGCTTGAGGTAGTGGTCGTTGATGTGCAGCATGGGTCTCTAGCGGAGAATGGCGTTCGGGGCGCCGTCAGCGCGCGCAGGCCTTGCCGCACCGCGTCGCGGCTGGCTCGGGGGATCTGACTTCACGATGCGCAACGCAAATGCGGGCGGCACGTTGCCGATCACGAGCTCGCGCGTCAGCGCATGATCGCGCGCATGGCGCCTTCCGATGATCCTGTGGCCCCGGATCCTGCGGCGACCCTCGCTGCCCACGAGTGGCGTCTTGAGCACCCGCACGCCGGCGTACTCGAAGTACGAGAGCTCGCCGCCCGTGCGCATCAGCGCAAGGATCCGCCTGAAGATGCTGCGCACAAGCGAGGGCGGGAAGTTGTTGAACGGAAGCCCGCACACGACGAAGTCGTAGTTCCCGTCAACGCTCGCGTCCTCGATCGGCGACCGGTGCAGCGCCACTTGCGCACCAGTAGCGCGCGCCCGGTACGGCGAGAGCATCGTCCGCTCGAGCTGCTCGCAGAACGCCGGGTTGATCTCGACGATGTCGTACACGTCGCCGTCGCGCAGGTGGCGCAGTATCTCGCGCGTGAAAGGCCCGGTGCCGGGACCGACCTCAAGGATCCTCCGGGGCGACTGGGCCGCCGCCAGGCCGCGCGTCATCGCACGCGCGAGCAGGGGAGAGCTCGGCAGCACCGCACCCGTGGTGCGGAAGTCCCGAATGGCCTCTCGCAGGAACTGAAGCATCGCGTGAGGGCCCGGTGCTAGAGCTCTGGCGCGAAGCGGTCGATGCCGTTCAGCGCGCCTGCGAACCCGGCGAAGACCAGGGGGATCTGCTCGAGGTCCTTGAGCGACGCGAGCTCGACCGGCGTGTGCATGTAGCGGATGGGCAGGCTCAGCAGGCCGCTCGGGATTCCGCCGGCGCGCAGGAAGACAGCGTCGGTATCGGTGCCGCTGCGCCCTGGAGTGGCCGACCGCTGCAGCGGGACCGATGCCGCATCCGCGGCCGCAATGAGCCTCTCGACCACCTGCGGCTGCATGGCGCCGCCGACAGCGATCTTGGGGCCCGCGCCCATCTTGAACTGGCCGTGCTGCGCGGCGCTGATGCCTGGGCTGTCGGTCGCATGTCCCACATCGGTCACGAGGGCGACCTGCGGACGCAGGCTCTCCGCCACCATCGTGGCGCCATGAAGCCCGACTTCCTCCTGCACGGTGCTCACCGCAACGACGCGGACCTTGAGCGACGCGCGCCGCTCGGCAAGAAGGCGGAGCGTCTCCGCGGCCACGAACGTCCCGATGCGGTTGTCGAGCGCACGCGCCACGATCATGCCGTCGCCCATCAGGAGGCTTCCCTCCATCAGCACGCCAGGATCGCCGATCCGCAGCTTCGCCTGCGCAGCGGCCTGGTCAGCTGCGCCAATGTCGATGAAGAGCTCGTGGACCTTGCGGACCTTGTCTGCATCCTTGTCCTTCAGGTGCACCGCAGTCGCGCCGATGAGGCCAACCACTGGCGATGTCACGCCAGGCGCGCTCGAGCGGAACTGCACGCGATGCCCGACGATGGCGCCGGCGTCGATCCCGCCGATCGCGCGGCAGTAGACGAAGCCCTGCGCATCGATGTGGTTGACCATCAGGCCGATTTCGTCGGCATGGCCCATCACTGCAACGGTCGGTGCGCCAGGCGCGCCCTGCGGCGGGCAGAGCTCCGCGAAGCAGTTGCCGTAGGCGTCGTGCCACACGCGGTCCGCGAAGGGGCGCACGTACGCCAGCCACACCTTCTGGCCCTCATGCTCGAAGCCCGAGGGGCTGGGCGTGTCGAGCAATCTCCTCAGGAAATCAAGGCTTTCTGGTCTCACGCACGCAGGCTAGCGGATGGTGCCGCGATGCCTGCAACGGATACCCTCCTGCTCATGCCATCTTCACAGTTCCGTGGCCTGACCTGGGCCGGTGCGTTCGCGTTGTGCGTCGTGGCGTCCATGAGTCATGCGGGGAACGTCGACCTTCCCCGCGCTCCGGCGGTCAGCCCCGACGGGTCGAAGGTGTCCTTCACATGGCGCGGCGACATCTGGGTCGCGCCCATCGCTGGCGGCCAGGCAGTGCGGCTCACGAGCCATCCGGGCATGGAGCTTCGCAGCGCGTGGATGCCCGACGGAAGCGCGATCGTCTTCGAGAGCGACCGCGAGGGCGGGCGCAACCTCTTCATCGTCAACGCAGACGGCAGCGATGTCCGGCAGATCACCAATATGGAGGGCGGCGTGATGCTGAGCGGGGTCGACACCCTCGCAGACGGCACGGTCGCGATCATGGTCGACGGGTCGGTGGAGAACGACCTATTCAGGAGCGGCCGACCCTACTGGCTGCCGGTGACTGGAGGCGAGCTGCGTCGTGTGCACGGGGGATTCGGATCGGCTCCTGCGGTGTCGCCCGACGGCACGCGGGTGCTCTTCGAGCGCGGAGGGAGTGCGACGAACCGGCGCGGCTACCGCGGCTCCGACCAGCGCGACATCTGGATGTTCGACATGCGTGCCGAGCCAGAGAAGGCATTCACGCAGCTCACCTCATGGGAGGGCAATGACTGGGCGCCGTGCTGGGTCGGCAACGACTCGTTCATCTACCTCTCCGACCGCGAGCTCGATACGCAGAACGTGTACCGCCAGTCGGTCACGCCGGGCGCAGCGCCGACACGCCTGACGGACTTCGACCGCGACGACTGCGCCGCGCTCAGCGTGGGCGGTGGAGGCCGCGTCGCGGCGATACTCAATTGGGACACGATCTACAGCCTTGCGCTCGACACGCCTGGCGCAAAGCCTGTCGCGCTGAAGTTCACTGCATCCGAGGACATGGGCGATGGTGCGCAGCTTCGCAACCTTGCGACGGCCACGACAGAGGCAGCGCTGAGCCCTGACGGAAAGACGATGGCGATGGTGGCGTTCGGCGACGTATGGGTGCGGCCGCTTGAGGGCCGCGCGTCTGCGCGGCGGGTCACCGCGACCGCGGCTCGCGAGAAGGACATCGCGTGGACCGCCGATGGCGGACGCGAGTCGATCATGATGGCGACAGTGACCGCCACTCGCGGCGACCTCGCGAAGAACCTGACTGATGCGATGACGCCGCCGCCGCCGCCGCCAGAGCCCGAGCCTGCGGCAGCACCGGCAGCAGAGCCCGCGCCAGCGACGCCGGCACCTGCCGCTGATCCTGTACCTGCTCCGGCGCCAGAGCCTGCGCCTGCACCAGCACCTGAGCCACCCGCGAATCCAGCCCCTACGCCTACGCCTGCACCAGCACCTGAGCCTGCACCCGCGCCCGCGCCGCCACCGGCTCCCGCGCCAGCACCAGCACCCACACCTGCACCAGCACCCACACCTGCACAAGCACCTGCACCCGCGCCCGCACCAGCACCTGCGCCCACACCT
>CAYPOZ010000024.1:10120-19569 GCA_964412415.1 uncultured Isosphaeraceae bacterium | reverse complement strand
CTCGACGAACGCGCCGTAGTTGGCGAGGTTGCGGACCTTGCCCTCGATGACGGTGCCGACGGGGTACTTCTGCTCGACGAGATCCCACGGGTTCACGTCGACCTGCTTCATGCCCAGCGAGATCTCGAGCTTCTCCTTGTTGAAGTCGAGCACGACCACGTCGACCTCGTCGCCCACGTTCACGAGCTCGCTCGGGTGGTTCACGCGGCGCGTCCACGACATCTCGCTGACGTGCACGAGGCCCTCGATGCCGTCCTCAAGCCGCACGAAGGCGCCGTACGACATGAGGCTGACGACCGAGCCGCGCACGCGGGAGTTGACCGGGTACTTCTTCTCGATCTCCTCCCAGGGGCTCGTCTCCTTCTGCTTGAGGCCGAGCGCGATCTTCTCGCGCTCGCGGTCGATGTTGAGGATCTTGACCTCGATCTCCTGGCCGACCTTGACGACCTCGGAGGGGTGGTTGACGCGGCCCCACGACATGTCGGTGACGTGCAGCAGGCCGTCGATGCCGCCAAGGTCGATGAACGCGCCGAAGTCGGCGATGTTCGTGACCGTGCCCTTGACGATGTCGCCTTCCTTCACCTGGCCGAGCAGGCGCTTCTTCGCCTCCTCGCGCTCCTCCTCGATGAGCTTGCGGCGCGAGATGACGATGTTGCGGCGCTGCTCGTCGATCTTGAGCACCATCGCGCGCAGCGTGCGGCCGACCCAGTCGCCGACGTCGCCGGGGCGGCGCACGTCGATCTGCGAGGCGGGCAGGAACACGGGCACGCCGATGTCGACAAGAAGGCCGCCCTTGATCTTGCGGAGGCACTTGCCCTCGACCACGTCGCCTTCCTTGCGCGTCTGGAAGACCTGCTCCCAGCCGCGGATGCGGTCAGCCTTGCGCTTGGAGAGGATGATGCCGCCCTCGGCATCCTCGGTCTCCTCGAGGAGCACCTCGACCTCGTCGCCGGGGGACACGCCGCCCGAATCCTCGAACTCGGCCTTTGGGATCTGGCCTTCGCTCTTGAGTCCCACGTCGACGATCACGTAGTCGCCGCTGATCGAGACAACCCGACCCTTGATGATGCTGTTTGGCTTGGTGTCGGGAGTGGCCGTCTTCGCGAGGAAGGCGGTCAGGTCACCGCTCGCTGCGCTCGCGCCAAGGGCCTCCGTGAGGAGCCTGTCGGCGAGGGCGGAGTCAAGCTGGATGTCTTCGATGAGGTTGTAGTCGACCATGGAAGTAGAGGTGCGTGTCCAAATGCGCCGCGGCCACAGGTGGCCGGGCAAGGTGCGGTTCCGCCGGAACGGTTCCGAAGCGGGGAATCGACGACTATACCACGTTCCCGGCCGTCTCCAACCGCCTGACGGCGGGTCGCATCCACACGAACCCCATCACCCCGATGGTGTTCAGGACGAAGCAGAGGCCGAAGAACCAAGGACCGATACCCATGCGCTGCATCGGCACGTAGAGGGCCACGGCGAGGAAGGGGGCCATCAGCCCGCGCAGCCCGTTGAGGGTCACGTGCACCGCCATGTAGTCGCTGTCGCGGTGCGCAGGCGCGAAGTCGTGGTGCCCGAGGTTCCACGCAAGCGAACCGCCCGCGAACCCGATGCCGAATGCCACGCTTGATGCATACATCAGCGGCATCGAGTGGAACGCCGACGATCCCCACAGGAACAGCGACCCCGCGACGAAGGTCCACCCATGGATGGCGCGGAACTCGACGATGTGCGTGCGCGAGAGCAGCTTCGCCCACAGCGGGATCATCAGCGGCATGATCGCGACGGGCAGGATCGTCGTGATCATGATGCCCTCGAGGTACGAGCAGTGGAACTCGTCGTTGAGGATGATCGCCTGCACCGGCGTCATCATCAGGTTGCCGAGGCCGAAGATGAACATCCACAGCATGAAGTCGCGGTAGAGGCGGTCCTCGCGCAGCAGCCCCCACAGCGCGCGCGGGTCGGCGACGCGCAGGCCGCGGCGCCCGTCAAGCTCCATGCGCTGCAGGCGGCGCTGGCCGCGCAGCCTTACGCGCCGGTAGATGGAGTTGCCGAGGAAACCCGCGAGCGCGAGCATCGGGAAGAGCCAGCGGAAGGCAGTCGGCGAGGCATCAAGCGACTGGCCGATCACGAGTCCGGAGAGCGCCAGCACGACGGCCTGCACGCTCGTCATTCGGCCTGCGACGATCGCGCGGTTGGCGTCGGGATAGTTGTTGCGCCACACCGAGGTGCGCACGGTGATCACGCCGGTCCATGTTGATCGCGCCAGGAAGGCGAGGGTCACCACAAGCCAGAGGCCGATCGCGCTGATGGGCACTGCGGCGATCGCCGCGATGAGCAGGGCGGAGGCGATCTGGAGCCCTGCGATGAAGGGCACTTTGGGGCGCCCGTGCGCCATGCCAGCCCACGCGAAGCTCGAGAGATTGGCGACGTTGGGCGCGGCGGTGACCGCTGCCACCGCGATGTCGAGCTCGGCCGGGCTGATGCCAGGCACGCCCGTGAACATCTTCTTGACGACGATGCCCAGCACGCCGCCCTCGACGGCGCCAAGCATCAGCGGCAGGAAGAACCACGACACAAGCTCGCGCGCGTAGTTGGCGCGCAGCATCGGCGGGAGCGTCTTGGGATGGAAGTCGCGGACAACGCCCGCAAGCAGCCTCAGGAACACCCCGGGATGTGGGATCGCGGAGGGCCGGATCAGGGGTTGCCCGTCGTGTTCACGATCGGGTAGGGCGAAGCCAGGCTGGGCCGGTCGAGGAGAAACACACGGCCAAGATCATCGCTGGCCTGCCGCATGTTGCTGTTGAAGTTGATCGCCAGGTTGCGGTTGACGTCGTTGGGCGTCTCGGCCACGCCCTGCAGCTCTGGGCTAGGGTTGGCAAGGATCGACTTGAGGTCTGTCGCGTAGGGGTCCGGCTTCTGGCAGCCAATCAGGCAGCAGGCGGCGACGGACAGGATCGATGCGCAGGTGGCTCGGGTCATCTTTGCTCCTCAAAGCGTGAAAAACTACCCGAACTGCAGGGGGTGGTCAACGTGTCGCGCATAAGCCGTGCTATGGTGGATGCGACGCCCGGACCTGCTGGGCGGTGGTCGGCACATACGCGCTCGAACCTTGCGCGAACCCAAGGGATCGCCGATTCCGCGACGAAGATCAGGCCTCCGGCCTTGCGCCGAGTGGAAGGTCGGGATCGTCGGACGGCGAACCCACCTCGAAATTGGGTTCGAGCACGCGTGCCGGCACTCGAGGCCTTGCGCCTCGGCCGCCCGGCAGGACCGGGCGTTGTCATTCGTGCCGCGCGGCGGCCGCCGCGCGCAGCGATGCGTACATCGCGTCGAGCGCATCCGGAATCACGCGCACCTGCCCGATGACCGGCATGAAGTTCGTGTCGCCTGACCAGCGTGGCACGACATGCACGTGCAGGTGCTCAGGCAGCCCCGCACCCGCGGCGACACCCTGGTTCACGCCGATGTTGACGCCCTGCGGATTCAGCGCGCGCTGCACGAGGTCGGTGGCGATGTCGACAAGCCGCCACAGCTCTGCGCGCTGCGGTGCGTCGTAGTCAAGCAGCGTCGGCCGCGGCTCGCCGAGCGCCACGAGCAAGTGGCCGTTGGAGTAGGGATACCTGTTGAGCAGGATCATGCCGTGCGCGGAGCGCATCACCACATGCTGCTGGGTGTCGCGCTCAGGGTGCGCCCAGTAGTCGGCGAGGAAGTTGGGCGAGCCCTTCGAATCACCGAGTGCGCGCGTGGCTTCGCTGGCGCGCACGGAGAGTTCGCGCAGGTAGCTGCGCCGCCAAGGTGCCCAGATCGCGTCGTGGCTCACGGGTCCGATGGTATTGGGGCGGCGGGCGCGTTCGCCGGTGCAGGCGGTGGTGCGTCTGCGGGCGCATCGGCGAACGTGAAACGCCGCGCGGGCGCAGCGTCGTTGCGCGGGCGTGCCCGAATGGGCAGCATGAGCTCGCCTTCCCAGTACGAGGGGCGCCCGGCGCTGGTGGCGCGCTGCGCGAGGTCCGCATCGGACCTCACGCGCATCGACCAGCGCGAGCTGGCGTCCGGGTCGCGCGCGAGTCGGCGCAGGGACTCGATGTCCTCCTCAGGCGGCTCCCATCCCGCGCGCATGCCCGCCTGAGGATCGCCGCCGGGCCACCAGATGCGCGTGCGGCGGCGCACCTGGCCATCCTCCAGGAGATCGATGACGAGGCCGATCGCGACACCCGTGAAATCGTCGCCGCTTGTGGCGTTTGCGTTGAAGCGGATCGCGGCGGGAAGGTCACCGAGCTGCCAGAGCACCACGCCATCCTCGAAGGCGCTGGCTACTGCGGCATCGAGTGCGGCACCTGAGACGCCGAGCGGGGTGGCATCGTCTGCGCCTGATGCGGTGGGCCGCAGCATGTCCTGCGTGAACGACGACCTGCGCCATGGTGCATCCGGCGACAGGCGCCATGCGATGTCGACGGCGACAGACGCGCCGTCGTCAATCTCGACACCGGATGGTGGCGGTTGGCGCCCCAGCACCACAGGCAATCGCGATGCGCCGCTGCCCGAGGGCATCCAGCGGATCCACCGTCCTGCGTGCGAACGAAGCGGCGGTTCGGGATCACCGGCCTCGAGCGGCGCGGCGGTGACAGCGCCGCGGGCAGCACCGGCGGCTGCATCGGCTGCAGCCGCAGCGCGGGATTCGCGCCCGATCGGATCGAGCGCATCAGCAGGGGTCGGGCTCAGGCGAATCCGCACTTCGCCGCCCTCGGCCATGAATCCACGGATGTCGAGCCACATGATGCATGGTGCACCTGCGACCACTGGCGCGGGCTCCAACGCGACAATCGGCGGCAGCGCGGTGAGCCTTTCTGTCACCGGCCGCGCGAGCGTGCGCCGCGCCTCCTGCAGCGCAAGGAGCGCCTCGAGCTCCTCGCGCGTGGGGCTGACGTCGTCGAACTCCGCGGTCCGGAACGGCTCCGACGCGTACGCCGACTCGCCGGCCGAGAGCCACATCGACACCACGTCGCCGTACGACTCGAGCCACGCGCGGGTGCCTGGACGTGCGCCATCGTGGCCCGCGATGCACGCATCTGCGATGGACTCGATCTGCGCGATCGACAGGTCGCCCCGCGCAATGCGGGAAAGCAGGTCCTCGCGCACGCCGCCCAGGACCATTCGCCGGAGCGACTCCATCGACGAATCCTGCGCAGGGGGTGCCGTACGTGGAGGCAAGTGGGGCAGCAGCGCGATCGGCACGCGCGCTGGCAGCAGCGACCATCCCGACTCTCCGCTGACCTGAAGCCGCACCGCGAGCGCGGCCGTGAACAGCCCCAGCGACAGCGCAACTGCGAGCCCCACACGACGCCTTGTGCGACGCAAGTCCGTCTCGCCGCGCGCCGTGAATCCGCACTCGCTGCACGTGAGTCCCGGTGTCGCGCTCAGGTCATGCCAGCACTTGGGGCATCGGCGCCGGCCGCGCGAACGGTCGCCTGCGATGCACCATGCGATCGCAGCGAGCGCAAGCGCAGCGATCACTGCGCCGGCGATCCATTCGACCGCCATCAGCGTGCCCACGCCCAGCGCAGCAGCTCGCGGGGCGTGGGGGGCTTGCCTTGCATCAGCACGCCCACCCTGAAGATGCGCGCCGCGAGCCAGAACGCCACGGCCATCACGGCAAAGCCCCACACCAGCGATGCGATGATCTGCCACGTCGGCACTGGGTCGGAGGATGCGGCGCACCGCACGACCATGATGAATGGCGTGAGCGTCGGCACGAAGCTCGTGATAGTGGCCAGCATCCCGTTGGGGTGCTCGACGATCGGGGACCAGAGCAGGAGCGGCACGACCATCACCGTCATGATCGGTCCTGCGAGCGTCTGCACCTCGCGAAGGTCATTCACCGCGCTGCCGGCTGCCGCCATCATCGCGGCGATCGTGAAGTAGGCCATCACGAAGTAGGCCACAAAGAGCAGCGCAAGCCAGACGGGCAGGAAGTCGAGCATGGTCATTGCCGCGAGGGCGCTCACCGCCAGCCCGCCGTACATCACCATCATCACGAGGCTGACGAGCGCCTGCCCAAGGATCTTGCCCGACAGCAATTCGGCAGGGCTGACGGCGGAGAGGAGCACCTCCATCACCTTGCTCGACTTCTCCTCGATGGTGGTCGTGAGCAGCTGGTTGGCGCTTGAGAAGACCGTGATCCAGAGCAGCAGCATGAAGCCGCCCGGGATGAGCATCCGCGCCTCAATGCTCTCCTTCGCCTCGCCTCCGGCGTTCGTGGTGCGGACGAGGTCGACCACCGGGCGCTTGAGCAGCGCGCGGACCTGCGCAAAGTCCTGTCCCGTGCCCGCAACGCGCGCGCGGACCACCGCATTGCGCACCTGCTTCTCGATGAGACCGGAGGTGCTCGGGCTTGAGGAGCTCGGCACAGCGACCTTCACCATGACGTTCTCGGGCGGAGCGGGGTCGAGGATGCCGGTGGGCAGTTCCACGATGGCGAGCAGCGCGCCGTCGTCGAGCTTGGCCCGCAGTGCGGCGCGGTCCGCATCCGGTGCCGCGCGCTCGACGGTCACGTTGGCCTCCGACGCCTGCGCAAGGCGTGCGGCGGAGACCGCGGCCTCGAAGGCGGCAGGGTCGCTCGCCAGGCCCGGGGCCGCGGACTTGAGGGTCTCCGCGACGACGCGGTCGTCGTCATCGGTGTCTGTGGGATCGGTGCGGATGCGGTCGAAGATCGACGTGAGCTCCTTCGTGACACGCCCATCGCCGTCGATTACGACCACCGTGCCCTCGATCGGCTTCTTGGATCCCGCCGTGAGGATCGGGACCGCAGCGACCACGCCGAACATGAGCACAGGCACGACGACGGCTCCGATGAGGAACGCCTTGGTGAGCGCCGTGTGCTTGAACTCGCGCCACGCGACAGCGGTCACGCGGGCGACGTGACGCTCGCGTGCAGAGCGGATGGGCGATGTCTGTGGCATGGTTCGCGCCGGCTCACGCATGTGCGGCCTCCCGTGTCGCGTAGCGCATGTGGCCGCCGTGCTCGGTCACGAGCCTCACGAATACCTCATCGAGCGACGTGCGGCGTCGCTCGACGCGCCTGCAGCGCACGGTGTCGAGGGCGGCACGCATCATCGCGCTCGCATCATGATCCTGGTCCGCCGCGACAAGCACGGTCTTCCCGTCGGCGGCGAGTTCGGCTGCGAGCGCGCCGGGCATCCGCAACAGCGCCTCGCGCGCGCCCTCCGCGTCGCCTTCGGGCTCGACGAGGATTCCTCGGGGGTCGAAGGTCGTGGACACCTCCTCCATCGTCGCATCGAGGATCTTCTCGCCGCGGTTGATCAGCACGACGCGCTCGCACAGCTGCTCCGCCTGGTGCATCTGGTGGGTCGAGAAGAGGATGGTGCGGCCGCTCGTATGCAGCGCGCGCACCGTGTCGAGCAGCACACGCGCGTTCACGGGGTCGAGCCCCGAGAATGGCTCGTCGAGCACGATGAGCTCGGGGTCGTGCACCACGGCGGCCACGAACTGCACCTTCTGCTGCATGCCCTTGCTGAGCTCCTCGCAGCGCATCTTGCCGACGCCGGGAAGCTCGATGCGCTCGAGCCAGGCGGCGACGCGCGTGGCGCACTCCCGGCGCGGCACGCCCTTGAGCTGCGCGATGTAGCGCAGGTACTCGCTCACGCGCATGCGGCGGTAGATGCCGCGCTCCTCAGGCAGGTATCCGATGCGGTCCTTCATGTCGAGCGCGTCTTGCCCGAGCACGAGGATCTGGCCCGAGTCGGGCCTGATGATCGACATCAGCATGCGGATGGTGGTGCTCTTGCCGGCGCCGTTGGGGCCAAGCACGCCGCACATGCAGCCTTCAGGCACCTCGAGGTCGAGGCTGTTCACCGCGAGCGTGCTGCCGAAGCGCTTCGTAACGCCGCGCAGGATGAGTGCGGGCGCGCTCATGGTGCGGATACGGCCGCGGAAGGCGGGGCGGGTGCGGCCGCGGCGCGCCTTGACTCGATCCACCGCAGCGCATCGCGCAGCACAGGGTCGGGGCAGGCGATGTAGTCGGCCAGCGCGGGCGGCGCGCCTGTGCCTTGCACAACGCCAGTGCCCTCGATCGCGCGACCGCGCGCCGAGCGGAAGTCGCCGATCGCGTAGAGCAGCACATCCCCGTTGTCGAGCCGCGTCGTGATCGCAGGCAGCGCGGCACCGGCGCTTGGCCCGCCGAAGATCTCGGCGCGGCCGACATCCTCGAGGCCTGCCGCGAAGATCTCGCTTGTGCTTGCGGTGCCGCCATCGACAAGGATCGCGAGCGGACCCGCGAAGGGCCGCACCGGGTCGCCCTTGGTGTCGACGAGCCGGGGATTGGCAGGGAACTCGAGCGTGACCTCAGGCGTCACCATGCGTCCGAGCGACACGGGGTAACTCAGAAAGTGCCCCGCGACACCAGTGGCCATCAGGCCAAGCCCGCCCGGGTTTCCCCTCAGGTCCATGACGATCGCGTCGCACTCGCGAAGCGCATCGACCGCGCCGTCGATGCACGGCGCCAGCGTCGGCATCCACACGCCGAGCCGGATCATGCCGACCTTTGGTGCTGCGGCGGCGTCAAGGCCAAGCGCCTTCCACTCCAATGGCTCGATGATGCGGTGGCCGCACTCGGCGGGAATGGGCGGCAGCATGCCGAACCTGATCGTGGGCACGGCCGGCTCGTCGAAGGTGATGTCAAGCATGCGCGGCTCCACACGCGTGACGACCGCATGCCCGTCGATGACCGCGAGCGTCATGCCGTGGCGGCCTTCGCCGACATCGCCGTCCGGCACCGCATCATGCGGAATGATCGCGTGATGGCTCAAGCCGGTGGAGGCAAGCAGCTGCGTGACCGCCGCGCGGAACTCGCCCGGATCCTGCGCGCTGCGTGCCTGCTCGCGCAGCGCCGCGACCGTGGCCGCGTCGGGCGCTGCGTACCCCACGGGGCGCATCGAATCGGGGATCGCCTGCACGATCGCGAGTACGCGGTCAAAGGACCGCTCCTGCGCCTGTGTGACGCCCTGCGATGGCGCGTCCTGCGGCGCGCCACCTAGGGGTACTGCGCCGAGCGAAAGCGCAGTCGCAACGATTGCAGCCGACAAGGTCATCGCGAACCGAGTCTAGGTGCGCGCATGCGATCGGCCGCGCGATCAGGGAGCCGGCTTCGGCGTCGACTTCGCAGCATCCTGCATCGCCTTGATCCCGGCGGGCATCGCAAACGCGTCGTCCTTGGCCGAGTTCCATTCGACCGTGTCGACAGTCATGATCTGCATCTGGCCCATCACCTTGCTGGTGCTGCGCGTGGCCATCTTGACGTCGCCGAAGTCCTTGTACTCCTCCGTCACGACGGTGATCGGAAGGTCGCCCATGGGGGTGGCCATGGTCATCTGCGTCCCCTTCATGAGACCCGTGTCCTTGGCGTAGAGGTAGGAGGTGCCGTCGGAGCGCACGTGCCAGCAAGGTGTGCT
>CAYPOZ010000024.1:5556-10106 GCA_964412415.1 uncultured Isosphaeraceae bacterium | reverse complement strand
GCCGCGAAAGCCTGCTCGACTTCCTTCGCGCCAAGGATCGATGGGCCGCGCATCGGGTCCATGCTCCATCCCGCCGTCCCGTCGAAGCACTGGCTGGCAGTGCCGACTCCGGGGAGCTCCATGATTACGGCGACGCGGTCAGGCGCGGCCGCAGTAGTGCTCATCGGGCCCTTCAGCTGGGCCGCCGGGATCTCGAGCGCACCCTTCGCGACCATGCTCGTCTTCGCCTCCCACGCGGCCTTGCCGCCGATGGCGTCGAGGTGCTTCGTGAAGATCTCCTTCGCCGTGGGCTTCTCCCCCTCGACGGGCAGCTCCTTCAACTTCGGCGCCGCTGGCATCGCGGGCATGGCCGGGGGCGTCGGTGCCGCGGGCGCGGCCGGTGCCTGGGGTGCCGCAGGTGCCTTGGGCGCTGCGGGTGCATCTGGGGCGGTCGGTGCAGCCTGCTGCGCACGGGCAGGCAGCGCGAGGCATGCGGCGAGCGCGGCAGTCGCGATCAGGGTGCGTGCGGAGCGGAACATGGAATTGTGGATGGTGCTCATGGTGCTGTGGTATGCGGGTCCTTTGGCCCGGGCTTCGGCGTGCGCTGGCTGGATGCGATCCACCGCACCGCCTCGGCGAGGGCCGGATCGCCCTCGCGCGCGTAGTCGGCGCGGTCGTACGGCTGTGCGTTGTCGGGTCGGACCCCGGTGGCCTCGAGCGCCGTGCCGTCGGGCAGGCGATAGTCGGCGAATGCGTGCAGGAACACGTCGCCGTTGGGCAGCGGAGTCGTCATCGCGGGCAGCGCGGCGCCGGCGGTGCGATGGCCGAACACCTTCGCCCGGCCAATGTGCTGCATGCCGCCAGCGAAGATCTCGGTGGTGCTCGCGCTCGCGTCGTCGACAAGAATTGCGACAGGTCCCGAGAAGGGCTCGACCGCAGTGCCGGCCGTGCTCGAGCGGCGCGGGTTCGTGACGAACGAGAGCTTGGTGTCGCGCGTGCGCATCTCGCCGAGGCTTATGGGTTCAGCGGTGAAGTGGCCTGCGATTCCCATTGCCATCGCCCCGATGCCGCCGGGGTTGCCGCGCAGGTCGATCACGATCCCGTCAGCCGTGCGAAGCGAGTCCACTGCCTGGTCAAACGGTCGGGCGACGGGGATCAGCCAGATGTTGAACGAGATGATGCCGATCTCCCGGTCTGCAGCACCCCAGCGAACGAGGTCCTTCTCGTCGAGGCGGCGTGATGTCAGTTCGGTTGGCATCGGCGGCAGCGACGCGAACTTCGCCTGCGGGCGCGTGTCGGCCTCGTACGAGACCTCGACATCGCGTGGCTCGCCGTCCATCGGCTCGACGCGCCACTTCGCCGTGGTCCCGGGCTCGCCGCTCGCGAGGGCCGCGGCGACGTTGGCGCGCTGGTAGCGCTCGAGACCGTCGCCTGGCGGAAGCGTCGCACCCAGCTCGCGATCGCCGATCCGAAGTACTCGCATGCCCGGCGCAATGCCGGCGGATGCGGCGGGGGACCCGCTCTCGACCGCGACGACGATCGCGTCCCATGCATCGGGCTCGCCCGCGCGCGGCGCGAACCGGAGTGTCGCGCCAGACCGGCCCTCTCGGAGTTCGGCCGCACCGGGTGCAGCGGACGAGAGCTCGCCCGGGATGACCGTGAAGTGGCTCTGCCCAAGCCGGGCGAGCGCCTCCATGAGCACCGCACGCAGCTCGTCCTGGTTCGTGGATGCCTCGGCCTTGGGCCGCAGCTCGTCGCGTACCGCATCCCACGACGCACCGACGCGCTCTGGGTCCCAGTGCGAGTCGCGCACGATCGTCCAGACGGCATCAAAGGTCTCGGCGTTTCGAGGCCGTAGTGTGGCATCCGCCGCAGACGCCGATGGTGCATCCTTGGGAGCGGTCACCGTGGGTGCCGGCGTATCGCCGCGGAAGGCGGCAAGCATGGCACCAGTCACGACGGCGATGCTCGCGAGCGATGGGAGGGTCAGGCTCATTTGGATGTCGCCTTTCGCCCGGCGCGTGTCCGGGGAGTGGAGTGGACTCCTCGCGTGCGAGTGACCGGCACCGCGAGCGTGAGCACCTCGTACAGGTCGCCCTGTCGCTGCTTGCGTCCGCGCTCGAGCACGCGCGCCATTCGGCTCGCCAGCGCGCGGACCTCCTCGAAGCCCTCAGGCGTGAGCCAGCTGACGAAGTGGACGACCGTGAAGTTTCGCGAATCCTCTTCGCAGTGCAGGCGGCCAGCGGAAGCCGAGCCCCTCATCGAGCGCACGATTGACTTTGTGAGCGAGTCTGCCGTGCGTACGGTCATGTCCCGTTCCGACGACGGTGCGCCGCGCCGAACCCGCGGTGCTGCGAAGTCGTCTGCTGTCGCGTCGTAGAGGCGCTCTGGCTTGCGCCTGCCCGCGCGCATGCCCGCTTCCGCCACGAAGCCGCTGTTCACGAGAATCGCGACATGGCGGTAGAGGCCGTCTGCGGGCCGCCCGGTCGCGCGCGCGACGTCAGCGATCGAGCAGGGACCAAGCTCCTGCACCGATTCCACGATCTCGCGCCTCACCGGCGAGAGGATCGCCTCCCAGGCCTTGATTGATGCGATGCGGATGCGGGCGGGGCGTGGCACGAGGCCTGAAAATCTACCATCATTGACAAATGGCGGTGTTCCGTCAATATTGAACGCCCCAGCGGGGTCACCGCCGGCCAACGCCCGGGAACCTTGAATCATCCGTATATCCGGATGGACGGTTGAAAGCCGGTCCCCCGGCGCGTATGTTCCCCGTGAAGATGCCTCGAACGCTGCTTGGGTGCCTTGACCGCCGGGTGCTGCTCTTCGATGGGGCGATGGGCACCTCCATCCACTCCTGCACGGACTGCCGCCACGAGGACTGGCTCGGCCGCGACAACTGCACCGACATCCTGGTGCGGAGCCGGCCCGACATGATCCAGCGGATCCACGAGTCGATGCTCGCGGCGGGCGCCGACATCGTCGAGACCGACACCTTCGGATCCAACAAGCTCGTCGCCGCGGAGTTCGACCAGGAGATGGTCGGGTGGGTGCACGAGCTCAACCTGCAGGCGGCACGCATCGCGCGCGCCGCGTGCGACCGGCTCTCGACGCCGGACCGGCCGCGCTTCGTCGCGGGTTCCATGGGGCCAGGCACCAAGCTCATCACGCTCGGGCAGACCGACTGGGACACGATGCTCGACAGCTACCGCGTGCAGGCCGAGGGCCTTCTCGAGGGCGGCGTCGACGCGTTCATGATCGAGACGTGCCAGGACCTGCTGCAGGTCAAGGTGGCGATCAACGCATGCCTCGACGCGCTCGAGCGCGCGCGCAGGTCCGTCAATGACGTGCCGATCCTGGTGTCGGTGACGATGGAGACGACGGGCACGATGCTGCTCGGCTCGGACATCGCCGCAGTCGTCAACGCGGTCAAGCCATTCCCGGTCGCGAGCATCGGCCTCAACTGCGCGACCGGACCCGTCGAGATGACGCCGCACGTGCAGTACCTGTCACGGCACTGGGACCGGCACGTGAGTGTCGTGCCCAACGCAGGGCTGCCGGTGCTCGTCGATGGCAAGACACACTACCCGCTGCAGCCCGCCGACTTCGCGGAGTCGATGCGCAGGTTCGTGGAGGAGCTCGGCGTGAGCGCCGTAGGCGGATGCTGCGGTACCACACCTGAGCACATCGCAGCGCTGGCGGGCCTGCTCGGCGGCCGCGCCGCTGCCCCGCGCGAGATCGCGCCGCAGGCGCCCGGATGCTCGAGCCTCTACGGCTTCACGGAGTTCATTCAGGACAACTCGTGGCTCATCGTCGCTGAGCGCACCAACGCCAACGGATCGCGCGCCTTCAAGCGCATGCTCGACGCGGGCGACTGGGATGGCCTTGTGTCGATGGCGCGAGACGAGGTGCGCGACGGATCCCACATGCTCGACGTCTGCGTCGACTTCGTCGGGCGCGACGGCGTCGCCGACATGGCCGAGGTCACCTCGCGCTACGTGCGCCAGGTCAACGCGCCGCTGATGCTCGATTCCACGCAGGCGGACGTGCTGGAGGCGGGCCTTCGCCGCTCGGGCGGCCGCTGCATCGTCAACTCGATCAACCTCGAGGATGGCGAGATCCGGATGGACACCGTGTGCCCGCTCCTCAAGCGCTACGGCGCGGCGTGCGTGGCGCTCACGATCGACGAGGACCCGCAGGCGGGCATGGCCAAGACCGCGGAGCGCAAGCTCGCGATCGCCGAGCGCATCCACGGGCTCTTCACGGGCAAGTGGGAGCTCGACGAGTGCGACCTCCTCTTCGATCCGCTCACGTTCACGATCGCCACAGGCAACGACGACGACCGGCGCCTTGGGCTCGAGACGCTTGAGGGCATCTCGCTCATCGCGAAGCGCTTCCCGGCGTGCGGGATCGTCCTGGGACTCCCGAACATCTCCTTCGGGCTCAAGCCGGCGCCGCGAACGACCGGGATAAGGGCGGCCACATCCCAGCTCTTGAGACCGGACTCGGCGACGAGATCGATCGTGCCGCCGGCAAGGCGGGCATAGGCGTAAGCGTCGAGGCCGTAGCGG
>CAYPOZ010000024.1:0-5546 GCA_964412415.1 uncultured Isosphaeraceae bacterium | reverse complement strand
TGCACGAGGCGCGCGCGCGCGGGCTCACCGCTGCGATCGTGCACTTCTCGAAGATCCTGCCGCAGAACCGCATCCCGCCCGAGCAGTGGGCCGCCGCAGAGTGGCTGATCTTCGACCGCCGCGGCGCCAGCCGCCCCGAGGGGATGCCGGAGAACTTCGACCCGCTGCAGCACTTCATCGGGCTGTTCCCCGATGGCGCCGACAAGGCGCAGGCGGGTCCGGCACTCGCCGACCTCCCGCTCGAGGACCGGCTGCAGCGCCACATCGTCGACGGCGAGGACCGCGCGCTCGAGGAGACGCTCACTGAGGCGCTCACGATCTACGCACCGCTGGCGATCATCAACGACCACCTGCTGTCGGGCATGAAGGTGGTGGGCGACCTCTTCGGGGCCGGCAAGATGCAGCTGCCCTTCGTGCTCCAGAGCGCACAGGTGATGAAGAAGGCGGTCGCGTTCCTGCAGCCGCACATGGAGAAGTCGGGCCAGACCGGCACTGCAAAGGCCCGCATCGTGCTCGCGACGGTGGCCGGCGACGTGCACGACATCGGCAAGAACCTGGTCGACATCATCCTGTCCAACAACGGCTACGAGGTCCGCAACATCGGAATCAAGCAGAGCCTCCAGCAGATCGTCGACGCGTGGCGCGGATCTGGCGCAGATGCGATCGGCATGAGCGGCCTGCTCGTCAAGAGCGTGACCGTGATGGAGGAGAACCTCAAGGAGATGAACCGGCTCGGCATCACCGTGCCCGTGCTCCTTGGCGGTGCCGCACTCACGCGCCACTACGCAGAGTCGCACCTGCGCTCGATCTACGGCGGCAAGCTCTACTACGGGCGCGATGCGTTCGAGGGGCTGTCGGTGTGCGATGCGCTCGCGGACGGCCGCCTCGAGGAGATCGACAAGCAGATCGAGGACCGGCTTGCGCGGCGCAAGGCGGTTGAGGCACGCGTAGCCGCCGACAAGGTGCGCGCTGCGCAGATGACAGCCGCGGGCGATGCGGGGCAGGGCGCTTCAGGCGGTACGGTGGCCACGGCGGATGCCGGCGCTGGCGCTGCTGCCGCAGCCAGCGCAGCGGCCGCGGCAGGTGCCGCCGCCGCAGCGGTGCGCGCTGGCATGAGCGAGCCCGCAGGCGCCTGCGGATCGGGACAGTTCGTAGGCGGACCGATCGCCCACGACAACCCTCTGCCTGTGCCTCCCTTCTGGGGCTCGCGCCTGGCCGAGCGCATCGACCTCTCCGCGATCTACCCCTACATCAACGAGACGGCGCTCTTCCGCGGGCAGTGGGGCTTCCGCCGCGGCGACATGGACGATGCGGCATACGCGGCCTTCCTGCAGCGCACGGTGGAGCCGATCTTCGAGCGCCTCAAGGCCGAGTGCAGCCGCGAGCGCATCCTGCGTCCTGCGGTCGTGTGGGGCTACTTCCCGTGCGCGAGCTCGGGCAACGACCTCGTCGTCTTCGATCCCGAGGACCGGGAGCGCGAGATCGAGCGGTTCTCGTTCCCGCGCCAGAAGTCAGGCCGCAGGGTGTGCATCAGCGACTTCTTCCGCTCCATCGACGCGAAGGGCGCTGGAGGCGAGCCGCAGCGTGACGTGGTGGCCTTCCACTGCGTGACGATGGGACCCGAGGCGAGCCACCGCGCGAAGCAGCTCTTCGAGCGCAACGAGTACACCGAATACCTCTACCTGCACGGCATCGGCGTCGAGTGCGCCGAGGCGCTCGCCGAGCTCTGGCACAAGCGCATCCGCGCCGAGCTCGGCTTCTCGAGCGGCGACTCGCCGCGCATCCCAGACCTGTTCACGCAGAAGTACCGCGGCAGCCGCTACAGCTTCGGGTACCCCGCGTGCCCTGACATGGCCGACCAGGCAAAGCTCTTCAGGCTGATCCAGCCGGAGCGCATCGGGTGCACGCTCACGGAGAACTGGCAGATAGAGCCGGAGCAGTCCACGAGCGCGATCATCGTGCACCACCCCCAGGCGAAGTACTTCAGTACCTGATGCCCACCGCGGCTGCAGCCCTTGCGGCGTTGCGGCGCGCCTGCGCAATCGTCGCCGCCACCGCGAGCGCCACGCCCATGCGCCTGTAGGGGCGTGTGGAGGGCTTGCCGAAGATGCGCACGTCGACGCCCGGGATCCGCATCGCGCGGTCGATGCCGCTGAATCGCGGCGCGCGCTCGGACGCGCGCGTGGCCAGGATCGGCACGCTCGCGGAGGGTCCCGCGTAGCGGATGCGCGGGATCGGCAGCCCGAGGATCGCGCGCACATGAAGGTCGAACTCGGAGAGGTCCTGCGACACCAGCGTCACCATCCCTGTGTCATGCGGTCGCGGGCTCAGCTCGCTGAAGATGACCTCGCTGCCGCGCACGAAGAACTCGACACCGAAGATGCCGGCTCCATCCGGCCCTGCGATTCGGTCAGTCACGGCCTTCGCCATGCGCTGCGCCGAACGGCGCGCCGCGGCAGACATGCCGCAGGGCATCCACGACTCGCGGTAGTCGCCGCGCTCCTGCCGGTGCCCGATCGGCTCGACGAAGACGGTGCGCCCGCCAGCGGAGCGCCGCTGCTTCACGGTGAGCTGCGTGATCTCGTAGTCGAAGTCGATGAACTCCTCCACGATGACAAGCCGCGTGTCGCCGCGCATGCCGGCCATCGCGTACGCCCAAGACTTGCGGAGATCCGCCTTCGTGCGCGCGACCGACTGGCCCTTGCCCGAGCTGCTCATGATCGGCTTGATGACGCAGGGCAGGCCGATGCCGCGCACGCCGAGCACCGCATCGTGCAGCTCTGCGGCGCTGCCGGCGTATGAGTAGCGCGCTGTGCGCAGCCCGAGCTCGCGCGCCGCAAGGTCGCGGATCGCGTTGCGGTTCATCGTGAGGTGGGCCGCATTCGCGCTTGGGATCACGGCCTGGCCGCGCTTCTCGAGCGACAGCAGCTCGGTCGTGCGGATCGCCTCGATCTCGGGAACCACGAAGTCGGGGGTGTGCTTGCGGATCACCCGCCGCAGCGACGCGCCATCGAGCATGTCGATGACCTCATGCGCGTCCGCCACCTGCATCGCTGGCGCCCCCGCGTAGCGGTCCACCGCGATCACGCGGCACCCGAGCCGCTTCGCGCTGATCACGGTTTCCTTGCCGAGTTCGCCCGAGCCGAGGAAGAGCAGTGTGGCTGTCATGAGGGGAAGGTATCCCGCGCACAGCCACACTACGCTTGCCGCGATGAGCGCATCGGATGAGGCGCAGTTCGTGCGCGAGGTTGCGTCGGTGAGCGCCGGCGAGCCCCACTGGACCGGCAGCCTGGCGCAGGACGCAGGGCTCGTGGCCATCGCTGCGGTGGGTGCCGTGCTCGGCGCCGTGGTGCGCGTGATCCTCTGCGACTGGTGCACGCGCCGCCGATGGCGTGTGTGGATGGCGGTCGTTGCCGTCAATGTCGTGGGCAGCGCGGCCGCTGGCGTGACTGCAGCCACGCTGCAGTCGGGCAGCTTCATGTGGGCTGCGATCGGGGCGGGGGTCCTCGGTGGCCTCACCACAATGAGCGCTGTGGCGTTCGAGGCGGTCGCGCTGCTGGTGGAGCGCCGCCGCGCGCAGGCGGCCATGATGCTCGCGCTCAACCTGCTTCTGTGCCCATGCGCCGCATGGATGGGCATGAGGGCGATGGCGCCATGAGCGATGCGCACGCACAGGGCCAGCGCTCGATTCGCCCACCGGGCACGTTCGCGCACGTGATGGCCGGTGCCGCACTCGGCGGCGCGCTTCGTGCGGCCGCAGACATCGGGTGCGTGCACGCGGGCATCCCCGCCGAGTGGCCCACGCTGGGCGCGAACATCGTCGGATGCGCTGTGGCGGCGTGGGCCTTCCGTTGGATCCACGCCTACGACTCGCAGGGCAATCCGCTGCAATCGCCGCTGTCGGCGCGGGTGCGCGAGCGTGCCATCATCAGTGGATTCTGCGGCGCACTCACCACGATGAGCGCGGTGGCGTCGATGGCTGCAGCGCGCACGGCCGAGGCGGCGGCACTCTTCATGGCACTCAACGCCGCTGCGGCGCTCGCATCGGCAGGTCTCGGATGGTGGGTGGCGTCGCTCGGGCCACGGCGATCGCACGGCTGGCGCAGGTAACCTTCGCGCATGGCGACGACACCGGATGACGCGGGGCTGCTCGGGCCGGACACGCTGCGCAGGCTCTGGAAGCCGCGGCGCGACGCATACGCGGAGGCTCACCTGTACGGGGAAGTTCGTGTGCGCGTGCACCGCTCATTCACCTGGCTTGCGTCCGCGGAGAACCGCGGGCCTGCGGAGGCGGACACGCGTCTCATCGAGCTGTGGTCCGCGGCGGGCGCGCTCTTCGCCACATGGGATGACGCCGCTGGCGTGCCGGTGCCGATCGAGGAGTCGATTCCCTCCTTCGTGTCGCGACTTGGCACACACGACCATGATGGCATGATGGCGGCAGCGTGCCGCGCCGTCAGCACGCATCTGGGCGCCATGACCGATGACGCCTACCTCGGCCGCCTGGCGGCGGCGCGCGCCCGAAGCAGCGGCGGCACCTCAGCCGAGCCTCTCCTTGCCGCCACAAGCCCGCAGATGCGCGAGTGGATCGACGAGCCTGATGCGGAGCGTGCGGTGGGTGCGGCGATGCTGCGCGTGGGCCTCACCGTCGAGCAGCTCGCTTGGGGCGCAGCGACCTACGGTGGCCGGCAGAACCGCCACGCCGTGAAGAGGTGCTGCATCGTGATGCGTGCACTGGTGCCTGCGGCGATCCAGGTGATCACCGAGCACGGATACACGGACGACTGGGGCCCTCTGTGCTCGCCGCCACGCGAGGCATAGGGCACCGCGCGCCGCTCACCACTCCATCAGCAGCGCGGACAGCAGGTCGATCGTCGCACGGAGGTCGCTCTTGTCGACCATCTCCGTCACTGTGTGGATGTAGCGCGTGCCCGGGCCAAACGCGATGCAGCGTGCGCCACGGCCGGCTCGCTGGATCGCCGCCGCATCCTGGCCGCCGCGCGGGAGGATCGCGCGCTGGTGGGGGATGCCCTTGCGACGCGCGACAGTGCACGCCTGCGAGACGAGTCCCGCATCGGCAATCATGGACGAGTCCTGGATCATCACGGCGACACCGTCGCCCTGCTTGGTGACGCGCTGCGTGTCAGGCACACCCGGCGTATCGCATGCGAGGTTCACGTCAAGCCCGATGCCGATGTCCGCGCCGTACATGTTCGCGCTGGTCATCGCGCCGCGCAGGCCGACCTCCTCCTGCGTCGTGAACGCGACCGCGATCTCGCACCCGTGGCCGCCGCGCACGGCCGCCACCTTGCGCACCGCCTCGATCGCCACGAACACCGCCATGCGGTTGTCGAGCGCCTTCGACACTACGCACCGCGGCGTCTCGAGGAACGGCTCATGCATGACCACGTAGTCGCCGATCTGCACGAGCTTCTTTGCCTCGCTCGCCTTCATGCCCAGGTCGACGTAGAACTCCTCCGTGCCCGGAACCTTGCTTCGTTCCGCATCGCTCGAGATGTGGATCGGCTTGCCGCCGGGATTGAGGA
>CAYPOZ010000023.1:8126-19848 GCA_964412415.1 uncultured Isosphaeraceae bacterium | reverse complement strand
CGGGGCTGGCAGCGGCAACGACGGCGGCTTCCGCGGCAAGAAGGTCACGACCTGCAGCTTCTGCGGCAAGACCAGCCGCGAGGTCGGCCCGATGGTCGAGGGCCCCAACGACGTCTACATCTGCACCAACTGCACCGACCTGTGCGGCAACATCTTCAAGCAGGAGCGCCGCCGCGTCAGCGGCAGCCGGCCGCAGCTGGGGCAGATCCCCTCGCCCCGGCAGATGAAGGAGTTCCTGGACCAGTACGTGATCGGCCAGGAGACCGCCAAGCGTGCGCTCGCCGTCGCCGTGCACAACCACTACAAGCGGCTGTCGCAGCTCGACAACGAGCAGGCGCCGGTGGAGCTCGACAAGTCGAACGTGCTGCTGATCGGCTCGACGGGCACGGGCAAGACGCTCCTGGCGAAGACCCTGGCGCGCATCCTGAACGTCCCGTTCGCCATCGGCGACGCCACCACGCTCACCGAGGCGGGCTACGTGGGCGAGGACGTGGAGAACCTGCTGCTCAAGCTGCTGCAGGCCGCCGACTTCGACCTGGAGAGCGCCCAGCGCGGCATCATCTACATCGACGAGATCGACAAGATCGGCAAGACCAACCAGAACGTGTCGATCACGCGCGACGTCAGCGGCGAGGGCGTGCAGCAGAGCCTGCTCAAGATGCTCGAGGGCACCACGGCGAACGTGCCCCCGCAGGGCGGGCGCAAGCACCCCGAGCAGCAGTACATCCAGATGGACACGACGAACATCCTGTTCGTCTGCGGCGGCAGCTTCGAGGGGATCGAGGACATCGTGCGCAAGCGCGTCGGGCGCAAGCGCATCGGCTTCTCCTCCGAGGCGCAGCAGTTCGAGGACAAGGTGGCCGAGCGCTCGGCGATGGTCGCACAGGTCACCCCGGACGACGTGCTCGAGTTCGGCATGATCCCCGAGCTCGTCGGCCGCCTGCCGATCCTCTGCCCGCTGCACCCGCTGTCCCGCGAGGCGATGGTGCAGATCCTCACCGAGCCGAAGAACGCGCTCATCAAGCAGTACCAGCACATGTTCAGCCTGGAGGGCGCGCGGCTCGAGTTCACGAGCGACGCGCTCGAGCTGATCGCCGACCGCGCCCTGTCGCGCAACACCGGCGCGCGCGCGCTGCGCGCGGTGGTGGACGAGATCATGATCGAGCTCATGTACCACCTGCCCGAGCTCGACAACACCAACGCCGTCTACACGATCGACGCGCGCAGCATCGAGCGCGGCGTGCCGCTGCACCAGCTGCGCCGCCGCGAGCGCGAGAGCGCCTGACGGGCAGCGCGGTGGCAGGCCATCCGGACATGCATGCAGCCGTGCGCCCGGACGCCGCAGCGCTGCTGCCACGCGCGCGCGGAATCGCCCGCCTCGACGGCCGCGAGGCGCGCATGGAGGCATTCGCCGCGCTCTGGTGGGACGCCTTCGCGGCGCACGGCACCAGCTGGGCCGGCTTCTACGTCGACGTGCCGGCCGAGCCAGACGACCGCCGCATGGTGCTTGCCGCACGACGGCCGAAGCCCGCGTGCTCGCCGATCGGGATCCATGGCGCGTGCGGCCAGTCGCTGGTGGCGGCGCGGACCCTGGTGGTGCGGGACGTCGCCGAGCTCGGCGCGGGCTACATCGCCTGCGACCCGCGCGACCGCAGCGAGCTGGTGGTTCCCTGCCTCGATGCGTCCGGCCGCGCCTGGGGCGTCTTCGACGTCGACAGCCACGAGGTGGCCAACTTCGACCGCCGGGATGCGGACTGCTGCGCGGCACTCCTGGTGGCGGCGGGGCTGTCCGCGCGCACGCCCGACCTCCGATAACGCAAATAGGTGCCAGGAACCCCTGTCCCCATTTTCCTGACGGAAAATGGGGACAGGGGTTCCTGGCACCATTTTCCTTCCCTTGCGGCCCCTGCCGGGCCTTCGTATCCTTGGCGATCTTCGCCCCAGCCAAGGGGCGCCTCCCAGCGAAGGACCCGATCCATGCCACGCGTCTGCCATTTCACCGGTGCCAAGACCTCTTCCGGCAACACCCTCAAGATCCGCGGCAAGGCGAAGTACCTCGGCGGCGTCGGCCTGAAGACCACGTCCGTCAAGAAGCGCACCTTCAAGCCGAACCTGCAGACGGTCGACACGGTGGAGAACGGCACCCGCAAGCGCGTGAAGGCGTCCGTGCGGGCCATCCGAGCGGGCCTCGTGGTCAAGCCCGCCAAGCGGGCCTACACCTACACCCGCGAGAAGCGTGCCGGCGCCTGAGCCCAGGCTGCAGCCGAAGCGCCGGAATTCGTTGACTTGCCCCGAGCGCGTCCTAGACTCCGGCGCATCGCCGGATCGTCGTCGCGGCGCCGTGCCGCGCGCATGACGCACCGCGCCCCACGGGGCGCACAACGTGGCGCAGGACGCGCCTGAACGAACGACCGTGCCCCACTCGCTCGGACAATCCGACCGGGACCTCGTGCTCGACGCCACCGACCTGGCGGCGCTGATCGGCGAGCACGTGCAGCTGAAGCCGAAGGGCCGCGAGCACGTCGGGCTGTGCCCTTTCCACGACGACCGCTCGCCGTCGATGACCGTGGTCACCCACAAGGGCGCGGGCTTCTACAAGTGCTTCTCCTGCGGCGCCGCCGGGAACGCCATCGACTTCATGATGAACTACCACAAGATGGAGTTCATCGACGCGCTGCGCGCGCTGGCCCAGCGCGCGGGCATCGAGCTCCGCCAGGCGCGCCCCGACGAGGGCGCCGGCAGCGCGCGCCGCGCCCTGATGCGCGCCAACGCCATCGCCGCCGCGTGGTTCCGCAAGGCGCTCGCGCATCCCGAGGCCGGAACTGCCGCCCGCGCGGCGATCGCCGCCCGCGGCATCCCCGAGGCCATGCAGGAGCGCTTCGGCCTCGGCACCGCGCCGCCCGGGTGGGACTCGTTCGTGCGCCACCTCGAGCGCCTGCGCGAGCACCGTGCCGGCGCCAAGGGCGACGACGCCGTGCCGCCGCTCGAGGTGTTCCGCGCCGCGGGCCTCGTCCGCGACGGCCGCCAGGGCCCCATCGACGGCTTCCGCAACCGCGTCATCTTCCCGATCTGCGACGAGATGGGCGCGCCCATCGCCTTCGGCGCGCGGAAGATCGACCCCGAGGACGAGCCGAAGTACCTCAACAGCCCGGAGAGCGGCGTCTTCCACAAGGGACGCGGGCTCTACGGCATCCACCTCGCGAAGAAGTCGATCATCGACTCCCGCACCGCGGTGATCTGCGAGGGCTACACCGACGTCATCGCCTGCCATGAGGCGGGCGTGACGAACGCGGTCGCCACGCTCGGCACCGCGCTGACGCGCGAGCACGCGCGCGTCCTCAAGCGCCTCGCCGACAAGATCGTCCTCCTCTTCGACGGCGACGCCGCTGGCCAGCGCGCGGCCGACCGCGCCATCGAGGCCTTCTTCGCGGAGCCCGTCGACGTGCGCATCTGCACGCTGCCGGACGAGCTCGACCCCGACGAGCTCCTCCGCCAGCCGGGCGGCCGCGCCCGCTTCGACGAGGCGCTCGCCAGGAGCGAGGACGCCCTCGCCCACTTCGTGCGCCGCTTCGGCACCGACTTTCGCGCCGCCGACGGGCTGAGCGCCCGACAGCAGCGGATCGAGGCGACGCTCGCGCGCCTGGTCGAGCTCGGCTTCCGCTCGATGCCCGGCCTGCGGCGCACCATGGTGATGTCGAGCCTGGCATCGATCACCGGCCTGCCCGAGCGCGAGCTCGAGGCGGCGCTCGAGGCCGTGCGTGCGCCCGCCCCGCGCCCCGCCGCTCCGGAGGAACCGATGCGCGCCGCCAACCCGGGGCGCGAGCCGCGCCCCTCGCTCGAGGCGCAGGGCTTCAACCCCGCGCAGTCCCGCGCGCGCCGCACGGCCGAGCGCGACCTGCTCTCGGTCCTGGTGGCGTGGCCCTCCGGGGGCCGCTGCCGCGTGCTGCTCGACGACGGGACGTCGCTGCCCCTTCCCGAGGCGGTCACCCCCGAGTCGTTCCTGGACCCGCTGTCGCGCGCGGTGATGGAAGCGATCCACGTCTGGCTGGAGGATGGCCGGGCATTCGGCGCGAGCGAGCTGCTCGCCGAGCTCGAGGACCCCGAGGCAAAGACCCTGGCCACCGAACTGCTGATCACCGGCGCCCGCCGCGTTGCGTCCGAGAACGAGGTCGACGCCCGCCTGCAGGAGGCCGTCGACGCATTTGAGCGAATCCGCCGCGTTCGCGGCGGCGTATTCACCGATTCTCCCCGTTTCGGACGGCATTCCGACGAACCGGCGGCCCTCGCCGCGCGTCTGGAGGCCATTCGCAACCGGGGGCGGGACCCGACGGCGTTTGGACGCCTGCCGGGCTCGGGTCGTTCCGGCCCGGCCGCAGGCGCCGGACGCGCCACCGGGCCGCCCGGTGACGGATAAAGACTGATTGACTGATCCCCATTCAGGGGATTTTGCGCCTGACATTCCTGATGACCGATGTGTTCTGCTTCGGCCCTTCCGCCCGAGCGAACGCCCCGAACCGATTGGACCACCACCCGTGTCACTTGCCCTGTCCAGCCTGACTCCCGTCCTCCGCCAGCTCGTCGAGATCGGCCGCGGCCGGAAGTGGATCAGCTACGAGGAGTACATCCGCTGCGTGCCCGACGAGTTCGTCGAGCCGGACAAGGTGGACGAGATGATCGTGCTCCTGGAGGAGCTCGGGATCGAGCTGATCGACGAGGCCGAGCGCAAGCGCAACGGCGGCGAGATGTTCGACGCCCCGCTGCAGACGAACCTCAAGTTCCAGCGCGACGAGAAGAAGCCGAGCAAGCCGCCGAAGGTGCAGATGATCGACGAGGAGGACGGCCCCCCGGTCGACTTCGACGGCGGCTTCGAGGACGAGCAGCACCTTCCGGAGACTCCGGAGACCGCGGCGGCAACGCAGCCCGAGGAGGAGATCCTCGACGACGCCGAGACCCAGGCGGCCGTCGAGGCCGCGCTCGCCGAGCAGGGCTCGAAGCGGATCGACGACCCGATCCGCATGTACCTGACGCAGATGGGCACCATCCCGCTGCTCACGCGCGAGGAGGAGATCCGCCTCGCGAAGAAGATCGAGACCACGCGCATGTGCTTCCGCCGGCTGACGCTCGCCAGCGACTACGCCGCGCAGATGGCCGTGCAGATCCTGAAGCAGGTGCATGCGGGCACCCTGCCCTTCGACCGCACGATGCGCATCTCGACCGCCGAGGAGAACCACAAGGAGACCCTCGCCGCGCGCATCCCGGCGAACCTGCCCACCATCGAGCGGCTCCTCGGCCGCAACCGCGAGATCTTCGACGCGCTCGACGCCGGCCCCGGCGAGCAGAAGCGCGCGTCGCTCCTGAAGGAGTTCGAGCACAACCGCCGCAAGGTGGCCGTGCTGCTCGAGGAGTGCTGCCTGCGCACCAGCCGCATCCAGCCGCTCCTGCGCAAGCTGCAGGGCGTCGACCGCAAGGTCAAGGAGATCCAGCACCAGCTGCGCAAGGCGGAGAAGCACCCCGAGCGCTTCGACCCCGAGGACGTGCAGGTCATGCGCGACGAGATCGACGGCCTGCGCGGAATGGTGCTCGAGGGCGCCGACGACCTCGACCGGCGGGTGCGCCGCATCGAGCGCGCGTTCCTGGAGTACGAGCAGGCCAAGCGCGACCTCTCGGGCGGCAACCTGCGCCTGGTGGTCTCGATCGCCAAGAAGTACCGAAACCGCGGCCTGCCCTTCCTCGACATCATCCAGGAGGGCAACACCGGCCTGATGCGCGCGGTGGACAAGTACGAGTACAAGCGCGGCTACAAGTTCAGCACCTACGCCACGTGGTGGATCCGCCAGGCCATCACGCGCGCCATCGCCGACCATGCCCGCACCATCCGCGTGCCGGTGCACATGATCGAGACGATGTCGAAGCTGCGCACGATCCAGAAGCACCTGCTGCAGGAGCTCGGCCGCGAGCCGACGGTGGAGGAGATCGCGCTGCGCGCGAAGATGCCCATCGAGGAGACGCGCCGCGTGATGAAGGTCAGCCGGCACCCGATCTCGCTCGACCGCCCGGTCGGCGAGAGCGAGGACAGCCACTTCGGCGACTTCATCGAGGACGAGCAGCAGGAAGCCCCTGCCGAGAGCGCCAGCACGGAAATGCTGCGCCAGCGCATCAACGACGTGCTGCGCACGCTCACCTACCGCGAGCGCGAGATCCTCAAGCTCCGCTACGGCATCGGCGACGGCTACACGTACACCCTCGAGGAGGTCGGCCGCATCTTCAAGGTCACGCGCGAGCGCGTGCGCCAGGTCGAGAGCAAGGCGCTGCGCAAGCTGCAGCACCCCGTGCGCAAGGGCCGCCTCTCCAGCTTCATGCAGGGCGAGGCCGGCGCGGAGGCCGACGGCGTGATCGACGATCTCGGCGACGACATGATCGACGACGAGGGCTTCGGCGACTCGGAGGAGTGAGCCCGGTCGGCATCGCGAGGCTGAGGTCGGCGGGCCTGCTGAGCGTCAGCAGGCGTCGCAGCGGTACGTCCAGCTGACGTACTCATCGACGCCCCACCTGCCGCCCTCGCGGCCGAAGCCGCTCCACCCGCATCCGCCGAATGGCGCGTAGGCGTCGCTGATGACGCCTACGTTGCCGCCGACGATGCCGCAGCGAAGGTCGGCGCCCACCCGCTCGAGCGTGACGGCGTCGCGCGTCATCACGTAGGCGGCAAGCCCCCATGGCGATGCATTGGCGAGCGCGACAGCGGACTCGGTGGAGTCCACCCTGGCGATCGGCGCCAGCGGGCCGAAGGTCTCCTCCCGGAACGCGAGGCAGTCGTGCCGGACATTCGCGATGACGGTCGGCGCGACGAACCTGTCGAGGCAGCCTTCGACGCGCACGCGGCCGCCGCCGCACAGCACGGTGCCGCCACCCGCGACGGCATCGGCGATGTGGCGCTCGACCTTGGCGACGGCGGCATCGTCGATGAGCGGCCCGACCTTCGTGGCCGGATCGCTGCCTCTGCCCACTGTGAGCGCGGACGCCGCGGCCGCGAGCCGCTCCGCGAACGCGTCATGCACGCTCGAGTGCACGATGAACCTGTTCGGGCACACGCAGGTCTGGCCAGCGACGCGGAACTTGCCGGCCATCGCTGCGGCCACCGCGGCGTCGATGTCCGCGTCGGCGAGCACGATGAAGGGCGCATGGCCGCCGAGCTCGAGGCCCAGCCGAACGATGTGCTGCGCAGCCGCGTGCATGAGGATGCGTCCAGTGTCCGTGCTGCCGGTGAACGAGAGCTTGCGCATGCGGCCATCGGCGAACCACGCATCCGAAATGGCCGCGGCATCGCCGGTGACGATGTTGACGCAGCCGTCTGGAAGGCCCGCCCGCGCGAGAAGCTCGGCGAAGGCGATTGCGGACAGCGGCGTGAGCTCCGATGGCTTGGCGACCTGCGTGCACCCTGCAGCGAGCGCCGGAGCGCTCTTGCGCGCGATCATCGCGAGCGGGAAGTTCCACGGCGTGATGGCGCCGACCACGCCAACAGGACCGGGGATCGCGCGCAGCCGGCGGTCCGTGCGGCGTGCGCGGATCGTCTCGGCGTGGAGACGCTCGGTCTCGTCAGCGGCGGACGCGAGGTAGTCGGCGCTGTAGTCGACCTCGCCGCAGGACTCGTCGAGCGGCTTACCGTTCTCCGAGGTGATGATCGCCGCCAGCCGATCCCTTGACTGGCGCATCAGCGACTCCGCGCTGCGGAGCACGGCTGCGCGCTGCGATGGCGTGTGCGCACGCCAAATCGGCAGCGCAGTGGCCGCACGGTCTAGTGCCTCGACGGCCTCGCGCGCGCCCCCAGCCGGAACGCTGCCGATCACCTGCCCAGTCGCCGGGTCGCGAACTTCGATCATGCGCGGAAGGCTACGTGTGCGCAGGGCACCTATGATCGGCGCATGGCCAAGGCCGTTGTCGATCCAGCGGAACTCAGGCGGTTTGCGCAGGACCTCCGCAAGCTCAACGCCGACCTCCAAGCCGGGCTCTCGACCGTGTCCGTGCGGCTGAACGGCCTGTCGCAGACGTGGCGAGACCAGGAGCAGGCCAAGTTCGTCGAGGAGTTCGAGCAGACCGTGAAGGTGCTGCAGCGGTTCATCAAGGCGAGCGAGTCCCATGTGCCGTTCCTGCTGCGCAAGGCGGACCGCATCGACGAGTACCTCAACCAGAAGTGACGGACTGGACGTGGACTCCAAGGCCAACGTCCGCGACATCGACAGCCTGATGCGGGCGAAGGCTGTGTTCGCGAAGGCGCGCACGGAGCTGCTCCAGGCTGTGTCCGAGGCGGTGTCGCATGCTGAGCTGATCGACGCGTGGGTGGAGCGCGACGGCCCGCTGCGCTGGGAAACGGAGCGACGGCGAGCGGCAGAGGCCGTCGCTGCAGCCAAGAGCGCGCTCTACCGCAAGGAGATGACGCCTGCGATCGACGGCGGGAAGGTGTCGGTCGTGGACGAGCGCAAGGCACTGCAGCGAGCCAATGCGCGGCTTGACCGGATCGAGGGGGTGCTTCGACGAATCCGCGCCATGAGGGCCGAGGTCACGAGGGAGATCGGGCTCCTCAAGGCCGGGCTCGGGCCGATCGGGGCATGGATCGACAGCGATGCCGTGGAGGCCCAGTCCACAATCACGCGGATGGCGGAGGCGCTCGCGCGCTACCGCGGCGACGAGGTCGACATCGAGACTGCCGCCCGCGCACGAGGAGATGCGCCCCGTGAGCGGAGCGATGCGCCCCGTGAGCGGAGCGATGCGCCCCGTGAGCGGAGCGATGCGCCCCGTGAGCGGAGCGATGCGCCCCATACGCCCGAGGGGGGCGCCTCGTGAGCCTTGCGTCGTCGCGAGTCAAGATGCAGGAGACCCTTCGGGAGCTGCGGATCGCGTGGGCGGACGTGCGCCGGGACTGGAACGATGCGGCAGCGCAGTCGGTCGAGCGCGAGCGCATCGACCCTCTCGAGGACCGCATCCGCGCGGCGCTCCTTGCCATCGAGCGGATGGAGCACTTCGCGCACGCAGTGCAGCGCGAGACGCGCGACCTGTAGGCCCGCTCCGGCGCCACGGCGGGGTCGTACACTCGACCTGTGCATTCCGACGGCCCGAGCGCGCCTGATGCGAGCATCGCCGCGGCGGTTGACAGTGCCTTCGAGGGACTCGTGTCCGCTGCCGCGGCGCTTGAGTTGTCGCGGGCCAACCTCGCGCGGCATGCCACGGAGTTTCCCGAGCGCGAGAGGGTCCGGCATGCGCAGGTGGTGCGCCAGATCCGCGAGCAGCGCGACCGAACCCTGCGCGAGGCCATCGAGCGGCGCGATGCGCGCGTTGGCGCCGCGCAAGGCCGCCATGCGCGGCACAGCGATCGCATGCGGGAGCAGCACCGCGAGGCGGTCGGCAAGGTGCAGGACCTCGCGGAGAGCCAGCTCGAGGAGGCGCAGTCGCAGCTCGAGCGCGCGCTATGGATGGCAGAGACCATCTACGACTCCGGCGAGCAAGGCCCGCGCGAGAAGTGCGAACGGACGAAGGCATCTTTGAGTGCCGCCCAGGATGCGATGCGGAGCGCGCTTGCGTCGATGGAGGCGCTTGCCCGCAAGTCGGCCCATGGCGCCGCACTCAGGACCGCGCCGCCCGAGCCGCTGGCGCTGCCCCCCGGCGCCGGGTGGGCTGACGTGGCACGGGAGTCCGTTGCCGCCGCGCAGCAGGCGCACTCCGAGATGGCGGCCGCGCGGATGCTGCGGCTTGCCCGGCCGCCGGTCCTGGCTGGGCTCTGCGTCGTTGCGCTCGCGGTTGGCGCAGCACTGGGGCTGGTAGTCGGTGGCGCGCTCGGTCTTGCCGTCCCCGTGCCGATGGTCGACTCGGTGCCCGCAGGACGCGCACTCGCCGGGGCAGCGCTGCTTGGCCTGCTCATGGCTGGCGCATCCGGTGCCCTATGGGCCGGCGCTGCCACGGCGGTGCGCCGGTGCGCGAGCGCAGCCAATGGTGCACGCGATGCGCTTGCAGCGTGCGCGACGGATGCGATTGCGGAGGCCGAGGGCGTCCGGAAGCAGGAAGAGTGGGCGCGCGAGCAGGAGCGCAACGCATCCGTGACCGCAGCTAGGGCACGGTGGAATCCGGTCATCGAGCGCATCACCAGGCGCAAGGGCGAGCTGATGCATGAGTTCGAGTCCAAGTACGGAGGCGTCGCACGGCAACTCGACGCACAGCGCGACGCCGAAGTGGCGGCCGCGGAGAGCGAGTGCGTGGCCGCGCTTGACGCAGCACGCCGCATCCACGACGAGGCGTCCTCCGCCGAGTTGGCCTCCCACTCGGACACGACGCAGCGGCTTGCGCAGGACCTCTCGTCCATGCGCGCGGCTGCGGCATCGGCATGGCGCGCTGCGCAGTCAAGTTGGCTTGACGCTGTGCGCGGATGCGTCGCGCGCAACGACGCTGCCCATCCCGCGTGGGACAGCCCCGCATGGCGAGGGGCATCCATTCCTCCGCAGGCGAACGAGGCGCCGGGAGTCACGGTGGGCACTGTCCAGGTGCACCTTCCCTCGATTCCAGGCGCCGTGCCGACCGAGGCCGACTTCGCGTGGCCCGCTGGCACGCCGATCGACGCGGCACTGCCGCTTTGCCTTGCGCTGCCCGAACGCGGCTCGCTGCTGATCGAGTCGGACCTTGCCGGGCGCGCGACCGGCATCGCGATGCTGCACCAGGCGATGCTCCGCCTGCTGGCTGCGCTTCCACCGGGAAAGGTGCAGTTCCTGCTGCTGGACCCGGTAGGCATGGGCGAGAGCTTCGCTGGCTTCATGCACCTCGCCGACGAGTCGGACGCGATTGTCGGTGGCCGCATCTGGAGCGAGCCGCGCCACATCGAGCAGCGCCTCGCCGATGTCTCCGAGCACCTCGAGACCGTGATCCAGAAGTACCTGCGCGACGAGTTCCCGAGCCTCGACGCGTACAACCGCCGCGCAGGCGAGATCGCAGAGCCCTACAGGTTCGTGGTCATGTGCGACTTCCCGATGTCGCTGACCGACGAGGCAGCGCGGCGTCTCTCCGCGATCGCGGCAGGCGGCGCACGGTGCGGCGTGCACACGCTGCTCCTGCGCGATGTGCGCCAGCCGGATGCTCCAGGATGCGACCTTGCCATGGTGCGGCAGCGGTCGCTGTGCATCGCATCGGAGGGCGGAGCGTGGGTTGCACGAACGCATCCCCTTGCAGGCCTGCGCGTGGAGCCTGCCCAGGCGCCGTCGGGGCCGCATGCCATCGAGCTGGTCCGCAGGTTCGGCAAGCGCGCCGCAGAGTCAACGCGCGTGGAGGTGCCCTTTGCGGCGATTGCGCCGCCGGAGGGCGCGCCCTGGACAGAGAGCAGCGCGAGGCGCCTCAGCGTGCCACTCGGGCGTGCGGGGGCCACCCGCCTCCAGCGGCTCGTGCTCGGCGAACGGTGCGACGTCCAGTCCCTCGACCTTGCCGGCGTCGTCCCACCGCCGGAGCGCCACGGCCTCGAGGTGTCCGGGAGTCCGCTCGAACTCGGCGACCTCGTCGGGCGTCATCGGGCCGCCCTGTCGCAGCAGACTGGCCTGCGACCCCGGGGAGAGGGTGTCGCGGAGCCCGGGCTCGACGGCGACCAGGTACCGCTTGGCCCGGACGTGGAGTCGGACCGGGTCGCAGACCGCCGGGGGGAACCAGGTGGCCAGGAGGGCGGCGCCGCGCTCCTCGTGGTGCAGGTCCGCGGCGA
>CAYPOZ010000023.1:5256-8116 GCA_964412415.1 uncultured Isosphaeraceae bacterium | reverse complement strand
GGCTCGTGCTCGCCGAAGGCACACGGCAGCATGTCCTGATCGCAGGACGCACCGGCAGCGGCAAGTCGACGCTCCTTCACGCGCTGATCGCCAACCTCGCGCTCCACTACTCGCCAGACGAGGTGGAGATGTGGCTCATCGACTTCAAGAAGGGAGTCGAGTTCCGCACGTACGCGACGCACAGGCTGCCGCACGCGCGCGTGGTGGCCATCGAGAGCGACCGCGAGTTCGGCATCTCCGTGCTGCAGGGACTCGATGCCGAGCTGCGGCGCCGGGGCGACCTCTTCCGCGCTTCAGGCGTGCAGGACCTCGCGGGCTACCGCGCGGCGCGCCCTTCCGACCCGATGCCGCGCGCGCTGCTCATCATCGACGAGTTCCAGGAGCTCTTCATCGAGGATGACCACGTCGCACAGGAGGCGAGCGCGCTGCTCGACCGCATCGTGCGTCAGGGCCGCGCCTTCGGCATGCACGCGGTGCTGGGCTCGCAGACGCTCGGCGGCGCATACACGATCGCGCGCACGACGATGGGCCAGATGGGCGTCAGGATCGCGCTTCAGTGCAACGAGAGCGACTCGCAGCTCATCCTCTCCGACGACAACCTCGCGGCGCGGCTGCTTGCGCGCCCAGGCGAGGCGATCTACAACGATGCGGGCGGGCTCCTCGAGGGCAACAGCCCCTTCCAGATCGTGTGGCTTGGCGACCGCGAGCGCGATGCGCGCCTCGATGCGGTGGCGCAGCGTGCGTCGGTGCAGCCGCGCCGTGCGCCGCTGGTGATCTTCGAGGGCAACGCGCCCGTGCGGCTTGCCGAGTGCGCGCCCCTGCGCAGCGCCCGCGCACTGCGCGATGGCGCCGCAGCCGATGCGCTTGCGCCCAAGGTGTGGCTTGGCGAGGCGGTCGCCATCTCGGAGCCCACGCACATCACGCTGCAGCGGCGCAGCGGCGCCAACACGCTTGTCATCACGCAGGACGAGGAACAGGCTGTCGCCATGGGCATCGCGGCCATAGAGTCTGTCGCCGCGCAGTGCAGGCACGCGCAGCTCGTGCTGGTGGACAGCACCACGCCGGACCAGCCCACCTTCGGCGCTCTCGAGCGTGCCGCCTCCGCAGCGGGGCTCGCTGCGCGGGTCGTCCGCGCAGCGGATCCGGCAGGGGCGCTTGCAGAGGTCGCCGCCGCAGTGGCGGAGCGCGAGTCGGCGCAGCGGGTCACGGAGCCCGCAATCCTCGTGATGGTGCACGGCGTGCAGCGGGTGCGCGCCCTCCGCCGCAACGAGGACGACTACTCCTTCGGCGCGAGCGATGCGCCACCCTCGCCTGACCGGGTGCTCGCGGCGGTTGCGCGGGAGGGCCCTGCGCTTGGCATCCACACCTGGCTATGGATCGACAACGGCGCGAGCCTGTCGCGCTCCATCGACAGGTCCGCGCTTCGCGAGTTCGACTGGAGGGTGCTCTTCCAGTGCAGCGCTGCGGACTCGTCCGCGCTCATCGACTCGGGTGTGGCCAGCCGGCTCGGGCCAAGCCGAGCGCTGCTGCACGACGAGCTGTCGGGCCGCAACGAGAAGTTCAGGCCGTGGTCGATGCCTGCATCGGCACTGCGCGCGTGAGCGCCTCCCACGCGCGCTCGAGGCGCGATGCCCCGGCGGGACGCGCGGTCGGAAGCTCCTGCGCGTGAGCGCTCAGCACGTGCTCCTCGACGAGATCGCGGAAGTCCTCGATCGCCCTCCACGCATCACGCGGTTCGACGCCAGCCGCGGCACGGAACCCACCGGATGCCATCCTGCGCGTCACGCATGCGGACCGGCATCTCCACAGCTCCACCCCCTCTGCGGCGGAAGACGCGGGCCTGTGCCCTCGTGCGAACTTCCTGACCCGGATCGGGATGGCGGACACCCACGACGGCAGCCGCACGAGCCGCTCCCAACGCGCGCTGGCGACGACCCCGTCGGGAACAACCATGCGCAGGTGCTCCTCGAGCTGGCATGCCTCCGCGTCTGCCCACTGCGGTGCCTGCTGAAGCGCATCGTGCGCCGACGAGAGCGCTACCGACAGTGCGCCGCACACCTGCAGGACCTCGAAGACGCGCGCACCGAGCCCCCCCGCGTCATCGCGCGCAGCATCAGCGATCGCACGCAGTTCCGATGCGCTGCGGGGGATCGCATGGGCCTCATCGATGATTCGGCGCGCCACGCATGCCGCGATGCCTCCTGTGCCCGCCATCGTCGCTGCAGCGAGCCAGTCACGGGAGGACTCCGCGATGCGGCGCACCGCAGGCGCGATGAACGCCGCGACGTGCGACACGGCTCCCTCCCGGTGGGCCACGAATGCCTCCCATGCGTTGGGATGCAGCGTCACCGGCCCACGCGCACCAGGCGCTGCGATCGCTGCGCAGGCTTCGATCGACATGCCATCGCCGCACGAAAGCCCCATTCGCCGCAGCCAGCGACACGAATGCGCGGCGCGCGGCGTCGCCATGAGCGGCCATGAGGGCCTGGATGTCCCTGCCGGTGGCGATGCACGACCCGTCGGTGCCGACGACCTCGAGCCGGATCGAGAGGTGCGGGTCGATCGCAGCGCTTTCGAAATCGCTTGCCGAGACCGCAAGGCCGGCCACTGCCGAGCAGTGCGCGGCCAGTGCGGCAGGGAGCTGCCCCTCCCCGAACGGGAGCGACTCGGCCGCTCCCTCGGCGACTTGCCGCGCCGGTTGCAGCCTTACGCGCAGGTGCTTGGGCAGCGTCCTGATGAGCGCCTCGATGCGCGCGACAAGGTGGCCTGGAAGTCCCCACGAGAGCCGTTCGACATCGAGGCCTGCAAGTGCGGCAAGCGGGATCCGCACGGTGGCGCCATCGACCTCGCTGCCGGGCGC
>CAYPOZ010000023.1:4764-5246 GCA_964412415.1 uncultured Isosphaeraceae bacterium | reverse complement strand
GTACCGGATCGGCGCCACGGTCGAGCCTGCGCTGATGGACTCGGGCAATCCGGCATCGCGAGCGGCGAGCGGATCACGGAGCAGGTCAGCCTCCGTCATGCGAAGCGTGGACGGATCCTGCCGCTCGGCCCCTGCGATCCACCGCGCGAGGCTCGGCCAGGAGTGCACATGCTCCGGCACACGCGCGTCGTAGAAGGCGGTGCGCGCCTCCGCGTCGGCCAGCAGCGGCCGGCGCTCGCGCCTCTCGAGGCGCTCGATCGACGCACGCAGCGCATCGTTCGCCACCATGAATGCAGGACGCTCGTTCGGCACTTGCCCATCCACCAGCGCGCTCTGGATGAAGATGTCGCGCGCACCGCTTGGGTCGAGAGGCCCGTACGGCACCTGCTGCCGAGGCATCACCGTGAGCGACCCGAGCGTCACACGCTGCCACGCTGCGACCTGGCCTGTCGCGCGCACCCAGTGCGGCTCCGACGTAATGC
>CAYPOZ010000023.1:3053-4754 GCA_964412415.1 uncultured Isosphaeraceae bacterium | reverse complement strand
GCACCGCGTGCGGTGCGATCCTCTCGATCCAGGCAGGACGCACGCGTGCCGCGAGGCGGCCCCAGCGGCGAGTCGTCTCGACGATCTCGGCCACCACGATCCACCGCGGCAGCGACTTGGCAAGCGCCGAGGATGGATGGACTCGAAAGCGCGCCCCACCGGCCGCCACGTACTCGCCCGCGCGTGTGCGCTCGGCGACCTGGAAGAGGAACCCCGCAAGCACGCATCGGTGCAGCGCATCGAGCCGCGCAGGCCCGTCAGGCGGTCCCGCGCGGTGCGGCTCGCCCATGCGGTCGTTCACAAGCCGGACAAGCTGCGCATGCACGTCGCTCCACTCCCGCATGCGGCGGTGCGACAGGAAACCATCACGGCACCACCTGCGCTGCACGCCGCTTCCGCCAGCGGCGCGCGCGTCGGCCCATGCGCGCCAGAGCCGAAGGAGCCCCGCAAAGTCGCCGTCGGGCTGACGCCACCGCGCGTGCGCCCCATCGGCAGCCTGCTCCTGGCCTTGGGGCCGCTCTCGAGGGTCCTGCACCGATAGCGCCGCCGCGACGACAAGCGCATCGTCGAGGCAACCCTCGCGGGACGCCTCGAGCACCATGCGCGCAAGACGCGGATCGATGGGCAGGCGCGCCATGTTGCGCCCAGCTGCGGTGAGTCGGCGCTGCGCATCGAAGGCGCCGAGCTCCATGAGCGTGGACCGCCCCTCCTCGATCGCGCGTGGCGAAGGGGGGTCGATGAACGGGAAGGACTCCGGCGCGCCGAGGCCGAGCGACTCCATCTGCAGCAGCACGCTCGCAAGGTTGGTGCGCCTGATCTCGGGCTCCGGCCATTCGGGGCGGCGCGAGAGCGCCAGCTCGTCGTAGAGCCTGATGCAGACGCCAGGACCAATGCGCCCGCAGCGGCCCGCGCGCTGCGTGGCGCTCGCCTGCGAGATCGGCTCGACGGGAAGGCGCTGGATGCGGCTGCGCGCGCTGAACCTCTTGATTCGCGCAAGCCCGGAGTCGATCACCGCCCGCACGCGCGGCACGGTCACCGACGTCTCGGCGATGTTCGTGGCAAGGATCACCCGGCGCAGCGTCGATGGCGCGAAGATCCGGTCCTGCTCAGCCTCCGGGATGCGCGAGTAGAGCGGCACCACCTCGATGTCGGTGCGTCCGCGCAGCGACTCCGCGCAGTCGAGGATCTCGCGTTCGCCAGGCAGGAACGCAAGGACATCGCCGTGGCCGACCGCGGCAAGCGCCTCATCGGCCGCCGCGCAGAGGGCGGGCACGATGTCGTCTTCGGTGTCCGCATCGATGGGGCGCCAGCGGATCTCGACAGGATGCAGCCGTCCGTCGATCGAGAGCACGTGCGCACCGCCAAAGTGCGCCGCGACGCGCGATGCGTCAATGGTCGCGCTGGCCACGATCACCCGCAGCTCGGGCCTTCGCGCGCAGATGCGCACCAGGCAGCCGAGCAGGAAGTCGATGTTGAGCGTGCGCTCGTGGGCCTCGTCGATGATGATCGTCCCGTAGCGCGACAGCAGCGGGTCTCGCCTCAGCTGCGCGAGCAGCACGCCATCGGTCAGCACGCGGATCGCCGTGCCGGCCTCCGCGCGCGAGTCGAACCGAACCTGGTAGCCCACAACGGACCCCAGTGGGGAGGAGAGCTCGTGTGCGATGCGCGTCGCGACCGACCGCGCTGCGATGCGCCGAGGCT
>CAYPOZ010000023.1:2383-2971 GCA_964412415.1 uncultured Isosphaeraceae bacterium | reverse complement strand
ATCCCTGCTCGGCACGGCCGGCCGCGAGGCAGATCTTGGGGAGCTGCGTCGTCTTGCCGGATCCAGTTTCCGCCTGCACCACGATCACCTGGTGCCGCTCGATCGCGGCGGCGATCTCCTCGCGCCGCTGCGCCACCGGCAGGTCCTCGGGAAAGGTCACCGCCACCACCGGAGCCCCGCGATGGACAGCGGCATCCCTCCCCTGCTCGCTCTGGTGCGGGTCGGACACGGCACCGCAAGTCTAGGTCGTGGCGAGCGCTACCATCCGCCGTTCGGGCGCTTAGCTCAGTTGGCAGAGCACCGCCATTACACGGCGGGTGTCGCAGGTTCGAGTCCTGCAGCGCTCACTGTCCCGAGCTGCCCGTACCGGATTCATGGACTCCACCCGCTACAAGCCCCTCGCTGTGCGCCACGCCCGACCGCTCGTGGCAGTCGGTGCAGCCGCGCTCGCAGCAATCGCGGCCATCGCCTGCTCGAACATCGAGAAGGCTGACCCGACGGTCCAGACAACGCGCGCCGATCCAGTCAGCTTCGAGATCGACGCCGATCCCATCATGCGCGGCACCGTGGCCGCGGAGACGATGATCG
>CAYPOZ010000023.1:0-2373 GCA_964412415.1 uncultured Isosphaeraceae bacterium | reverse complement strand
GGATCCACCCTTCGACAACGAGTACCTGACCGCCACCTGGCTGCTCGAACGCGCGTATGGCGTGGTGGTGGGACTCAAGGGCACCGGCAGCCGGATTGCGCCAAATGAGGTCCGCCAGCACATGATCCAGGACCTCGCGCGGCGCGGCGTCGGCGACCCGACGGTCGCCGAGGTCAACTTCACGCCCGAGTCGCTGCTTGATTCCGAGGACACGGCAATCGTGGTGGTCGAGGGGCTCATGAACCCAGGCTCGGTCAAGGGCACCAAGTTCGACCTGCGCGTGTACGTGGCTCCGGGCACCGCGACGACGAGCCTCGAGGGCGGCAAGCTCTGGACGTGCGACCTTCGCCCTGGCCTTCTGATCGCGGGAAGCAAGCAGGCGCGGCCGATGGCCGAGGGGCGCGGACCGATCGTCATCAACCCCTTCGCTGACCAGAGCGGCAAGATCGTGGACACCGTCAACCGCATGAGCGGCCGCGTCCTCAACGGCGGCGAGGTCACGCGTGACATGACGGTAAAGCTGCGCCTTTCCACGCCAAGCCATGCGCGCGCGCGGCTTATCGCCAACGCCATCAACTCCTACTTCCCGCGCGAGAAGGGGCAGAAGGACGACACCGCGCGCGGCCGCAGCAGCGAGCTGATCGACATCCACATCCCGCCGTCGTGGCGCGCACGGACGGACGAGTTCATCCAGGTGCTGCGGCACACGCCGATCACCACAGCGCCCATTGAGCAGCTCGCGTCGCAGGTGGCGCGCAGCGTCACGAACAACCCGGGCGCGGCATCGGCCGCGAGCCTCCGATGGCAGGCGCTCGGCAAGAAGAGCCTCGGCGCTGTGCGTCCGCTCTACACGTTCCCCGAGGAGCAGCCCCGCTTCGCCTCGCTCGACGCCGGCGCGAAGCTCGATGACGCGCTCGCCGTGCCTCACCTGCTCGACCTCGCGCGCAACGGGTCCGGCCGCGTGCGTGTGCAGGCCGTGCGCCTCCTTGGCCGGATGTCCTCGAACCCGTCGGTGGACCTGGGGCTTCGGAGCCTGCTCGAGGATGACGACATCGATGTGAGGCTGACCGCCTTCGAGGAGCTGCGCGACCGGAACGACCCGATCGTCCAGAGCCAGGACGTCAGCGGCCGATTCCGCGTCGATGTGGTGCCGAGCGCCAAGCCGATGATCTACGTCTCCCAGTCCGGCGAGCCGCGCATCGCGATCTTCGGCACGGACCTCGAGGTCGTGCGGCCCATGACGCTGACCGCATGGTCCGGACGCCTGATGTTCAAGGGCGACGAGGGCAAGAAGTCGATTGAGGTCTTCTACCGCCCGACCGACGGCATGCCCCCCATGACGGACTTCGTGCAGCCGAAAGTCGCGGAGGTGGCACGGTTCCTTGGGCACACGACCACCGTGGAACGCCCTGCCCCCGGGGTCGGGATGAGCTACAGCGAGACGATTGGCGCGCTGCACGAGATCTGGAAGAAGGGCTACATCAAGGCCGACTTCAAGGCCGAGCAGGACCGCATCCTCGCCTCGATCGTGAAGGCGGACGAGGACAAGCCCCGCGATGCCCGTCCGGAGTACGAGGAGGAGGAGGTGGAGGACGCGCCCACGGCAGGTGCCGTGCGACCGACCATTGCCGCCGATCCCCTCAAGCCTGCAGCAGGTCTTGATACTCAGGCGCCCAGGCGAGATACTGTCCCCAGATAAGCCCGCGTCGTGCGGACCCACGGAAGGGTGCCAGCGCAGGCGACAGGAGGTCGGAGATGCGTCTATCGAAGCTCATTCTGAGCGGTTTCAAGAGCTTCGCAGACACCACGGAGTTCCCATTCGACGAGCCGATCATCGGCATCGTCGGCCCCAACGGCTGCGGCAAGAGCAACGTCGTCGACGCGATCCGCTGGGTGCTCGGCGAGCGCAGCGCGAAGAGCCTCCGCGGCAGCGCGATGGTGGACGTCATCTTCGCGGGTAGCGCCGTGCGCAAGCCCATGGGATGCGCGACCGTCACGCTGGTCTTCGACAACCCAGTGCTGGAGGCGCCGCGCGCTGCCCTGGACACGGAACCCGGCGAGGATCTGCCCAACGTTGACGTCGGCGATGGCGCTGCCGGACCTACGGAACCTGCAGGGCAGGCAACCGACGCGTCCGCTCGCCCCGATGCTTCGCTCAGCTCCGCAGACGAGGAGTTCGACCGGGTGGTGCACCGCGCGGAGGTTCGGCACCGCGCGCTGCCGGTGGACCAGGATGTCGTCGAGGTGACGCGCCGCCTCTACATCGACGGCCGCAGCGAGTACCTGATCAACGGCCGCAAGGTGCGCCTGCGCGACATCAAGGAACTCTTCATGGATACGGGCATCGGCACCGATGCCTACTCGATCATCGAG
>CAYPOZ010000022.1:14992-19885 GCA_964412415.1 uncultured Isosphaeraceae bacterium | reverse complement strand
CTGAATGGCACCGTCAACGTCGTGACAGTGCACAGCGACGGGACCCGGCAGTCGCTGTGTGTGGGCGGGGCATTCGCGAATGCGCCAAGCGGTGACTCGCACGTTGCTCGATGGGGCTGCACCCAGCCGTAGACCGCAGCCCCTCAACCGTGCCCCAAAGCGGGGCACGAGTACCGCCTACTTCGCGCCGATGAAGTCGCGGCCGAGGATGCCGTCGACCGTGAGCACGTGGTACGCGGTGTTCACGATCATGTCGTAGGCCTGGTTGGTGTAGAACGCCGACTGGTCGCCGCCAAGCTGCGTGCCGCGGTGCCAGAGGCCGCGCGCATTCGCGCCGACGCTCGCATCATTGACGTTCTGCCGCGACACGCGACCATCGCCTTCCATCGCCTCCGCCACGCCGGCAAGCGCGGTGTGCCCGTCAAAGAAGAGCGTGCACGGCGCGGAGTTGTAGCCATGGTTGAAGAACCACGGCGTCTGCGGCGTGATGCCCGGGTTGTAGTCGCCGCCATCCTTGTTCTGGAGCCAGTAGAGCTCAAGCATGCGCGTCTTGAGGTCGGGGTACTTCGCCTGGCCGGTGGACGGCGAGCGGTACGCACTGGGGCCGCACATGTTGGGCCTGCCCGCGGTGTTGGCATCGGTCGCGCGCGAGCTGAGCACGGCAGGGCCCCACATCGCCGCGGGGCTGAAGACGTACGTCGAGCGGATCGAGTTGCCGCCCACGGTCGACGGCGGGGCGAACTCGCCCGGACCGTTGATCGCGCGCTCGGCCTTCGCGAGGTTGAACCGGTCCTTCGGCGCCCAGAAGACCTTGTCGTAGTAGCGCGCGTTCACGTACGGGTTGAACGACTTGTAGTTGCACAGCCGCCAGCTGCCAAAGACGCCGTTGGCGTAGGAAAACTCGTTGGGGTAGTAGACGACGATATTCGCGCAGCTTCCCGGGAACTGGGGGCAGGGCTGGATCGGGCCCGGAATCCAGTAGCCCCAGAGACCGCCGTTGGAGTCCCATCCTGCGATCATCTGCGGGATGCAGGTCATCGCCTGGTACTGCGCGCAGTTGCCGCCGCCATAGAGGCCGAAGTCGTCAGGGATGCAGGTCCACTGGCGGTCCTGGTAGTCGGCGCCGTAATGGGCATTTGCGGCAGCAAGGTTGCGCAGGTTCGCAAGGCTCTGCGTCACGTACGCGCCATCGCGTGCCTTGCCGATCGCCGGCAGCAGGATGCCGATGAGCAGCGAGATGATCGCCACTACCACGAGAAGCTCGACGATGGTGAAGCCGCGCAGGCGGCGGGGGAACTGGTTCATGCCACCCCTTTCTATGGAGTGAAATGTACCTGCCATCCACCGAAGGTCCACCGCAGTGCTGCAGCACTCCGGCAAAAACAGCGCCGGCCACCCTTGCGAGCGGCCGGCGGATCGATCGAATCTGCGAGGTTCGCGCCGGGGAGCCCGTCGCGATCCTCATCTCACGTCAGGCGAATCACTTCGCGCCGATGAAGTCGCGACCGAGGATTCCATCCGTGGTGAGGATGTGGTACGCGCTGTCCACGACCATGTCGTACGCGAGCTGGTTGTAGTAGCCGTTCGCGCCGAGCGGAGTGGCACGCTGCCAGAGACCGCGACCACCTGGGTGGAGCGCAGGCTGTCCCGCGGCCTGGGTCTGGTTCTGGCGGGCCACACGGCCATCAGACTCCTGCGCCTCAGCGACGCCAGCGATCGCGACGTGGCCGTCGAAGAACAGCGTGGCAGGCGCCGAGTTGTAGCCGTGGTTGAAGAACCAAGGGGTCTGCGGCGACACGCCGGGGTTGTACTCGCCGCCGTCGCGGTTCTGGAGCCAGTAGTGCTCGAGCATGCGCGTCTTCAGGTCGGGGAACCTCGCCTGGCCGACCGACGGCGTGCGCCACGCGCCAGGGCCGCAGTTCTGCGGACGGCCAGCGTTTGCGCCCTGCTGGGCGTTCGAGCTGAGCACGTCAGGGGCCCACATCGCGGCGGGGCTGAAGCGGTACGTCGAGAACACGACCTGCCCCGGGATGTTTGGGAGGATGGTGAACTCGCCTGAGTTGTTAAGGCCGCGCTCGGCGCGCGCGAGCGACCACTTGTCCTTGGGCGCAAAGAAGACCTTGTCGTACCAGCGCGCATTCACGTAGGGGTTGAAGGCCTTGAGGTTGCACATCTGCCAGGTGCCGAAGAAGCCATCGCCTGCGTTGAAGCTCATCGGGAAGATGCACACGAAGTTGCCGCAGTTGCCGGGGTACTGGTTGCACGGCGGAACCGGGCCAGGGAACCAGTAGCCCCAAAGGCCACCGCTCGAGTCCCAGCCGAGAATCGGCTGTGCGGGGCAGGTGATCGCGACGTACTGCTGGCAGTTGCCGCCGTAGAGGCCGAGGTCGTCGGGCGACAGCGAGAACTGGCGGTCCGCGTAGTCGGCGCCGTAGTGCGCGTTCGCGGCCGCGAGATTGCGGAGGTTGCCGAGGCTCTGCGTGACGTACGCGCCATCGCGTGCCTTGCCGATGGCCGGCAGCAGAATGCCGATCAGCAGCGAGATGATGGCCACGACGACGAGCAGCTCGACGATCGTGAATCCTGTGCGCTTCTTCATGATGTTCCTTTCCAGTCAGGTCCGGGTGATCACGCCGATCGATCGGGTCGGCTTGGTTCCGGTCGGGCATGAGCCCGAGATGAGTTGCAGGCAGGGACAGAAATGCACGGAGCGCCTGCAGTGGTCCCGTTTGCCCGCCAGAGGCGGGTAAACACCGTGTTAGCGAAGTATACGAGTGCACCAGCCCGAGTGATGCAGCAGTGTTCATCTTCAGGGGCGGAGTTACACTTCCGTGTCGATGTCGGCCGATTCCAGTCCTATAACCAATCAACTCATCCTCTCGACATGGAGCATGTCGATGCAGGGGAGCCGAGAGGCATGGTCCGGGCTGGCACAGGGGGGATCGGCGCTCGATGCGGTGTCTGTTGTCGCGGATGTCGCCGAGCGCGACGAGGCCATCGACTCGGTTGGGCGAGGTGGCCTGCCCGATGCGGCCGGCCGGATGACTCTCGATGCGTGTGTGATGCTCGGGCCGGCGCGATGCGGTGCCGTCGCCGGGGTGGCAAGGCATCTTTCGGTTGCGCGCATGGCGCGTGCCGTCATGGAGCGCACTCCGCATGTGATGCTTGTCGGCGAGGGCGCTGACTCGTTCGCCGAGAGCATTGGCATCGCGGCCGAGGACCTTCTCTCCGATGGCGCGCGCGCGGCGTGGGACGAGTGGAAGGCCGGTCGCCGCACGGGGCATGACGATGGCGTTGACCGCGGCGCGCACCGTCCGCTCGACCGTGGAGGTGGTGCAGGTGCGCTCTTCGGCGAACGTCGCTGGACCGATCACGACACTGTGGGCGTCATCGCACGTGACGCGCGCGGGAGCATCGCCGGCGCATGCACGACGAGCGGGCTTCCCTTCAAGTTGCCAGGCCGCGTGGGAGACTCGCCCATTCCTGGCCATGGGCTCTACGTGGATCCTGAAGCCGGCGCTGCGACAGCGACAGGCGCGGGCGAGCTCGTGATGGGTGTGTGCGGTTCGTTCCTCGCAGTCGAGTGCATGCGGCGCGGCGCCTCGCCGGTCGATGCGCTGGTCGAGGTGCTCCGCCGCATCGAGCGCTCGCGCGAGCTGAAGCCTTCGCACCAGGTCGCCATGATCGCGCTGTCCGCCAGTGGCGAGTGGGCAAGCGCCGCGCTGCGCGAGGGGTTCCTTGTGGCCGTGACCGATGCGTCTGGCACCCGCACGGAGCCGCCAGCAGTCACGCTGCGCTCCGACTGACGCCAACACTCACTGACCCAATCTTGCGTGCGCCGCTGCATCCTGATGGCGCTCGCCGTCGAAACCCCTGAACCACCCTACACCATGAAGCTCTACACACGCACAGGCGATGACGGCACGACTGGACTCTTCAGCGGGGCGCGCGTCAGCAAGGACCACCCGCGCATCGAGGCCTACGGCACCGTCGACGAGGCCAACGCCAGCATCGGCACGGCGATGGCGGCTTGCCGGCGCGATGTCGCGTACGAGGCGCGCGTGCACGAGATCCTGCTGCAGGTCCAGTCACGGCTCTTCGACATCGGCGCTGACCTTGCGACGCCCGAGGGCGCGAACAACAGCGACCGCATCATGCGCGTGACCGAGACGCACGTGAACGAGGTCGAGCGCTGGATCGACGAGGTCGATGGCGCGAACGAGCCGCTGCGGACTTTCGTGATGCCCTCAGGCGGCGAGCTCGCGTCGCGACTGCACCTTGCGCGCACGATCTGCCGCCGCGCAGAGCGGCTGATGGTGTCGCTGTCGCATGTGGAGCCCGTGGGCGCAGGGCCGATGCGCTACATGAACAGGCTCAGCGACATGCTCTTCGCGATGGCGCGGCGGGCGAATGCGGTTGCGGGCGTGGGCGACACGCCGTGGCACCCATCAAAGTCGTGACCGAACGCGGGAGTGTCCGCCTTGGAACGTGCTTGCGCGCGCGTCGCGAGAATCACGTGTCGAAGCAGCGGTCGCCCGCATCGCCGAGCCCCGGCCTGATGTAGAGGCGCGAGTCGAGCTCGCGGTCGAGGCTTGCGGTGTAGATGCGGATCGTGGGGAACTCCCGGCCGAGGCGCGCGACACCTTCGGGTGCGGCAACGAGGCACACGAGGCGAAGGTCAGTGCACCCCGCGCCCTGCAGCAGGTTGAACGCGTGTGCCGCGGAACCGCCTGTGGCGAGCATCGGATCCACAAGGAACACTGGACCCGCACCCACATCGGGCGGGAGCTTCACGTAGTAGCCCTCGGGCATGCCCGAGAGCTCGTCGCGCCGCACGCCGATGTGGCCCACCCGCGCTTCGGGAATCAGGTGCAGGATGCCCTGCGTCATGCC
>CAYPOZ010000022.1:6291-14949 GCA_964412415.1 uncultured Isosphaeraceae bacterium | reverse complement strand
GTTCGTGATCGGACGGAGGAGCCTGTGTGCCGTCGTGCGCTCGAGCGGCGTGTCGACCTCGACCGGTCCCGTCTCGAGCTCGCGGCACACCTCGTAGGTCATCAGGCCCGCCACCTCCGAGAGCACACGGCGGAACTCGTGAGGCGGCGTGGTGCGGTCGCGCAGGCTGCTGACCTTGTGGCGGATCAGCGGATGGTCCACGTGGCGCAGGTTCGGGAATCGTGAGGGCATCCGCGGAGGCTAGTTCGACAGGTGGGCTCGCGAGGGCGCGATGGGGGCGCGACCCGCACACAGGCGTCCGCACCGCAGCACGCGGCACGGCGAGTCACATGCGCGGCGGAGCGTCGATGCCGAGGATGCCCAGGCCGTCTGCAAGCACGCGCCGCGTGAGCGCGCACAGCCGAAGGCGCGATGCGCGCGTGGCCGGGTCATCGGCCTTCAGCACGGGGCACGCCTGGTAGAAGGCGCTGAACGCGCCAGCGAGCGCGAACAGGTAGCCGCAGATTCGGTTTGGCTCGAGCGCGTGCGCCGCGTCGGCCAACGTCGACGGCCATCGCAGGATCGCCAGCGCGAGCGCGCGCTCCTCGGCCGCGGCCGGGACGATTGCGGCGCGGGCATCCATCTCGCCTGCCTTGGAGATGATCGCGCAGATGCGCGCGTGCGCGTACAGCAGGTAGGGACCCGTATCGCCTTCGAAGGAGACCATCCGGTCGAGGTCGAAGACGTAGTCGCGCGAGATGTCGCTCGAGAGGTCCGCGTACTTGACGGCGGCGATGCCGACGGCGCGCCCAATGCGCGTGAGCTCGGCATCGCTCATGCCGTGCGTGGGGGCCTGGGGATCCTCCGCGCGCCGGCGCACCTCGAGCGTGCCGCGCTCGACGGCCTCGTCGAGCAGTGCCTTGAGCGTGAAGTTCTCGCCTGAGCGTGTCTTGAGCGGGCGCTTGTCGGCGCCGAGCACGGCGCCAAACCCGGCGTGGCGGAGATCCGCATCGGTGCCATCGCTGCGCCGCGTCCACCCGATCATGCGGCATGCGTCGAACACGTCGGCGAAGTGGTCGCGCTGGCGGGCATCGACGCAGTAGACGACGCGCTCCGCGCCAAGCTCATGCACGCGGAAGCGCACGGCGGCGAGGTCCGTGGTGGCGTAGAGGAACGCGCCGTCGCTCTTGCGGATCAGGAGCGGGCGCTCGCGCTCGGGGAAGCGCACGATGATCGCTCCCTGGTCCTCGGTGGCGAGCCCGCCGCGCACGAACGCATCCACGGTGGGCGCGAGCCGGTCGCGGTAGAAGCTCTCGCCGCGGCTGTGCTCCGGCCGGAGGTCCACGCCGAGCGTGCTCGCCGTCTCGAAGACCTCATGCATGGTGACGTCTATCAGCTTGTGCCAGTCGGCCACAGTGGCCTCGTCGCCGGACTGCAGCAGCCGCAGCGTGCGGCGCGCGTCCTCTGCAGCTGCGGATGCGCCCTCGTGCTGCGCCTCGAGTTCGATGATGCGGTGCGGTCCGGTGCCGGTCGCGCGCGCCGCCGCAAGGCCTGCCTCGTCGTCAGCGGACTCCGCCTGCGCCGCGCGGTAGGCGACGTTGAGGTCTGCGAGGGTGATCGCGTCGAGGTCGGCGCCACGGCGACGGAGGCTCGCGAGCACCATCGCGATCGGAAGGCCCCAGTCCCCGAGGTGGTTCTCGCGCCACACGCGCCAGCCCATTCGTTCGTGCAGCCGTGCGACAGTGTCGCCGATGATGGTGGCGCGAAGGTGGCCCACGTGCATCTGCTTCGCGACGTTCACTCCGCAGAGGTCGACGGCGATGGTGCGCGTGCCCTTGACGTCGGGGACCCCGAGGCTCGGGCAGTCGATCGCATCGAGCGCGTCGCCGAGCGCCTCGGTGCGCACGCGGATGTTCACGAAGCCGGGGCCAGCGATCTCGGGGGGATCGGCGATGGCGGCGAGCGGACCGTGCGCGGCATCGACGACCGCCGACGCGATCTCGCGCGGAGGCCGACCGAGCCGCTTCGAGAGCGCCATCGCGAAGTTGGCCTGGTAGTCGCCGAACTTTGGGTTGGTGCTTGGTCTCAGCGCAGGATCCGCGTCATCAGCCGTGACCCCGAGAGACGTGACGATGGCACCCCGAAGGACCTTCGCGAGCGAGCCCGCGATGTCCCACGCATGGCCGCTCGCAGGCGCCGCCGCGCTCGCGGGTGTCTGCATGGATGGGGCATCGCTCATGGGGACGAAGATCCTACGGATCGGCGAGGCTCAGCCCGCGAGAACCGACTGTCGCTCGCGGTACAGGCGCTCCATCAGCGGCCGGTGCGCCGGCGAAGCGGACGCACGGCCCGCACCGAGCCCGACCACCGCGACGCGGAGCATGTCCACGAGCCCGTGAAAGTCGTCCACTGAAACGAACTCGGGACCCACGCGCGCGGGCCTCTTGCCCGCCAGCACGGCATCGATGTCCGCCATGTTGTGGTAGTTGCCAAGCGGCAGGCACAGGCAGGTGGACTCGATGCCGTACGACGCGAACGCGGTCGCCTCGCATGCACCGCCCGGCATCAGCTTGCGCTGCCATGCCCAGCCCGGCGTGGCCTTCGCGTATGCCGCAAAGAGCTCGCTGAGCGCATTGGTCAGATGCGGGCTGAACACGCTCAGCCTGTCGCCCACGCGCAGGATGGCGCCTGCGCCGATCGGCGAGTCGTGCGGGAAGCTGCGCGAGTTCTCGAGGCAGATGAGCCGTGCGCCGCGAGGCACGAATCCCCCGCGGGCGGCATGGATCGCGCCGATGAAGCCCACTTCCTCGGCCGTCGTGAACAGCAGCCCGAAGCGGCGTGCGCGGGCGCTCGAGAGCAGGCTGTCGAATGCGGCGCACGCGGCCGCGACTGCGGCGAGGTCGTCGCATGCGTGCGTCTCGATGATGCGTACCTTCCGTGTGCGACTGCCTGGCTCAACCGCGGGCATCTCGCGGCGCACGATGCGCGGCGCAGGCAGCGCCCAGCGCGCGATGTCGCCCTCCCTGATCGACCCTGCGCGCGCTGGCGCATCGAGCGTCACCTCCACGCGCTTGAATGGCTTCGCGGCCGCGTCGAGCGATGTGATGCGGGCGCCGTGCCGGCCACCGAGCATGTCGATGACCTCGATGCGTGCGCCGGCGAAGTACGGGTCGTGCACCCCGCCGCGGAACTCGAGCGTCAGGGTTCGGATTGGCCGCACAGCACGGATGGCGCGCGCGCGCGAACCAGCACGCCGCGTGGTGCCGTGCCCAGTGACCACGAACGCCGGGTGGTCCAGGTGAGCCGTGGCAAGCACGGGGCGGTCGCCGCGCCGCATGTCCTTGCGGAGGATCAGCAAGTTGCCGGCATCGTCGCGCGTGACACGGATCCGGGACCGCCGTGCGTGCATCCAGGCATCAAGCCATGCGAGCACACGCTCCTCGCGGCCGGCTGCGGTAGGGAGGCTGGTGACCTCCATGAGCCACGTCTCGTGGGTCCTTCTCTGCTGTTCGCGGAGCATCGCGCGATGGTAGGGTGATCGGCACGAGGACCGACCATGACCACACCACACCAGACGATAGACGTGAACGCATCCAGCACTGACACCGCCGCCCAGGTGACGCACGCCCTGCTCGTGCGGCTCGACCGGACCGACCGAGCGCTCCGCAGGTGGCGGCTTGCCGCACAGGTGTGCGCAGGTGCAATCCTCTTCGGTGCGGGCATCGCGGCGGGCAGCGCCCAGTCGGGCAAGGATGCGTCGCAGCAGAAGCAGGGGCAGACGTCCCAGGCTGCGCAGTCGCCCGCGAAGTCTGCGCCGTCAGCACCCGATGCGCAAGACGCGTCGGCAGCCGGCGGAGCAGGCGACGCTGCCGCTGCGCCGCAGGCTGCGCAGCCTCAGGGCGCAGCGCGCGGCGGATCGCGCATGGTGGGCATCGCGCTCGACCTCAATCCCTCAGGCCGCTGGAACTCCACCCTGCTGGCGGTCGACGAGGACGGCATCGTCTACGCGCTCAACACCGCGGGACCGAAGCCGGTGTGGCAGCGGTTCACCTTCAGCCCATGAGCGCATCATCTTCCTGCGCTCGCGCTCATCACGCCCCCTCAGCCATAGAGTCATCCATGCCGTTTGCGCCTATCCGTGAAATCCTCGACGACCTACGGGCAGGCAAGGCAGTGGTGCTCGTCGACGACGAGGCGCGCGAGAACGAGGGCGACCTCGTGTGCGCCGCGGAGTTCGCGACCCCCGAGCTCGTCAACTGGCTCACGCGCACCGCCAACGGATACCTGTGCGTGGCGCTCGACTCGGCCACGTGCGAGCGGCTTGACCTCGGCCCTCAGACTGGCGTGAACTCGAGCGTGCGGGGCACCGCCTTCACGGTCAGCGTGGACGGCCATCCGCGGCATGGCGTCGGCACCGGCATCTCCGCGCGCGACCGGGCGACCACCATCCAGCTGCTCGCATCGGCAACGAGCCGCCCCGACGACTTCGTGCGTCCCGGGCACATCAACCCGCTTCGCGCGCGCGACGGAGGAGTGCTGGTGCGGACCGGGCAGACCGAGGGCGGCGTGGATCTCTCCCGCCTGGCCTGCAGGCTCGCGGGACTCCGCCCCGCAGCGTGCATCATCGAGGTCGTGCGCGCGGATGGCGAGATGGCGCGCCTCCCGGACCTGCAGGTGATGTGCGCCGAGCTCGGCCTTCGCATGTGCTCGGTGGAGCAGGTCATCGAGCACAGGCTCGCGCAGGAGACGCTCATCACGCGCATCGAGCCATCGTGCGGCGTGCCGATCAGCACGCCTGAAGGGCCCTTCACGATGCTCGCCTGGCGCAGCACGGTCGATCCGCTTCCGCATGTGGCGCTCGTGCTCGATGTCGGGGTGCCTGGCGAGTCGGGCGAGGTGCCGGTGATCGAGTCGCCTGTGCTTGTGCGCATGCACCGTCGCGACGTGCTCGGCGACATCTTCGGCGGATGGAGCGGCAGCAAGCCTGGGCGCACCGGACAGGAAACGGTTCGTGCGTCGCTTCGTGCGATCCGCGATGCGGGCCGTGGCGCGCTCGTGTACCTGCGGCCCGAGGGATCCGAGGATGGCCTGGCAGAGATGCTGCACCGCGTGCAGCGTGCGGCCGGAGACGACTGCAATGCGCCCGACCTCACGCGCCCTGATGGAATCGGCGGGCGTGCGCGACCTATGGACGCGCGCGAGTTCGGCATCGGCGGCCAGATCCTCCGGGACCTTGGCCTTCGGAGGCTTCGCGTGCTGACGGACCATCCAAAGCAGATGCCTGGGCTCCATGGATTCGGGCTCGACATCGTCGCGCAGGTGCCGATTGGCTGAGGTGCGCCGGGCGCCGCAAGGGGCTGAGCGTCGCGCGCGATGCTTCGGTGCGGCGATCACCTGCGCGGCAGCCTTGGCGTCGCGTGCACCCGCAGGAGATGGCGCTGGACGACCGCCCGAGTCTGCACCCCCCGCACCTGCTGCCACCACCGCACCGGAGTATGCGGCCACCGCATCGCGCGGCGAATCCAAGGAGGATGCCGGCCGCTGGCTCGACGAGCTCGAGCGGTCGGGCAAGGCGACGGGCGACTTCTTTGCGGGCGTGACCATGGAGCGCGTCGATGCGCTGAGCGACGACCGCGAGGTGCGCCGCGGCCGTGTGGTGGTCGATGGGCTTCCCGGTCCGGGCCGCCGCATCGCGGTGCACATGGAGGAGTACATCGACGGAAGCGGAAGGGGAAGCGCCGACAGCCGGCTCTTCATCTTCGAGCAAGGATGGCTCCTGGAGTTCGACACCCCGCGCAAGCGACTCACGCGCCGGCAGCTTGTGCGCGCCGGCGAGACGCTTGATCCGCTGCGCGTGGGCGAGGGGCCGTTCCCAGTGCCGCTCGGCCAGCCGCGTGCGGACGTCGAGCGTGAGTTCGAGGTCTCGGTGTGCGCGCTGCCGGATGCGCCACTTTTCAAGCGCCTTTCCGATCGGGCGGACGGGCTCTTCGCGCTTGCGCTCGTGCCGCGGCCGGGCAGGCCGCTTGCGCGTGACGTGAAGCGCGTCACTGTGGCGTACGAGAAGGGAACGCTTGCGCCGGTCGCCATTGAGGTTGTTGCGGACACCGACGACATCACGCGCGTGCTGCTGCGCGACGCGACGCTCAATGGAGGCCTCGACGACGCAAAGCGCGCACTGCTGTCGCCGCCGCAGTTCGATGCCGCATCGTGGACAGTCGATTCGCGCCCGCTGCCGGCTGATGCGCCGTCCGCGCCAGTCCAGCCCCCTGCGGCACCGCCGGCCGCGCAGCCTCCTTCGGCACCAGCGGCACCATCCGCTCCCGCCGCGAAGGAGCCGCCACCCGATTCCCCCGCGCCCAAGCCCGGCCAGTCTCGCGTGAATGCGCCCCCTCGCGACAGCGCGACTCCGTCACTGCCGCCCGCCGCGCAGGCCGCAGTCTCTGCCGAGTGGCTGACGCCTGCCGAGCGGCGCAACGCGCGCATCTTCCATGGGGTCTGGACGGCAGACGACCTCCGCGACCCTGATATGCGCGCGCGCGCTGCAGCGATCGCTGCAGACGCAAGCGTGGCGCCGGATGCGTCGCTTCCCGCGCCGCTGCGTGCGCGGCTCGCGCTCATTCGTGGCGAGCCCGATGCCGCGCTCGCGGCGCTCACCGACATGCCGGGCCCTGAGGCTGCGCTGCTGCGCGCACGGTCGCTCGAATCGCTCGGAAGGATGCAGGAAGCGGCGTCTGCCGCGCGCGAGGGGCTCCGCGACCTCGTCGACCGCAAGGCTCGCACGCCGGAGGAGCTGGCCGCCGCGGCTGGAGCCATCCAGATACTCCTTCGACTGACTCCGCATGACGCATCGTCGTGGCAGGCGGCAATGGATGCGCTCGGCGCCGCGCGCCAGGAGGATCGCCTCTTCTGGCCCGCACGCCTTGCCGAGGCGCTGATACTTGTGGAGAAGCACAACGCGCAGGATGGCATGGCCGCCGCAAAGGAGGCATCGGCGCTGTGCCCGCGAAGCTCGGAAGCCGCGCTTGCGATCGGCCGGCTCGCCCTCATGCGCTTCGACTTCGACCTTGCGGAGTCGGCGGCCGCGACCATCGATGCGGCTGTGGCGTCGGTGCAGGGGCTCGACGCTCCGAGGCCAGGTACGGCGCCGCTCGCATCGCTGCTGCGCGCGGAGTCTGCGCTGGTCCGCGGCGATCCGGACTCGGCGCTCGAGCACCTCGCGCCGCTGCGCGGGTCATTCCCGTCGCACCGCGAGGCGATCGCACTCGAGGCGGGCGCCCACGCGCTCAAGTGGGACGACGAGCGGATGCGCGCGATGCTGGCGCTGCACGACTCCCTGGGCCCAGGCAGCGGACGCGCCCACTTCGCGGTCGGCGAGCGGCTTGCGATGGCGCGGCAGTACGAGGCCGCCGCCGACATGCTCGAGGAGGCAGCTAGGCGCGAGCCGTCATGGAGCGCGCCGCGCAACGAGCTTGGCCTGCTCGAGATGCAGTCCGGACGCGATGACCGTGCGCTCGCAGCGCTCCGTGAGGCGGCACGCATGGACCCCTACGAGAAGCGCGTCGCGTTCAGCCTCTACCTGATGGAGGAGATGGCGGGATGGGAGGTGCTCGAGACGCCGCACTTCAGGGTCCGCTACCGCGCCGGCATCGACGACGTGCTCGCGCGCGACATGGCGCAGAGCCTCGAGTCGGTGCACACGGAGGTGGCAGGCCGCTTCGGCCACGAGCCGTCGCAGCGAACTACGATCGAGCTGCTGCCGGACCACCAGTTCTTCGGGGTGCGCATCACCGGCATGCCGTGGATCCACACCGTCGCGGCAAGCACGGGCCCGGTGATCGCGCTCGAGCCGCCGCGCGAGGGAGCGGCAGGCAAGCACCTCGGGCGATTCGACTGGCTCGACACGGTGCGCCATGAGTACGTGCACACGGTCACGCTCGACCGCACCGCGAACCGGATCCCGCACTGGCTCACGGAGGCAGCGGCCGTCGACATGGAGCACAAGAGGCGCGACTGGCGCACGCACGAGCTGCTTGCGCGAGCGCTCGACCAGGACGAGCTCTTCGATCTCGACGAGATCAAGTGGGCATTCGTGAGGCCCAAGCGGAAGACCGACCGCGCGCTCGCGTACGCGCAGGGGCACTGGATGGTGGAGTTCATGCGCGAGCGCCATGGACCCGACGCCCTGCCGCGCCTGCTCCTGCGCTACGAGCGCGGCGAGAGCGAGGCGCAGGCGATGCAGGCCGTGCTCGGCATGACGCGCGAGCAGTTCATGCAGGACTTCCTGGAGTGGGCGCAGTCGCAGGTGAAGTCGTGGGGACTTGCGGCGGAGCCTGATGTGGCGACGCTGCTTCCCGCACGCGAAGGTGGAGAGGGTCGGGCGCCGATCGACGCAGCGACGATCGCAAAGGCCCTCGACGCGCACCCGCAGCACCCTGACCTGCTCGAGATCGCCGCGCGGCGCGCGATTGCGGAGCTGGACACGAAGGACCCGCAGGCACGCACGCTCGGTGAGCGCGAGCGCGACCTTCTGCTGCGGCTGGCGATGGCCCGCCCCTTTGACCCGTGGCCGCACCAGCAGCTCGCGCGCGATGCGCTTGCGCGCGATGACGCGGCGGCAGCCGTCGCTCACCTGGAGTTCCTCGATGCGCGTACGGACAGCGAGCCCTCGTTCGCGCTTGA